>DLKK01000051.1:1147-12396 GCA_002478955.1 Treponema sp. UBA7590
AACTACGATGGCGATGTTATGAGCGATATGATTGCGTCTGCGTGCGGAAGTCTTGCGATGATGACAAGCGTTCTTGTTTCTCCAAACGGTCAGTTTGAATATGAGGCGAGCCACGGAACTGTTCAGAAGCATTATTACCGCTATCTTAAGGGTGAAAAAACTTCCACAAATCCGGTTGCGACAATTTTTGCATGGACAGGTGCGCTCAAAAAACGCGGTGAGCTTGATGGGACAAAAGATTTGGTTGAATTTGCTGAAAAACTTGAAAAAGCAACTCTTTCAACAATTGAAGATGGACTTATGACAGGCGACCTTGCGGCTCTTGCAAATCCACCGGCAAAAAAAATACTGAACAGCTGGGAATTTATTGCGGAAATCAAAAGCAGACTTTAGACTTTCGTAAAATCAATTCTTTTTCGCATAAAAACAGCCACAGTTTTGAATCTTATTCATTTCTGTGGCTGTTTTTTTTAGAAGTTGATAAGTCTTAAAATTTTTCCTGTAAAAATCATAAGAATCAAATCAAGGAACCAGATTATATTCCATCCTAAAAAAAGACGCAAAATTCCAGCTACAAATTTTTTTTCCTGGAAACGTGTTACAAAACCGCAAATCCAGGATGTCAGTGGAATAATTGCAAGAATCACGCTGATAAACCGACCTGCACCAAAATAGTCTTTTCCTTTTTTAGCCATTTTTTGCTCCTAAAAACATGATTCTTAATTTTCTGTCAGATAATGCGATTTGTCAAATATTTCCTGAGATTTCTTGCTGCTGTTTACAAAAAAAAACACAATTACTAAAATAAGAGCATTATGATTAAAAGAAATTCAGGATTCAAAAATTTGACTGCGGGATATTTGTTCCCGGAAGTAGCTCGCCGCCGCCGCGAGTATCAGGAAAAAAATAAAGATGCGAAAATCATCAGTCTTAGCATAGGAAACACAACTGAACCGCTCCCGGAATTCATTGCAAAAGCAATGGCTGATTATTCAATGGCTCTTTCCACTGCGGAAGGTTATTCTGGTTATGGTGATGAGCAGGGAAATTCTGCTTTGCGCGCAAAAATTGCGGAAGTATGGTACAAAGGAATGGCAACTGCAGATGAGGTTTTTATTTCTGACGGTGCAAAATGCGATATTGCCAGAATACAGACTTTGTTCGGCTCAAAAGTGAAAGTCGCAGTCCAGGATCCTTCTTATCCTGTTTATGTTGATGGTTCTGTAATTATTGGCGCTGCCGGAAAAAATACAGGAAAAGGTTACAAAGGTGTGACTTATATGCCTTGCGTTCCAGAAAACAATTTCTTTCCGGAACTTTCAAAAATCAAGAAAAACAGTCTGATTTATTTCTGTTCTCCGAACAATCCGACCGGAGCTTGCGCAACAAAAGAAGATTTGAGGAAGCTTGTTGATTTTGCGAACGCAAACGGTTGTATTATTATTTATGACGCTGCCTACCGCGAATTTATCCGCGATGAAAATCTTCCGAAGACAATTTTTGAGATTGAAGGAAGCCGAACTTGCGCGATTGAAATAAATTCTTTCTCAAAGCCAGCTGGTTTTACCGGTGTTCGTCTTGGTTGGTCAATTGTGCCGAATGAATTAAAATTTGCTGACGGAACAAGCGTGAACAAAGACTGGAACCGCGTTATGACAACTTTGTTCAACGGAGCTTCTAATGTTGCTCAGGCTGGTGGACTTGCTTGTCTTGAACCGGAAGGAATCAAGGCAATGAAAGATGTGATTGATTATTATCTTGTTAACGCAAAAAAAATAGAAGAAACTTTAAAAGGTGAAAACTTCAGGAAAATCGGCGTTGAAATTTATTCAACCGGAAACAGCCCTTACGTCTGGGCAAAATTTCCTGGCAAAAAAAGCTGGGATGTTTTTGACACAATTCTAAACAAGTGCCACATAGTGACAACTCCAGGTTCTGGATTTGGTCCGAGTGGTGAAAGTTTTATCCGTTTCAGTTCGTTCGGGCACCAGAAAGATGTGAACGAGGCTTGTGAACGTCTTTCTAGGCTCGAATTTTAATTTCAGACTAGAATTGGGTTTTGTAACCGATATTTAATTTAAGCGCAGAGCCAAAATTTCCGTCTATCATGTCGGTTATTTTGGCCTGCAACATTCCGTGGATAGTTCCATTGTAAAAATTGGTTGAAATATATGGAGCTACAAGCACAGTGTAATCATCTTCAAAAAGTTCCTTTGGGTGCTTTATCAAATCTGTGAAATTCTTTTCTGGGAATGAAAGTGCGCCGTTTATTCCAAATACAAACATCTTGTTTTTTATGTAAAGGTTGTCTGTAAAAATATTTATGTTCGCGCCAAAAGTATCGTTTATAAAAATAAAATCATCAACGGTGTCCTGCGGAAGGCTGAACAACGTAAGGTGAAGCTGAAATTTTTCTGTTCTGAATCGAGGCTCGAAAAGCAAGTAGGCTGCATTCTCGTCAATTTTAGGATAGCTGTCGTCTTTTGTGAATTCAATGTCGGAAACTCCTGCCTGCATAAAAAGTGAAGTTGTGTAGCTGTTTCCAATCAGCATATTCATTCCTGCCCGCCAATAAAGCGTGTCGATTATTACAAATGCATCCTGGCTGTCGCTTTTCTTTAACGGCATTCCGATTCCTCCTGCAAAATCAAATGTGAAAAATCTGTATACGCCGGCAAATCTTAAGTCTGAGTTGAAGCAGTAGCTGTCATCAAGTTCGTGGTTTACGTAAATGTAAAGTCCGAATGCCATTGGCTGAGTATTGAAATGGATTATGTCTGAGCCACCGACACCGAAAGTCGGGTAGATTACAGAACCTGAAAGCCCTAGCCATCCTTCTGTGATTTTTGATGCAATCGGTTGGATTCCAAACTGCCGCCTAAGAAAAATATCTGAACCAATCGATTCGTAAGTTCCGCAGAAAAAACTTAGGTAGTTTGTGGCGTCAAAAAGCTGTCTTCTGAAAATAATTGAAAGTTCATCAATCTTAAAAGTTCCTGGAGTTTCATCAAAAATTGAATTTTCTAAAAGATCATCTGTCGCAAGGGAAAATTCAGCATGTGCAAAAATATTTTCAGAAAGACTGAACTGTCCGGAAAAAAATGACTGGAATTTCAGCTCCGGGTCAAACGAATTTTTGCTGGAAGAGCCGAAATCTGTCTTTAATCCTGCAAAGCCGCTGAAAAAAACTTCCGCAAAAGAAAATGAACTCAGCATGGCAAAAACTGCTGACATTGTTAAAAATTTTATTTTTCTGCTTGTCATAATGAACTCCAAAATATTTTTCCTTTCTGTTTATCGGCATTTTTTTTGCAATTCATTAGAAGATTTTGGATTTTATTCATTTTTTTACAATAATACAGTAATACAGTGAGATTAAATATCCTGAATGTCGAGTTTTATAATTCAGCCTACAAATTGAATTAAAAATTCGATATTTGGGCTAATTTATTAAGGCTCCGGCAGAAAATCTAACAAAAAATTAACTTAATCTGCAATTGTAAATCTCTTGAATTCTTAAAAAAGTGTTATATAATTATGGTATGAGTGATTATTTAGATCCAGACAACGAGGAATTGCTTAAGGATTTTTTTGCCGAGGCTGAACAGCAGGTTGAAACTCTTGAAAGCAATATTTTGGTGATTGAAAGCGATCCTTCAAACCATGAGGCTGTTGATGAAATTTTCCGTGCTGCCCACACTTTAAAGGGTGGGTCTGCAACTGTTGAAATGAACGAACTGTCCGAATTTACTCATAAAGTAGAAGACGTCCTAGATGAGATTCGTTCTGACAGGCTTCAGGTTACAGAAGATATAATAGATATTCTCCTTACGTCGATTGACGTCATAAAAGCGATGCTGGAAGCGCGGCAAAACGGTTCTGTCTATCAGGAAGATGTTTCTGGGCTTGTTGCGAAACTTGAGTCTTATGTTCCGAAAAAAGATTCAAAGAAAAAACATTCAGCGCCACCAGCTGGCTTTGGTCCTAAACTTGAAAAGTCTGTGCCGCTTGCTGTTTCTTCTGCGCTAACTTCAAATCCTGCGAATCCGTTTAATTATCCGTCTCTTTCTGAGGAAGAATTTGAGGAACTTAAAAGTGCCTGCGAAGGAAATCAGAAGGTTTGGCGTGTCGCTGTAAAATTTGATGAGAATAATCCTATGAATTCCGTTGGTGGAATCCAGGTTTTTGCCGCTCTGAAGGCGCTCGGCAGCGTTCTTAAGACTGTTCCAGATTTTGATGCACTTTATGAAGACGAATTTTATGAATGTGTTTATTACTACCTGGCATCTGATTCAACTGCTGACAAAATTGAGGATGTTGCGTTTCTTGGCGATGTGACTGTTGCTACAGACGCGCAGGAAATTACAGGACCTGTTGCAGGAAATTCCAATGCTTCGGCAGAAAAAAATGTTGCGGCTGAGGAAAATCCTTCTGTCCAGCAGAATTCTTCGCCAGAAACTGCCGTAAAAACTGAAAAAACTGCGGATTCCCAGCCGGCTTCAGAGGCTTCGTCTGCAAAACCAGAAGAGAAAAAACAGTCGGCTCCGCTTGCGAAACCTGTTTCTCCAGTAAAAACTTCTGCCGCGAACCAACAGAATTCTGTATTGCGTGTTGATTCAAAGCGCGTTGACTATCTTTTGAATCTTGTGAGCGAGATTGTAATCACAAAGGCATCGTTCAATCAGCTTTCCGCAAATCTTACGGCGGCTCTAGTTGATTTCAATACAAAAGAAATTCTTCACCGTGAAAAAATTCGCCAGTTTATGGATATGCTTCCTAGCTATCTTGATGATGTTCAGCACGGAAAACCAGTTAATGAAGTACGTTCTGAAATAAACCGCGTCTTGGGCGGTCTTGCGGATGAGGCAAGCGGTGAAGACTCGAACTTAAAGTCGCTTTCAATAAAACTGCGTTCCTCAACGCAAAATCTGGGCAGAATCGCCAGTGAGCTTCAGGAAGGCGTAATGAAAATCCGAATGGTCCAGATAAATCAGATTTTCAGCAGATTTCCACGTGTTGTCCGCGATTTGCAGCGCGATTTGAACAAAAAAATCAATCTTGTTATTGAAGGTGAGGACACTGAGCTTGACAAGGCTGTTGTAGAAGATTTGCTTGATCCGATTATGCATTGTGTTCGAAATTCATGCGATCATGGAATTGAAAGTCCGGAGGTTCGTGTTGCGGCTGGAAAACCAGAAGCTGGAACTGTTTTGTTAAAGGCTTCCAACGAGGGAAATCTTATTATAATTGATATTTCTGACGACGGTGCAGGAATTGACGCTGACAAAGTCCGCAAAAAGGCGATTGAGAAAGGCATTATCCATCCGGACAAAGTTCTTTCTGAAAATGAAATCCACCAGCTTATATTTGAACCTGGTTTTTCAACTGCGGATAAAATCTCAAAGATTTCTGGTCGCGGCGTAGGCCTTGACGTTGTAAAGACAATGATTGACAAACTGAATGGAACTGTAAATGTTACTTCCCAGAAAGGCAAGGGAACTACATTCAGCATAAGGCTTCCGCTTACTCTTGCGATTATCCAGGGACTTCTTGTCCGCGTTGGAAAAGAAATTTATTCAATTCCTATTACATCTGTGATTGAAAGCCAGAGAATTCTTCATTCAGATATAAAAACTATCGATAACTACGAGGTTTTGAACCTTAGAAATGAAGTTATCAGCGTGCTTAGACTTTCAAGATTGTTCGGAATAAAAGAAGGCGCGCATGATGAATATTGCAATATTGTAATTGTCGGTTCAAAGGACAGAAAAGTCGGTGTTATGGTTGATTCCTTGATTGGCGAGGAAGATGTCGTAATCAAACCGTTGAAGGATCAATATACGGCTTCTCCGGGAATTGCGGGCGCATCTATTTTGGGTGATGGTTCTGTATCGTTGATTATTGATGTAAGCCAGCTTCTTGAGCTTAGCATAAAGATGGATGCGGCTTCCCAGTCAAATATGATTGGTTCTAAGTGAGGTTTATATGACTCTTGAATCTATTTTAATTTCTGATGACAATATGAATCTTGCTTCAGCGGTCCAGCAGGAAACTTTGGACGAGCGCAAGGTTCAGGAAACTATTGACTTTAAAATGGTGACTTTTTCAATTTCTGGAAAAGATTACGCAATCGACATTATGTACGTAAAGGAAATTGCCAAGGCAGGTCAGTTCACGTATGTGCCGAACACACTTCCTTTTGTGGTTGGTGTCTATAATCTCCGCGGTGAAATAATTCCGATTTTGGATTTGCGGATTTTCTTTAATATCCGGGAAACAAAAGATGAGGAGGCAAAACTTCAGAATTTGCTGATTCTTACTGTAAACGAACAGACATTCGGTGTTATTGTTGACAAGATTGACAAAGTTGTAGGAATCCAGAAAAGTTCAATCCAGCCTTCACATCCGCTTTTTGCTGATATAAATATCAAGTACATTGCCGGTGTAATAGAAAATAACAAGCATCTTTACATTCTTTTGGATGTTGAGCGCATTTTTTCAAAATCAAAAGATGATAATGACTCAAAGTACGAAAAAAGACTGAATGAGATTTCAGCAGAAAGAGCTGTATCGATGCAGGTTTCCCAGAATGAAAATCAGTCTGCGGAAACAGCAGGAAGCGCGGAAAAATCTTCCTCTGAAAAAACTGTCTCTTCTGAGTCTGTGAAAACTCATCCGGAAAGTTCGGTTGCATCTGGTTGTTCTTCTGGCTTGTCTGAAAACAATAATGCTCAAGGCGGTCAGAATTCTGAACCTGTTGCAGAGCAGAAAAAAGATTTGTTTGATGAGAACTATAAGTTTGTGGTGGAAGGACTTAAACAGTTTGGAAAATTTTTTGTCAGTCCGCTGAATGAAAGCTGGGTAAAAAGCCGTTATGAGAAATGGGTTCAGGAAAAGAACGGTTCTTCGGTTCAGATTCAGAATGAGGCTGATGCCGCGGCATTCCTGAAATCTTTCTGGTCTGAATGCACTGGTTCCTGGTGGACAAACGAATATGCTGAGAATCTTTTTAATCTTTTGCCGGAAAACACCGCTAAGCAGATTATTGTATGGAACCCGGGATGTGGCAAGGGAATGGAAACTTATTGTCTTGCCTGCGTTCTTGCAAAAAAATACCCTGAGTCAAAGATAAGGCTTTATGCGCAGGATGTTGACCTTTTGAGCGTTTCCAATGCTCCTATGCTTACTGTTCCTGAAGATTCAAAGTCTAGCTGGCTTTCTCCGTATCTTGTTAAAACGGCTTCCGGGGCAAATGCCTTTAATCAGCAGATAAAAGACAGCATTATGTTTGAATATCACGACTGCCGGAACACAAATGCGCTTCCGATGGTTGATTTGGTTTTTGCGCGGGATTTGCTTTCCTTGCTGGATGGAGATGCGCAAAAGCTAGTGCTGAACGATTTCTCTGAAAAATTAAAGGGAAACGGCTCTGTTATTCTTGGAGAAAACGAAATTATTCACGATTCATCAGAGTTCCTTGAGCATACAGAAGGTGTGCTTACAGCGTTTACAAAACAATAAAATAGTGGAGGTTTGTGATGAGAGTCGAGTATATCAATCCGTTTGTCGAAACATCCTATAGGGTTTTAAAGGAAGTTCTTGGCGGTGCTGAAGTAAAAAGGGGAAACCTTTACTTAAAATCAACAGCCATGCCTGTTATGGGTGTTGCTGCCTTGGTAGGACTTGCCGGTGATGTTGAAGGACGGGTTCTTTTTGATATGACTATGGAAACCGCAATTAATATTGCATCTAAAATGAATGGTGAAAAACTGGATTCATTTAATGAGCTTGCTAAGGCTACAATCAGTGAGCTTGCAAATCTTATTACAGCCCAGGCGGTTACAAAACTGCATGAGCTTAATTTTAAGTTTGACCTTACGCCTCCAGCTTTGTTTGCCGGCCAGCAGATGGAAATTGCGGCTCTTGGCGGTGGAGCTGAAAATGTTGAGGCATTGATAGTTCCTCTTATTACCGAATATGGTAAAATCGAAGTTAATGTTGCTATTCGCGAACGTGCGTAAAACTTGGAGTAAAATATGAAAACAGTACAAGACTTTCCATCAATCAATGAGCGTGCCCCAGACGGACGTAAAAGTGACGGTTCTGCTTTCCGAGTAATGATTGTTGATGATTCAATGTGTGTTGCAAAACAACTTGGACAGATTCTTACTAGCGAAGGCTATGAAGTTGTTGCAACTGCCGCCGACGGAAAAGAAGGTGTTGACAAGTACAAAGAACTTGCTCCTAATGTTGACCTTGTTACAATGGATATTACAATGCCAAGAATGGACGGCATTACAGCATTGGAACAGATTATGACATTTGATAAAAACGCTAAGGTTGTAATGATCAGCGCGCTTGGAAAAGAGGAGCTTGTAAAAAAGTCCCTTTTGCTAGGTGCAAAAAACTACATTATCAAACCTTTGGACCGAAAAAAGGTTCTTGAACGTATTGCAACTTGTCTTCATGTTTAAAATTATAAGGTAAAAATATTTTACTTTATTCAGTTTTTTGATTATAGTAGGAATATGAATAAAATACGTATTCCTGCTGTAATCACAGTTGCTGCATCTTTATTATTTACTCTTTTTTCTTTGAGTTTTTCATTTGATGTTTCTTTGTTGGCTTTTCCTGTAAGCCTTGCTGGAACTTTCTTTCTTTTTTATTTCCTGCTGAATAAGACAATCCGTCTGGAACTGTACGAGTCTGTTTCGGCATCTGTGAAATTTCTTCAATATATTCCTTTTATTCTTCTGGCTTCTTTTGTTTTGCGCCGCGCAGGAAAAAATGGCACATATTATTGGTATGATGTTGTTACTGTTTTTCTTTGGTGTGTGGTTTTTGTTTCGTCTCTGATTGTTCTGCATTTTTTTAAGGAAAAGAGAATTTTTGAACTGAATCCTGAATGGAAAAAAATTGCGGAAAAAAACAAATGTTCTGGAATAATTGCCGCAAAGAAAATCTCCGCAAAATCTGTTCTTTTTGAAGCATTGGACTGGATTGATGCGCTTGTCCAGGCTGTTTTTATGGTTCTTCTGATTCAGATTTTTGTGCTTCAGCTTTATGTTATTCCTTCGGAATCAATGGTTCCTTCTTTTTTGATTGGCGACCGAGTTGTTGTCCTGAAAACCCCAAGCGGCCCGAAATTTCCTCTTAGCGATGTTGGCGTTCCTTGCCTAAAAAAATATAGGCGTGGAGATGTTGTTGTGTTCAGGAATCCTCATTATTCTTTTGATAGAAAATCTGAGGTCCGCACCGTGGTTTCTCAGATTGTTTATATGCTAACTTTTACAACCGTAAATCTTAATGTTGATGAATATGGAGAGCCAAAGGCGGATCCTCTTGTAAAGAGAATTTGCGGCGAGCCGGGCGAGCAGCTGATTATGCAGGATGGAACTCTTTATTCGCGTACTGCCGCAAACGATGAATTTCTGCCGGTTGAAATGGATTCAAAATTTGCCTGCTGGAATCTTGCTCCGGTTGCGGCTCGTTTGAACAGCATGAAAAAAAGTGCTGTCCAGGATGTTCCTCTGAACCAGAAAAACTACGATTTGATGATTGAAATTGAGGATGAACGCAGAAATTTTGACTTGAATGCGGCTGCCGCTGAGTGTTTGTCTATTTCAAGAAAATTTCATTCAATTTTTGATAGGATTGGAATTTCTGACGCTGAAAAATCGCCGGTTTCCTTGAACACTTATGAACTTTTTTCAAATTATTATGAAAACACAAGAAAAATTCTTTCAGGAATAGAAAATTGCCGCTGGTTTGACAGTTTTATGTGCGACTGGCTGAATGATGGAAAAATCGGCGCGGCTTTTAACGTTTCCGAGCTGGACAAAAAGATTGCAAAAAGCGCAAATTCATTGACACTTTTTAACGGTGATTTTTATGCGGAATCGAATTTTAGGCTGAATGTTATGATAAAGCTTGCGGCCGGAAGAACTTTTCTTAGGACTGCCGAGCTTATTGAAAAAGGTTATTCCACTGATGACATTAATGCCGACAAGAAAATTGTGGAATATATCACAGAAGCGCAGAAACTTTATTTTTACCTTTTGATTTTGGATCAGCGCAATATGCCGGTTTTCCCTGCCAGCCTTGATGATGGAACTCCGCAGTATATTCCTGACGGCTGTTATTTTATGATGGGCGATAACCGTTTTAATTCTCTTGATATGCGACATTCGTATGAATCTGCGTTCAAGCCGCTCACAAAGGAAGATGATTATTCTGTTCTTTATTATTCAAACATTGCTCCTCAGTACGTTAATAAGAAAAGAATCTTGGGTTCGGCGGTCTACAGGTTCTGGCCGGCGAACAGGATTAGCGGAATAAAAACAAGATAGTTTGCGGAAAGGGGCGTTATACGCTTCGCTACAGACTTTGCAAAACAAAGTCTCAGGAAAATGTGTCCGCACGGTGGGTAGCAACGAAGCTTCTATTTCTTTTATGGGATTATTAATTTAGCTTCGTTTGCAGTTTTGCAGGCAAAACTGTTACTTTGGGCGGTTGTCCGTCCTTACTGAAAAAATGGCGTCAGAAAAAGATCTTGGGCTTTTTCTAAGGAGTGAAAGCCGCAGGCTTGAACGTTGTTGTCCGCCTTTCATTTTAATAAAATAAAAAATAATTCTTTACTTGCCACGTAAAAAACTTTATATTTAAAGTACTATGTTTATTGATAAAGTATTAACCGTATTGTTTGGTTCCCAGAATGAAAGGGATGTAAAGAAACTTAAGCCACTTGTTGCTGCTGTAAACGCAAAAGAAGAGTGGGCTAAATCGCTTAGTGCAGAAGATTTTCCGAAACAGACTAAAGAATTTAAAGAGCGTCTTGAAAATGGCGCTTCACTTGATGATATTCTTCCAGAGGCCTTTGCTTTGGCAAGAGAGGCCGCGTTCCGTGTGCTTGGAGAAAGAGCTTATGATGTTCAGATTATGGGTTCGCTTGTTCTGCATTCAGGACGAATCACTGAGATGAAAACCGGTGAAGGAAAAACTCTTATGTGCGTTCCTGCGGTTTATCTTAATTCTCTTACTGGAAAAGGCGTTCATGTTGTTACTGTAAACGATTATCTTGCTGAGCGAGATGCCAACTGGATGCGCCCGGTTTATGCTTATCTTGGACAGACGGTCGGCTCGATTCTTTCCAATATGGACAATGAGGCTAGAAAGCTTGCGTACAACTGTGATATTACTTATGGTACAAACAATGAGTTTGGTTTTGATTACCTGCGTGACAACATGGC
>DLKK01000051.1:12510-32130 GCA_002478955.1 Treponema sp. UBA7590
ATTGATGAGGCAAGAACACCGCTTATCATTTCTGGACAGGGCGAGGATGATACGTATAAGTACCACGAAGTTGATAAATATGTGGACGAGCTTTCTGAGGTCGAAAAAGATCCGAAAACTGATGATTACCCAGACGAAGTTGAGATGGAACCTGAGCAGCGAAAACTCATAAAGGGTGATTACAAGATTGATGAGAAGTCAAAGCGGATTTCTTTTACTGATAAAGGAATTGCGCATATCGATGAGATTCTTCACAAGCATAATCTTATTCCGGCGGACGCAAAAGTTGTTGATGAGGAATATTTTGAATATGTTCATTATTTTACCCAGGCTGTAAGGGCTCATGTCCTTTACCACAATGATGTTGATTATCTTGTTCGCGACGGGCAGGTTCAGATTGTTGATGAATTCACTGGCCGTGTTCTGGAAGGTCGGCGTTATGGCGATGGGCTTCATCAGGCGATTGAGGCAAAAGAGCATCTGAAGATTGCGCAGAGAAACCGAACGCTTGCCACAATCACTTTCCAGAATTTTTTCCGAATGTATGCAAAACTCTCTGGAATGACTGGTACTGCTGCTACAGAAGCTGTTGAATTTAATAAAATTTATCATCTTGATGTTGTTGCGATTCCTACAAATCGTCCTGTTGCCCGTATTGACGAAAATGATGAGGTTTATCTGAACGAGCAGGACAAGTGGGAGGCAATCTGCAAGGAAGTTCAGGAGGCTCATGCAAAAGGTCAGCCTGTGATTGTCGGTACTGTTTCTGTAGAAAAATCAGAGCTTCTTTCAGCTCTTTTGACTAAAAAAGGAATCCGTCACGAGGTCTTGAACGCAAAGAACCATGCACGCGAAGCTATGATTATTGCCGAGGCAGGTGCAAAAGGCGCTGTTACAATCGCGACAAACATGGCTGGTCGTGGTACTGATATTAAGCTTGGTGGAAATCCGGAATTCCGCGCAAGAAAGCGGGCTGGAACAAATGCCACTCCAGAGCAGTATGAGGCAGCGTATAAAATTGAAAAAGAAAATTGGCTGAAGGAAAACGAGGAAGTCAAGAAAGCCGGCGGTCTGTATGTAATTGGCTCTGAACGCCATGAGTCGCGCCGAATTGATAATCAGCTCCGCGGTCGTTCTGGCCGACAGGGCGATCCTGGACGGTCAAAATTCTTTATTTCCATGGATGATGACTTAATGCGCCTTTTTGGTGGTGACCGTATGAAAGTCATGATGCAGAGAATTGGTATGGAACCAGGCGAGCCGATAAACCATCCATGGCTTAACAAGGGAATTGCCAAGGCTCAGCAGAAAGTTGAGGACAGAAACTTTGAGATCCGAAAACATTTGCTTGATTATGATGATGTTCTGAATGAGCAGAGAAACGTGATTTATGAGCAGCGCGACTCAATCCTTGCAGATAAAGATCTTGCGCAGCGCGTCTTGAATAACGCTGATGAAATGGTAGAAAATCTTTTCTATGACTATGAACATTCTCATGGAAAAAAGGATGAGGCAAGAAAGCAGCTTGTTGAAGATGTATCAAATTATTTTGGTATTTCACTTGGCGAAAATATCTCGCAGGAAGCTGTTCTTGCGGCTCTGCAGAACGATATTACAGAAAAGGAAACTTTGGTCGGAAAAGAGAATTTCAATCTTTTTATTCGTTACCAGTATGTTCAGATAATTGACAAAAAATGGCTAGATCAGCTTGAGGCGCTCGAGGCTTTGCGTGAGGCAGTTGGGCTACGTTCTTATGGTTCAAAAAATCCTCTTACAGAATATAAGATTGACGGATTTAATATGTTTGATGAAATGCTTGATTCAATCCGAAATTCTGTAATGTCAAGAGTATTTAAAGTTCGCATTCAGCTTTCTCCTGAAGCACAGGAAGCCCGAAGAAGAGCGGCTATGCAGAACCAGAGAAATATGAACGCACAGCACTCTGAGGCTGAGAATATCACCCAACAGGCTAGACCGGCTTCTTCAATGAATGGGGCTTTGGCTCGACGTCAGGCGGCTGGAAGTATTACAGCTCAGCATACTCAAGGACAGTCAATAACTGTAAGACGTTCTTCCCCTAAAATCGGACGAAATGATCCTTGTCCGTGTGGAAGTGGTAAAAAATATAAAAACTGCTGTGGAAGAAATGCTTAGAAAAATTTTTATTTGTCTGTTTTTCGCATTTATTTCTGTTTTTTTTGCTTCGTGCATAAGGTCGAACAAAGTTCTTTCTGTTTCTGAAAATGAACTTTTTACCTTGAATTACGGAAATTTTGCGGAGCAGATAAATCTTTTCAAACTAAAGGAAAGCGGACCGGTTTCAACTTCGCTTTATATGCGGGATGGTTTTTTTTACATAGTTAATGGTGACGCCGGCAAGGTTCTTTCTCTTAACTCTTATGGCGACTTGCTTTCTCTTTTTTACAGCGAGGATTTTTACAGCCAGGCAAATTTTTCTTCTATTATCGATGCTGCTTCTGGAATCTGGAAGCCGATTTCGTATCCTTTTGCCTTGACCGGAAAAATTGCGGTTGATTCCCGGAAATATATTTATGCGGTCGGAAATGTCCCGCGGGAACGTAATGAACAGGCGGAGGATTTAAGTCTTCTTTACAGTCAGGTTGTTCTGCGGATTTCCAGCGATGGAAAAGAGATTGATTATCTTGGTCAACAAGGGCCAAGCGGAACTCCATTTCCAGACATAAAAAATATCTATACAACAGAAAACAATGAAATTGTAGTTATCTGCTCAACAAACGATGGGCTTGCGGCTTATTGGTTTGCTTCTTCTGGATTTTTAAAGTATCAGGTTCCGGTCGGAGTGAAAGTTGTGCCTGGCATTACGCCTGAATCAGTCAATGTGAACGCAGAGCAGACTGACCTTTTTGTTACTGTTGAAAATATTGTTCCAGACTGTTATGCGGAACGGCTTTATGTAAAGGTTGACTATTATTTTTCTCACATCGATGAAGAGTCAAAAACGCAGTCTGGAATTGATTACGTAAAAAGTTCTGTTTATCCGCTTGATATTTCAACTGGAAAATTCGGCGAGGCTCTGAACATTCCGGCTTATGAGGAATCTGTTACTGAAGATTTTTCAAAGCTTACGTACAAGTTGCCGTATGATTTTCTTGGTGTGACAAAAAATACTTGGATGTATTTTATAATCACAACGGATAAGGGCTTCAATGTTTTGATGCTGCAGCCGGGAACACAGAATGTCATAAAACGAAACATTGAAATTGACCACAAAAATACACTTTATTATTCTCTTTCGCTTTCGGATGAGGGAATTATTTCTGCTCTTCTTTGTGAAAAAGAAAAAGCCAGAATTGTCTGGTGGCGCACGGATTCGCTTTTGGATACAATGTTTAAATAAAGGTTTGCTATGGATTTTGATAAAATTGATGAAGGATATGCCGACGGTGAAAAAACTTTGCATTTTTATTATAATCGCGAGGAACGTATAAAAAATGCCCCTAAAATTGTCCAGGATTTTTATGCTGGAAAAGTGAACCAGTTTACGAGAAATCCATTTAAAATTCTTCTTAAAAATCCGTTGAACCGCTCGATGCTTGTTTTTCTTATTCTTTTTTGCGGATTTGCATATTTTATGTCTTATCAGGCCAACAAAAATAAATCAAGAATCGGTGAAACTTATGGAAGCTTGACAGCATTTTCCTATACAGAGGAAGTTTATGTAACGTTCAAGGCGGAAGGAATTTCTGGAAAAAATAAAAAACGCGATGAATTTATTCCTCTTCCTGTAACGGCGGTTTTTAATGCGGTTGATTCTTCTGGAACAGTTGTGCAAACCTCAGAGGTTTCTGATTCTTATGACGGAGACGAGCTTTTTCTACGGACACAATTCAAGGATTATGATATAATAAATATTGTTGCAGAAGTAACGCTTGGCGATGAGAAAAAAAGTTTTTCAACAAATATTGTAAAGCGTTAGAAAGAGGCGGATATGATACAATTTTATTTTTTGTCAGTTTTTTTGAACCTTCTTGTTGGTTTTATTCTTTTTTTTGGAAAATCTTCAGGGCAGGAAGAGGAGCAGGCTTCGCCGGTGGAGGAAAAAGTAAATCCTGATGATGATATTTCTTTTTTGGACACAGATTACCGTGGCGTAAAGTTGCCTCATCAGAAAAAATCTGTTAATGGAATGTTTGCAAAAAATTCTGTGCTTAACGACAAGCTTTTTCAGCTTGTGATTGGCGTTCTTTCTATTTTTGTGGCGATTGTGAAACTTCTTTCTGCGGTGAACGGAATTCCGTTTTTGGGTGACCTTGTGCCGGCGTTGGCAGGGCTTCTTGGCGGTGCGGCTATGCTTTTTGAATATTACGTTGAGAACAGTTCAGCAAATCTTGAGTTGCCGGCTTTTTTTCAGAATGTTTTTGTTGAGCATAAAAAATATATCGGGGCGGTTTGCATGGCGGCGGCTGTTGTTCATTTTATAATTCCAGGAGTCCTTTTTCTTTAATGAGTAATTCGGTTGCGTGTATTGTTTGTAAAGATGGAAAAATTCTTGTTGCCCATAGAATTCCAAAGGGCGATATGGGAAACCGCTGGGAATTTCCTGGCGGAAAAGTTGATGCCGGCGAAACTGACCAGATGGCAATTGTGCGTGAAATGCGTGAGGAATTTGGCGTAAAAGCTGTTCCTGGCGAAAAAATCACGTCATGCTCATTTTTCCACAAGGAAAAAGAATGTTTTTTGAATGCGTATCTTGTTCAGCTTGAGCATGATGGAATTGAAAAACCTTATGTTCTTACAGAACACACTGAATATAAATGGGTTTTTCCGAAAGAAATTGAAAATCTGAGCTTTGTTGATTCAGATTTGAAAATTTATCCTGATGTATTAAAATTCCTGGAAAAATAAATGCGTCGAT
Organism: Treponema sp. UBA7590; assembly: GCA_002478955.1. Classification (GTDB taxonomy): domain Bacteria; phylum Spirochaetota; class Spirochaetia; order Treponematales; family Treponemataceae; genus Treponema_D. Next base: position 17,408 of record DLKK01000051.1, read on the forward strand.
TTTTGTTAGCTCAGATGAAACTGTTTTCTGTGATTTTCATTTTTGCGTTGGTTATTATTTCATGTTCTTCAAAAAAAGAAATAGTTTTTGACAATTCTGAGCCGCTTGCCCTTGCTCCTGATGTTCAGTGGGCTGTTGTTATTGATCCGTATGCGGCTTTCAGAAAAAATACCGATTGGTCAAGCGAAATAAACGGACATTGCAGAAAAGGCGATATCCTTCAGGTAAAAGGAAAAGCTGTTTTTAACAACACGGAAAATTGGTATTATTTTGATGAAGGTTGGCTTCCTGAATCAGTTATTGATATTTATCCGAACCGTTTTAAGGCTGAAAATGCAGCAGGATTATTAAAATAATGGCTTTTATAATCGCAGAAATCGGCACAAGCCATGAAGGTTCCTTAAAAAAAGCAAAACAGCTTGTTGACTGTGCGGTGGAAGCCGGAGCGGATGCCGTAAAATTCCAGTGGGTTTATGCAGACGAAATTCTTCATCCGGATACAGGTTTTGTAAAACTTCCCACAGGAAATATAAGGCTTTACGATCGTTTTAAGCAGCTTGAGTGTGATTCTTCTTTTTATGAGGAAATGCTTGAATATGCCCATTCAAAAAATGTGAAATTTGTATGTTCTCCTTTCGGATTGAGAAGTCTTGCGGAACTTTTAAATATAAATCCCGACTATATAAAGATTGCCTCGCCGGAACTGAATCATTTTCCCATGCTGGAATTTTTGTCAGATTTCCGTGCGGCGCAAAAGAAAAACGGAAAAAATCCTGTTCCTGTTATAGTTTCTTCGGGCGTCTCAAAATTAAAGGATATAGAAAAAGCGCTTTCAATTCTTGGAACTGAAAATGTCTCGCTTCTTCACTGCATAACAAGCTATCCTGCACCAGAAACTGAATATAACCTGAAACTTGTTTCAAATCTAAAGAATATTTTTGGTGTTGAAACAGGCGTGAGTGATCACAGCCTTGATCCAGTTCTTGTGCCTGTTCTTTCGGTCATTTGTGGCGGAACAGTTATTGAGAAGCATATTACTTTAAGCCGAAAAACAAGCGGTCTGGATGACCCTGTGGCTCTTGAAGGCGAGCAGTTTGCGCTTATGGTTCATACTGTTCATCAGACTGAGGCGGTCTTGCATCGGTACGGAAAAGAAAAAGGATGGGAGATTGCATTTTCTCAGCTAAAAGAATCTTTTGAGCCGCAAAAAATTCTTTCCTGTCTTGGCGATGGAATAAAAAAACTTGCGTCTGCTGAAGAAAAAAATTACGGCCGCACAAACCGTTCCCTTCATTTTATGCGAGCATTGAAAAAAGGCGAAAAAATTGTTCCGGCTGATATTGGTGTTTTGCGGACAGAAAAAATATTGACACCCGGAATTGGTCCAGAATTCTTGAATTTTGTTGTTGGCGCAGTTTTAACAAAAGATGTTGAAAACGGTTCTGGTGTTCAGTTTGAGGATTTTATGGAAAAAGCTGATTGATTTTATTGTTTTCTTACAGCTTTTAAAATAAAATTCATTCCTGTGATTGTTAAATCTTTGTCTATAAAATTAAAGCACTTTGTGATTGGCTGAAGCATGCTGTTCAGCCCGCCAGTTGCAATGACTTTTATATCTTCCTTTTTTGTCATGCTTTCTTTTGAAAGGTCGGTTTTCATTTTGCTGACCATTGATTCTACAAGACCTTTGTAGCCTAGAAAAATTCCTGACTGGATCGCCCATACAGTGTTTTTTCCAAGGCTTGATTCTGGAACTTCCATCGGAACCGCCGGAAGCTGGGCTGTATTGCTGAAAAGCGAGTTGATTGCCGTTCCAAGTCCTGGTGCAATCGCGATTCCTGCGATGTTTCCTTTATGATCAACTGCCGTAAACGAAAGCGCTGTTCCGAAATCAATAACAATTGCAGGAGTTTTATATTTTTCCCAAGCTGCAACGGCATCGCTTAACAAATCTGTTCCAATCTCGTGGATTGCGGGTTCCGGAATTTTTACCGAAAGCTTTGGATAAATGTCCGGTCCGATTACAAGTGGCTTTTTTCCACAAAAATGCTGTGTTACAATAATAAATGGACCAATCAAAGCTGGAACAACTGCGCTGATTACAGCATCATCAATCTTTGTAAAATCAATTCCGGCATCAATAAAAAGCGGGCGTAGCGCTGAAAAATATTCGTCGCCGGTTCGCTTCGGATCTGTTGAAAGCCGCCATTGGTATGTGATTTTTTCGCCTTCAATAATTGCGACTTTAATGTTTGTGTTTCCAATATCAAATGCAAGAATCATAATGTCTTATATTTTATTGATTTTGTTGTAACTTGCAAGTTTTTTGTGATATTATGTTTTGTATGAGCGATTTAATTCAACCTAGAGTTCTTAAAGGCTTCCGGGATTTTTTGCCAGAAGCTGAAATTGGAAGAACGAATCTTACAGAAAAAATTACACAAGTTTACAGATCTTTTGGATTTGTTCCTATTGATACGCCGGTTCTTGAATACACAGAAATTCTTTTGCGAAAAAGCAACGGCGAGACAGAAAAGCAGGTTTTCCGCTTTGAGGACAATGGTGGCCGCGATGTCGCATTGCGTTTTGACCTTACAGTTCCTTTCGCGCGTTTTACGGCTGAGCATAAAAATGAACTTTATTTTCCGTTCAAACGTTATCATATTGCGAAAGTCTGGCGCGGAGAAAAACCGCAGGCCGGCCGTTACCGTGAATTTGTCCAGTGTGATATTGATACAGTCGGTTCAGACAGCGCCGCAGCTGATTTTGAGATTCTGAATGTTATGAAGGCGGCTTTGAACGGAATTGGCGTTGAAAATATTACAATTCACGTGAACCACCGCGGAATTTTTAACCGTTTTCTTGCGAATCTTGGCGTAAGCGAAAAAAGCGAGGATATTCTTCGTTCTGTTGATAAGCTTGCAAAAGTCGGCGAGGAAGAAGTTTTAAAAGAACTGAATGAATTTACCGGCGATGAAAAAAAGGCTGAAAAAATAATTGAATACATTTCCAGCAAAGGCTCGTTTGAAGAAATTCTTTCAAAGATTGAAGCTCTTGCCGGCGGCGCAGATTCGGACACTCAACGTATGCGCGACATATACGAAATGATGAAAGCAGCTGGAATTGAAAAAACTTATGTTCTTGACCCAAGCATTACGCGCGGACTCGACTATTACACAGGCGTTGTGTACGAAACTTTCCTGAACGAACTTCCTTCAATCGGTTCTGTTTGTTCTGGCGGCCGCTACGACAATCTTGCCGGTCTTTACATGAAGGAAAAAGTTCCTGGTGTTGGCGCTTCTATTGGAATCGACAGGCTTATTGCCGGACTTGAACAGCTTGGTGTTTTCAAGTCTGCCGGAAGTTACCTTGATGCCGAGATTTATTGCCTTGACGCAAAAAATTCAATTTATTACCAGAAAGTTGCTGCAAATCTCCGCTCTTTGGGTATAAATGTCGAGGTTTTCCCGGATGCAAAAAAAATGGCTCAGCAATATGCGGTAACAACCGCAAAAGGCGTAAAATGGGGAATTATGCTTGGCGAGGATGAAATAAAATCCGGCACAATTTCCTTGAAAAATCTTACAGACCGGGAAATCTTGTCCGGTCTTACGGCGGAAAAAGCCGCTGAGATAATAAAAGAATCAAGGGTTTAACAAAAGTTTAATAATATGAATGTCGAGTTTTTTATAAGTTGTGAAAAAACGCTTTCAGCGATTTTTTGCAATTCCTAAAAACTTGACATTAATACTAAAGCGAGGTCGCATATGGAAAATTCAGAAACAAATCTTATTCAAAAGGCTATGGAAATGCTGAAATTTTCATATGCACCATATTCTAACTTTTTTGTTGGAGCCGCTCTGCTTTCAAAAAGTGGAAAAATTTATGGCGGCTGCAATGTTGAAAATTCCGCGTATGGACCTAGCAATTGCGCTGAACGGACTGCAATCTTTAAGGCTGTAAGCGAAGGCGAAAAAGATTTTTCTGCAATCTGCATTGTTGGCGGAAAAAACGGAAAAGTTGAAAAATTCTGCTCGCCGTGCGGAGTCTGCCGTCAGGTTTTGCGCGAATTCTGTCAGCCTGATTTTAAAATCATCCTGGCAAAATCAGTCTCTGAATACAAAATTTTTACTTTGGGAGAACTTCTTCCAGAAAGTTTCTCGTTATGATTTGCTGGTTGGTATAAAACGTAAATAAGTTGCCCAAATTTTTTATATGAGGAAGAAAGTTTATGCAAATTCCACAAAACTTTGAAGTGAACGGCAAAATCTTTTCAATAATAAAGCTTTTAGGCAAAGGAAAGGGCGGATATTCATATCTTGCGGAAAAAGACGGAAACAAATTCACCTTAAAACAAATTCATCACGAGCCATGCGCATATTTTCAGTTTGGAAATAAAATTCAGGCAGAATCCAGGGATTATCAGCGTCTTTTGGAAGCCGGCGTAAACATTCCAAAATTATATGAAATAGATTTTGAAAAAGAAATTGTCCTGAAAGAATTTATTGATGGCGAAGATATTGTTTCCATTATAAAAAATGACAAAATGAAGGAAGAATATCTTGCTCAAGCCAGGGAAATGGCAAAAAAAATCAATGAAAAAGGCTTGAATCTGGATTATTATCCGACAAATTTTATTGTTCAGAATGAAAAACTTTTTTACATTGACTATGAATGCAGCGAATATTCCGATGAATGGAATTTTGAGAACTGGGGAAAAAAATATTGGAGCAAAACCAAGGATTTTTTTGACGCGTTTTGTAAAAGCAACTAAAAAATCAGGCTGGGCTAAAAAATTATTGAAATAAAAATTGGCGTTTTCAGGAAAAACTTACTTTTGATATTTTAATCTTGTACGCCCACACAAGCTGGATTGTCATTGCGCACCAGATTAGTGGTTCACAGGCAATGATTCCCCAAAGCCCTGTCCTGGGAATAATTGCGAGCGTAAAAATCACTTTTCCTAGAAATTCAATCACGCTTGAAAAAAGCGGAACGATTTTGCTGCCCAGGCCTTGAAGACTGTTCCTTGAGACAACAAGAATTCCCAGAACCGCGTAGAACGGCTGCATGAATATTATGTATTTTGAACCATAAGAAATCACTTCATCATTTGAAGAGCCGCTGATTGCGCGTATAAGAATTTTTGCGGTCAAGGGGAGTGCAACCGTGCATAAAATTCCCCAGATTATGCACATGAAATTTGCGGTGCGTACGCCTTTTTTTATTCGGTCGATTTTTTGTGCGCCAAGATTCTGAGATACGAAAGTCGCGCTGGCAATTCCAATGGAAATCAGAGGAATATTTGTGATTCCAAAAATTTTCCGCGCTGAAATATGACCTGCAATAATCATTGTGCCAAAACTGTTTATCGGTGCCTGCAGAACAACAGAGCCGGAGCTTACAATCGCGCTCATCAGTGCCATTGAAAGCCCCTGACCAATCAAGTCGCGGTAGAGTTTTTGTTCCGCCCTGAAATGTTTTTTTCCGGGAATAAGGATTTTCACCTTAAAAAGAATGTAAAAAAAACAAAGAAGCGCGCTTATTCCCTGAGCCACAACCGTTGCGACCGCAGTTCCCATCACGCCAAGATTGAATTTTACAATCATCAGAATATCAAAGAAAATATTCAGCAGCGAGGAGACGATCAGAAAAACCAGAGGCATAAAGCTGTCTCCGATTGCACGCAAAAGTCCGCTCAAAAGATTGTAGGCAAAAAGGACCCCTGAAAAAATCGCGATAAACCAGATGTACGAGTACGCTTCCTCAATTATTTCCGCCGGCGTTCCCAAAAAAGAAAGCATCGGCTTTAAAGTCAGCTTCCCAAAAATCATTATAAAAATTGTTACAAAAACGGTTATTACAAAAGATGACGCCACAACTTTTTTCAGTTTGTCAGCATTGTTTGCGCCATAAGCCCGTGCCGCAACAATTCCCAGGCCATTTCCAAAACCAGTTCCAAATCCAACGAGCAGCTCGTATATTGAAGCGCATGCGCCAATTGCGGCGAGCGAATTTTCTCCAAGGTAATGCCCCACAATTATTGTGTCAACCGCATTGTAAAACTGCTGAAAAACAAGCGAAACCATAAGCGGCAGTGTAAAAGCTAGCAAAGATTTTGCGATATTATCATTCGTCAAATCCGGATGAAAAAATTTGTAAGCATTCATGTCACTATTTTAACAAGAAAATAATGTTGTGTCATTTGCAAATTTTTTGGTAATATCTAGTCAATATGAATATTCGACTTGCAAAAGAAGATGATGCTGAAACTTTGCTGGAACTTTACGCGCCTTATGTAAAAGAAACAGCAATTACTTTTGAATACGAAGTTCCTTCTCTGGAAGAATTCCGCGGAAGAATAGCCGCAACGCTAAAAAATTATCCATACTACGTTGCGGAGCAGGACGGAAAAATCGCCGGTTACGCCTACGCAAGCGCCTTCAAGGAACGAGAGGCGTATGACTGGGCGGTGGAAACTTCAATCTACGTCAAGAAAAATCTTCGCCGCTCGGGAATCGGTTCTGCGCTTTTGAGCCAGCTTGAGTCAACACTTTCAAGACAAAACATTCTTAACGCAAACGCCTGCATAGCCCAGACAGACGAGCCGGACGAACATCTTACAAACGCGAGCATATTTTTCCACGAAAATCAAGGCTACCGCATGGTCGGAAAATTCCACGACTGCGGATATAAATTCAACCACTGGTACAATATGGTCTGGATGGAAAAAATGCTTGGCGAACACAAAAAAAATCAGCCGCCGTTCATTCCATTTTCAAAATTGGAGAAATAAAAATAATGCCGTTTACTGAAAATCCCAAAAAAAGCCAAAAACGCTGCTTTGCGGTAATCGAAAAAGAATGTGTCCTTCATTCTGACGGCTCGGAGCTTGATTTTGACGATTTGCTGGATTTTAAGCGCCGCTACCCGGATGCGGATTTTATAGAAGAAACTCAAAAAAATAAGGAAGGCGGACAACCGCCTTACGCCTCAAACTCAACATCCGTCTCGTTTTCGTCTGTCCACCGTGCAGGGGCTGTCGCCCCCGCAACGCCCCCGCTTGAATTCTGCGCAATTTCTATTCCTTCAAAAGAACTAATCACCGCAGAATATTCCTTCCAGACGTTGCGCCAATATTTTGCCGCAAATGAAGAAATAAAAAGTGCGCCGTTGTTCCGCGCAAAGCACATTCTGGAATGGCGAAAAAACACAAAATTCTGCTCAAGCTGCGCTCAAAAATTGCAGAATCACAAGGAACTTTCTGCGTTGGAATGTCCGTACTGCAAAAAAATATATTTTCCGCGCATAGAACCATGCATAATAATTGCAGTCCACAACCAGGACGGAAAAGTCCTTCTAGCGCGCCACACATACCGAAACACATCGATGCACGCGTGTATCGCGGGTTTTATAGAAGCCGGGGAATCCGCCGAGCAAGCCTGTCACCGCGAAGTTTTTGAGGAAACCGGCCTGTTGATAAAAAATCTCGTTTACAAAGGAAGCCAAAGCTGGCCATTTCCAGACCAGCTGATGCTAGGTTTCACCGCTGACTACAAAAGCGGCGAGTTAAAACTCCAGAAAGACGAAATCTCCGATGCCGCCTGGTTTGACCCGGAAAATTGCCCCGACAGCCCGCCTCCTGGCTCAATAGCATATAAGTTGATTCATAATTTGTTATAAAAAAAATCCCGCCATAACAGAAAAAACTTCCGTTTCGGCGGGATTTTTGAAAATCATCAGTTTTTCAAGCGGTTAAGCCTGACCTGCAGAGCCGAATGCCTTGCAAAGGTCAATTACTTTTGCTGTGATTGCATCGAAGCCTGGTTTAAGAAGTTTTCGTGGATCGTATCCTTTTCCTTCCTTGTCTTTTCCAGCTTCAATGTATTTGCGTGTTGCAGCCGCGAATTCAAGCTGAAGTTCTGTGTTGATGTTTACTTTTGAAACACCAAGAGTTACAGCCTTATGAACCTGATCAAAAGGAATTCCTGAACCGCCATGAAGTACGAGTGGTTTTCCTTCTACTGCAGTGCTGATTTCGCCGAGGCGGTCAAAGTTCAATCCTGCCCAGTTAGCTGGATAAACACCGTGGATGTTACCGATTCCGGCAGCAAGGAAGTCAACGCCAAGAGCCGCGATTTTTTTGCATTCTTCTGGATCTGCAAGTTCACCGTTAGAAGCAACACCGTCTTCTACACCGCCGATTCCTCCAACTTCACATTCAACAGACATTCCCTTTGCGTGTGCAAGCTCAATGATTTCTTTTGATTTTGCAACGTTTTCATCAAAATCAAAGTGTGAGCCGTCGAACATTACAGAAGTAAAGCCAGCTTCAATAACTTTTTTTGCACCTTCGTAAGTACCATGGTCAAGGTGAAGGGCTACAGGAACTGTGATTCCCATTGATTCATAAAGATCTTTTACAAGATTTACAACTGTCTTGTATCCGCCCATGTATTTTGCCGCGCCTTCAGAAACCTGAATGATAGCAGGTGATTTTGCTTCCTGAATACCAGCAAGAATAGATTTTGTCCATTCAAGGTTATTTGTGTTGAATGCAGGAATTGCGTAGTGACCAGCGTGAGCTTTTTTTACCATTTCTACTGCTGAAACCAATGCCATTTTATGACCTCCAAAATTATTTCGATAATCGTGCAACTCATGACCTTGCACAATTCTTCCAGAAACTTTGAGAATTTCCAGATACTTTTTATATTATCATAATTTCTGATGATTGAAAATCCGTAAGAAGCGTTTTTTTATCGGTAAATAATTTGACAAATAATAATACTGTAAATATAATTGTAATGGCTTATCAAGAATTGAATTTCTTAATTTTTGAACAAGTAAAAACTGTAAACATTAAATATATTTATTCCGATAATCTTGAATGAGACATTCCATTTTCGGAATGTAATATGGTATAAGGAGTTTTACATGAAAAAGGGCTTGATGGTCTTTGTAAATCTTGCACTGCTTTTTGCGCTTTGCATTCCGGCATTCAGTCAGCCAAACTCAAAAAGTGTTGAAACATTCACTATTGATAACTTTGACACGGAAAAAGAATGGACTTGGACAGTAAATGCCAGCCGTTTTGTTGCAGAAGGGTATCCGAAGTTTGGTTATTTCAATGGAATTCCTAATTCTTTGAAGCAGTTCCAGCCAGCTGATGTTGAACCGAAAGTTCTTGGCATAAACGCTGCTTTCAACAGAAAGGGCGACAACTGGCTTGAAGTCATTCCAATGAAAGATGGAAAAACTTATGAGCCACAGTTTGTCGGCGATGTTGATCACCTTGATTTCTGGGTTTGGGGGGCAAATTACCTCTATTATCTTGAAGTTATGATTCGTGATGCGGACGGACGCGTTCATGTCTTGCCTGTATGCAATACTCGCTTTAATGGCTGGAAGAATGTTATTGTAAAAATTCCTGGATGGATAAATCAGCATTCAAGACTTCGCTCAGGTCCAAGAAATCTTTCTTTTGTTGGATTCAGGGTTCGTTCAGATGCCGCTGAGTATGTTGATGATTTTACAATTTATTTTGACAATCTTAAGTATATGTCTAATTCTCTGTCATATATCTACGATGGTTATGAATTGAAAGATCAGGATTTCAGCAATGCAGAGACTGGTTCAAACGCTGCAAATGCTGGTTCTTCTTCAAATTCTTCTTCGGAGGCTAAATAATAATGAAAAAGTTTCTTTTGTCAGTTTTAGTTGCAGCCGCTGCTTGTGCGGTTTTTGCCCAGAATAGTCTTGTTGAAGATCCGAATCCGGAAACTGTCGGAAATGATTCTGCAATGCAGGCTTTGCGCGAGCAGTCTTTGGATAGATTTGAACGTGATGGTTCTTGGTTTGTTCATATGTCTCCTGATTATGGTGTTATTTCTGCACGAAATTTTGAAGGTTCTCCAGCGATGAAAGAGCCTTTGAAAGGTGATGAGGATGCAGAGGACACTCAGGTTCTTGGTGTAAAAGTTGAATTTTTCCGCCGTGGAGTAAATTCCTTCTACATAACAGCTCAGCGCCCGATTGCAACAGAAGGTATTGTAAAAACTGTTTCTGTATGGGTTTGTGGACGCAACCAGGGACATGATATGTATCTTTTGGTTGAAGATTATTTTGGTCGCAATTACGAGCTTTATATGGGCAATCTTGGTTTTTCTGGCTGGAAAAAACTTACTTGTGTGGTTCCTCCTAGTCCGGACAGCGAGCATGGAATTGTTCAGCACAGCGCATATTATGGAAATAAGCCAGGACTTCGCATTATTGGCTTCCGTGTAGACTGTAATCCGATGCTTGCTCGTGGCACATATTATATGTATCTTGATGACCTTCGTTGTGTAACAGATCTTTATGATTTGGAAAATCAGGATATTGATGATATGTCTGATGCCTGGTAATTTGGACTAAATGTTAAGAAGACCGCTTGAATTGTTTCAGGCGGTCTTTTTTATGTCTTTTTAATTTTTTTGTTTTTCTGATATTTTGTAAAATTTTCTTCTGTTTTTTGTTTCTGTGTGTTCAAAAATGTTCATTCTTACAAAAAGCCATGCAATCAGATTTGCGGAATTTGCCGCATTTTTGGGTTTTGTGCTGTCTTTTTTTAGTGCCTCGGCAATGTCTTTTGAGCAGAATTCATATGGAAGTTCCTTCGGAATCAGTTCCATGTAATCTTTTGTGCATGAGAAAATTTTCGTTCCTGTTATTTCGTTCAGTTTCTTGTCTGTTTTTTGCCAGTCTTTCTTGAATCTTCTTCTTTTATTTTCTGACTGCTCTGGAATTTTTGTCTTTGTGCGTATTTCTGTGGTTTTTACAAAAAGAATTTCAAGTGTGAAATTTTTTTCAAGCAGAATAGGGTAAAGGCCGGTCAGCTCTTTCAGAAGTGTATATTCATTTTCTTTTTTTGGGCTACGGCTTTTTTTTATAAGAATTCCTTCCTCGGTGTAAGTTTCTATTGTTTTTGAGACAACAACTGGGTGGACAATCTTACAGATTCTGTTTCTGGAAAGTGCGTCCTGGATTTTTTTCAGCAGTTTTCCAAGGTTTTGCGTCTGGATTTCTATTACTTTTCCATCTTTTGTAAGGATGTCGTAGATATGTCCGTCTGCTTCTGCCTCGGTTTTTGAATCTTCTTCTAGCGCGTAAAGTTCCTTTAGTGTTCGGTGAAGAGTGCTTTCTTTGTATGTGTTTATCATTTTCTGCTTTGCTTCTGTTTGCTATACGGATATGTGGAAAAATATACTGGAACTTGAAACTTTTTGCAATTATCGGCAATTTTTGCAATTGACTTTATGAATTTGTTGATTAAAATGGTAATCAAGTGGGAAAAAGTAGTAAAAAGTGGAAGAAAATGGCATGAAACTTCTTACAGGTGAATATAAAAATACGCTGGACGAAAAAGGTCGTATTATGTTTCCTTCAAAGTTGCGCGCCGGAATTTCTTCAAATGTCATGATTGTGACAAAGGCAATCGAGCGGTGTTTGTGGCTTTTTACTACGGAAGAATGGGAGAATATGTCTGCAAAACTTATGGCAAACGCTTCTCCTTTCAGTGAGCAGAACAGGATTATCATGCGGCGTTTTATTGCGCCGGCTCAGGAAATTGAGTTTGATAAATCTGGCCGTCTTTCAATCCCGCAGAGTTTAAGGGAGTACGCCTCTCTTTCAAAAGATTGTATTTTTCTTGGTGAACAGAAATTCATTGAGCTTTGGGATGCGCAGTCTTATGAAAGTTATATGGCAGAAACTGAGGATAAACTTCTGGAAGCAAGTGAGCAGTTCAAGAACATAAGCTTCTAGTTTTTGTGGGGAATTAAAGTGGAAATCGTTCATACTCCGGTTTTGTTAAAGCCTTGCCTTGAATATCTTAGTCCTGTGGGCGAGCCTTATGAAAAATCTGCCTGGATGGTTGATTCTACTTTGGGGGAAGGCGGACATTCAAATGCTTTTCTTTCAACTTTTCCTTCTTTAAATATTATTGGTATTGATGCAGATTCTGTTATCCAGTCGCGCGCCAAGGAAAGACTTGCGCCTTATGGTGACAGAATGCATTTTTATAATGGTTGGTTCAACGATTTTTATGCGTCGTATCCAGCCGAATTTCCGAAACCGGATTTGATTCTTTTTGATTTGGGAATTTCCGTGTTTCATTATGAGCGGAGCGGCCGTGGTTTTTCTTTTAGGTATGACGAGCCTCTTGATATGCGCCTTGATCCGGATTCTGAAAACGAGTCGGCGGCGGATATTGTAAACGGCATGAATGAAGAGGAACTGGCAAACCTTATTTATCTTTATGGTGAGGAAAAACTGAGCCGCAGAATTGCTCGTGCGATTGTGGAAGCAAGGAATGGCGGGAAGATTGAGTCTTCCAAAGTGCTTGCTGAGATAATTTTTAACGCGGTGCCGGCAAATTACCGTTATGGGCAGATTCATCCGGCAACAAGAACTTTTCAGGCGTTAAGAATTGCGGTGAACAGCGAGCTTCGTCATATTCCTGATGCTTTGCACAATGCGTTCAACAATCTGAATGTTGGTGGAAAACTTGGCGTGATAACGTTTCATTCCCTGGAGGACCGGATTGTGAAAAATTATTTCCGGAACCTTGGAAAAAAATGTGTATGCCCGCCGGAAGTTTCTTCTTGTCGTTGTGGCGGCGAACCTTGCGCGGAAATTCTTACACGCAAACCAGTCGGACCGACCGAGGAAGAAATCAAGGTGAATTCTCCATCGCGCAGCGCAAAGCTCAGAGTTGTGAAAAAGCTTCGTGACGCGACAAAATATCATCTTTGGGGAGTGGAATGTTACTGATGAACAGCATTTTAAAAAATGTCTTTTATAAAATCGGCGTCTGTCTGCTTGCAGTTTCTATTCCTCTTTTGCTGATTGCGTATGCAGTCCAAACCAGAAGATATGCGGAGCTTTCGCGCGAGATTGCTGACCTTGAGTCAAAACAGGAACGTCTTATTGAACAGAACAAAAAACTTGTGAGCGATATAAGTTTGCTTTCAAGCACAGATAGAATTGAAAAAATTGCTTCCGAAGAACTGGGAATGCACAAGGCTGAAACTGAAGATATTGTCCGCGTGGAAATGAACGGTTCAAAGAAATAGGAGATTGCTTTGAAAATATCTTTGTTGAATTTGAATGAAATTTTATCCGCTGTAAACGGAAAATTTGTTGGAAACGAAAAAAATAAGGCTGATTTTGGATTTTCTTCAGTTGCAACAGACAGCCGGAATGTTTCTGAAGGAAGCCTTTTTGTTCCTCTTATCGGGCAGAACCAGGACGGACACAAATATATTCCTTCCGCAATTGAAAAAGGCGCTTCAGTGATTTTTATTGCGGAAAATGAATACAATTCTACGCCAGAAAAATATGATTCTCTTGTGGAAAAAAATCCTTCGCTTTCCTTTATTGTTGTTGAAAATACTTTAAAAGCTTTGCAGTATGCTGCCGCCGCTTATGTTGAAAAATTTCTAACGCTTATAAAAGTTGGAATCACAGGCTCAAGCGGAAAAACTACAACAAAAGAGATGGTTGTTTCTGTCCTGAAACAGAAATTCAATGTTGTTTACACACAGGGAAATTTTAACTCTGAGACTGGACTTCCTCTTTCAGTTTTTAATATCCGCGCGGAACATGAAGTTGGCGTTTTTGAGATGGGAATGAACCGCAAGGATGAAATCGCTGAAATTGCTGCTGTTTTAAAGCCGAAATACGCGCTGATCACAAATATTGGAACGGCTCACATTGGAATTCTCGGAAGCCGGAAAAACATCGCAATTGAAAAACGTAAGATTTTTAAATATATTCCGCAGGATGGAGTTGCTTTTATTCCTGCCGAGGATGACTTTTCAGAATTTCTTGGTGAAAATGTGCGCGGTTCAATTGTTTATTATGGAAATTCTGTTCCTGAAAAAAATTCCGGCGCAAAATATCTTTCGGATTTAGGTCTTGAAGGAACTGAATTTTCGCTGGATGGAATAAAAATTCATCTTAAAAATCCGGGAATCTATAATTATAGGAATGCTCTTGGAGCGTGTGCAATCGGAAAGACACTTGGGCTTTCCGCAGAACAGATAAAAAATGGCCTTGAAAATGTTGATTCAGTAAATGGAAGAATGGAAAATAGCCGCATTGTGCTAAAAAATGGTGCAAATGTAACGCTGATAAAAGACTGTTACAATGCTAATCCGGATTCAATGCTGAATGTGCTGGATTTTTGTTCTTCATTGAAAAATATGAACGAAAAAATCTATGTTCTTGGTGATATGCTTGAGCTTGGTGAAAAATCAGCTTCTGAGCATGAAAAAGTTGCGCTCAAGGCAGAAGAATCGAACCCAAAACTTGTTATTCTTGTTGGAAATGAAATGAAAAGCGGTTTTGATGCCGTTGAAAAAAATGGTTTTAAAAATGTAAAGTATTTTGGGCAGCATGATCAGAATTCAATTGAGCAGGCAGGAAAAGAAATTCTTTTGGCTGCAAAAAACGATGATGTTGTTCTTGTGAAAGCCAGCCGTGGCATTGCGCTTGAAAGAATCGTTTCTGTTATTTGCGGAGAGGAAAAATAATGGGAAGCTACAAATTCAGCATTGACAAAACTGTGGAAAGCTATAACAAAAGCGACAACAGCTTTCTTGTTGCATTGATTTTTATCCTTGGTCTTGGGCTTTTTACGTTGTATTTTTGCTCGCAGTCTGCCGGCTTAAGGTTTTTTC
>DLKK01000051.1:32157-47245 GCA_002478955.1 Treponema sp. UBA7590
CCAGCTTATCTGTGTTCTTGCAGGTGGAGTCGGATTTCTTTTTCTTTCTTTGATTCCAATTGAAAAAATCCGGAAAACAATTCCGCTGATTTTGTTTATCACGATTATCTTGTGCATCTGCACATATATAAAGCCTCTTTCTGTTGAACGGAACGGTGCTCGCCGCTGGCTGAAAATTCCTTTTGGCGGATTTACGCTCCAGACTTCAGAAGTTGTAAAATTCACTCTTGTTATTTTTCTTGCTAATTTTTTTGACAAATATTCTGCAAAATCTGAAGATGAGGAAAAAAGTGTTTTTGGCGCGGTTGCAGTAATGCTTCTTCTGGTCGGATTTGTTCTTACGCAGAAAGATTTTTCTACTTCGGTATTTTTGTATCTTTTTGCGTGCGGAATGTTCTGGTGTTGCCATGTGAAAGTGCGCTGGTTCTGGTTTGTCTCGTTTCTGGTTGCGCTTTTCTTTGTTTTCTATGTTTTAAATGAGTCTTACCGGATTGACCGAATCATTGCGTTTTTGAACCCGGATGAAGATTTGGCGAATTCAAATTATCAGGCGATGAGCTCAAAGCGTGCAATCAGCGCGGGCGGATTTTGGGGCGCGGGAATTGGTTCGAGCCTTGTCCAGAGCAACAAAATTCCAGAGGTTCAGACTGACTATATCTTTGCTTCTTGGGCAGAGGCGATGGGACTTATCGGCGTTATAATTTATTTTCTTGTTCTTGCATTTTTTGCGTTCAGAGGGCTGAAAATCGCTTTTGAGTGCAATAACCGTTTTGCTTCCTATGCGTCGTTCGGCTATATCTCGATGATTATTCTTCAGTCACTGATGAATATTGCTGTTGTCGGCGGCGCTTTGCCTTCCACAGGAATTCCTCTTCCGTTTTTTTCTTCGGGAGGTTCTTCCATAATAATTACGCTTTGCATGTGCGGATTTGTTGTTAATGCTTCACGCTGTAATTCCGAAAATGAATATGTAAAGACTATGAATGAAAGTTTTGTAAAAGTTGATTCAATAAGCGGAGTTGATGTGTATGAGTGACATTAGCATTTTGTTCGATTCTGAAGAAGAAAATGAAAGTTTCTCGTTTTCAGATGGGACTTTTAAATCAAATTCCAAAAAAACGGAAGATAAGACTGTAAAGGCAATAAAAATAATCATGGCAATTCTTGTTGTTTTTGGAATTCTTGAATTTGGATTTTACAATTTTATCCGGCCATGCCTTAATTACCCGAAAGTTTCTGTTGATGGGAATATGAATTATAGCTCCGCGGAAATTGTGGAAATGCTTCGTCCTATGAATGCAAAAAACTGGTTTGGATTCAGTGCTGAATCTGCCGCCTCAATAATTTCCTCTGCAAGCGGAATTGATTCTGTTACAGTGCGAAAAGTTTTCCCGGATAAAATTTACATAAATGTGTTTGAACGCCAGCCGGTCGCAATGACTTTTATAAATCAGAATGGCAGAAGCCTTGCGGTTCAGATTGACAAGACAGGCGTGCTTTTTCCGGAACATTCACTTGATTCTGTTGATATTTCTACTGTTCCGATTGTTTCCGGGCTTCCTGTTGAGCATTTGACAGAAGGAATGAGAATTCCTCAGAAATATAGGACACTTATCGAGCAGATTTCCGCGATTCGCCAGATGGGTCAAAAATATTTTGCCGCAATCTCTGAAATTTGCGTTATTCCGAAAGAGTATGGAAACTATGAGCTTATGCTTATTCCAGAAGGCTCTAAAATCAAAGTTCTTACTGACCGAACATTGAATGAAGAGGCGTTAAAGTATATGATGGTAGCATTGGACGTTGTCAATTCTATTGATTCAAATGTCTCTGAAATCGATTTGCGCTACGGTGCTGTTTCGTATAGAAAACGTTGACAAACGGGTGGATTAGAGCAGATGATAGTTGGCCTTGATATTGGAACCAGCAACATAAGAGTTGCGATTGGCGAAATAGACGAAGAAACTAAAAAACTCAAAATTGCAGGAACTTCCTGTGAGAAATCAGCAGGACTGCGAAACGGAAATATTGTAAACATTGAGGCTGCTTCCAGCGCAATTCGTACGGCCATAGAAGAAGCTGAGCAGAATGCCGGTGTTGATGTGCATTCTTGTTTTACCGCGATTGGCGGCGAGCAGATTGAAGGAATAAATTCAACAGGAAAAGTTGCGGTTTCAACAAAAGGCAAATCTTCGCGCGAAATTTCACAGGATGACATTCAGCGCGTCCGTGATTGTGCCCAGGCGGTTCAAATTTCATTGGACCGCGAAATGCTGCACGTAATCACCCAGGATTATACAGTTGACCACGTAAGCGGAATAAAAGACCCGATGCATAGGCTTGGGGTTTGCCTTGAATCTTCTGTGCATATTGTTACGGCTTCAAAGACGACAATCCAGAATATTCAGAAATGCATTAATCGCGCCGGATATGAAATGGACGGTGTCATTCTGAAAACGCTTGCCTCTGCGCAGACTGTTGCCACTGAAGATGAGATGGAACTTGGTTCAATTCTGATTGATCTTGGCGCAGGAACAACAGATTTTTTTGTTCTTGTCAATGGCGCGCCGATATGTACGGCTTCTATCCCTGTAGGCGGAAATCTTGTTACAAATGATATTGCGATTGTTGAGGGAATAAATGTTGCCGAGGCGGAAAGAATCAAACTTGAGGCAGGCTGTTGCTGGGCTGAAAATGTTGATCCTTCCAGAACTGTGATTATAAACGGAATCGGCGGACAGCCACCGCGTGAGGTAAAGCAGTCTGAAATCTGCGACATAATCTCCGCGCGCATCCGCGAGATTTTTAATATGGTTCTGAACAAGATTATTGATATGACAAGCGTTGTTCAGCTTAGCGGGAATATAATTCTTACCGGTGGTGGAGCGAATCTTGACGGAATAATCGAGATTGCACAGGAAGTTTTTGAGACATCAGCTGTAAGAATCGGTTTTCCTGAAAAACTTGGCGGAATTGAGGAAGATTACGACGGTCCTGAGTGGGCAACAGTAATCGGACTTGTAAAATTCTGCAACGAACAGATTTCTCAGCATCCGGACAGAAAAACAAAAAAAATGCTGAAGCTTAACAAAGAAAAAAATAAATCGGAAAATAAATTTATAAAAATACTAAAATCTTTATTCTAAAAGTGGGGTTGGGAGGAATTTATGATGGAAGTAGAAGTTGTTAATGGTGAAGGTTCTGATTTGTCAGACGTTTCCCCAACAATAATCAAGGTGATTGGATGTGGCGGAGGTGGTTCAAATGCTGTAAACCGCATGATTGAGGCAAATATAAAAGGTGTTGAATTTATTGCCTTGAACACAGATAAGCAGGCTCTAGGACGTTCAAAAGCTGCGTCTCGTCTTGCAATCGGTCAGAAGCTTACACAGGGACTTGGTGCCGGTGGCGATCCGGAAATCGGGGAAAAGGCTGCCCAGGAAGACAAAGATAAAATCTCAAATATTTTAAAAGGTGCAAATATGGTTTTTGTTACTGCCGGAATGGGCGGAGGAACAGGAACTGGTTCAGCCCCGATTGTAGCTTCCATCGCAAAAGAAATGGGCGCACTTACAATCGGTGTTGTTACAACTCCTTTTGCACGTGAAGGAAAACAGCGAATGCAGCTTGCCATGGAGGGGATTAAACGCCTTCGGGAAGCTGTTGACTCTGTGATTGTTATTCCTAACGAAAAAATCGTAAAAGTTTTTGGTGAAAACATTTCTTATATTGAGCAATACCGGCTTGCAGATGATATTCTTCGTCAGGGAATTGAAGGAATGTCGCGCATAATCACGGATTACAGCTATCCGAACATTGACTTTGCAGATGTAAGGGCTGCGATGAAAGGTCAAGGTGCTGCGATTTTCGGAATTGGTGAGGCGAGCGGCGAAAACCGTGCTGTTGAAGCCGCCTCAAAAGCGATAAATAATCCTTTGCTGGAAGATTTCAGTTTTGATGGCGCAAAGCATTTTGTTATTCAGGTAAGGGCTTCCCAGAATTTCAGCCAGAAAGAACTTGACGAGATTTCAAACATCGTGTGCGCTTCTGCAAGCCCGAACTACAGCCTGAAGGACGGAATTGTCCCGGATGACAACATGGGCGACGCAATCAGCGTTACTGTCATTGCCACAGGCTTCAATAATTCAGCAGTTCCAGGAATTGAACCGGAAGAAACTTGTGAACCGCAGTCAGAAGCTCCAGCTACAGATTCAAATTTTGTCTCTGCGGATGAATTTGCGAGTCTTCTTGGCGGAAAAACTTCTTCCCCGGCGTATACAGACACTCCGAATCTTTTTGACGTGTCAGAGGAAAAAACTGAGGAAAAACAGAATATTCCGCTGACTGCGCAGGGAACCTTCAAGCCAGTTGGAGCACGCAATACAGAACAGCATCCGGCTCCAAAATCAGATGATCTTTCTGTTCCTGCATATTTAAGAAACAGAACAATTAACCTTAGACGAAAATAATTGGATTTGTCCGAAGAAAAACTGCAGAATTTTTTGGCAAGATTCCATACAGATTTACTTCTGGTGGAACGCTTGTCAAAAGAATCTGCGGAAACTTATCGCTATGAAGCTGAAATTTTTTTGCACTGGCTCCAGAAAAATAAGATAAAGCTTGCGGATGTTACAGTTCAGAACCTTGTGTATTTTCTTGCATGGCGGAAAACAACAGATCATGCGCCTCTTACGCTTTCAAAAGATATTTCTTCTTTGCGTGCTTTTGGAAGCTATGTTGAGCGGATGGGAATCTGGCAGGAAAATCTTGCGCTTCTGATAGAACGACCGAAGGCTTCCCGTTCATTGCCGCGCGTTCTTTCTATTCAGCAGGTTGAAAAAATCCTTTCCGCGATTGATGATTCCACAAAGGTCGGAAAACGTGACAGCGCGCTTTTTGAGCTTATTTATTCGTGCGGACTTAGAATCAGCGAGGCGTGCGGACTTCTTATGGAAAACCTTCATTTGAATGAACATCTTGTTCTAGTTCACGGAAAAGGAGACAAGGAGCGGATTGTACCTTTTGGTGAAACCGCAAAAAATAAGCTTGAGGAATATCTATTCAACGCGCGCCCTAGACTTGTTGGAAATAAAGTTGTTCCAGAAGTTTTTGTAAATTACCGTGGTGAACCGATTTCAAGAAAAGGTGTCTGGAAAAAATTCAAGGAACTGAATATTCTTGCTGGAATTGACGCGAAAGTCCACACATTGCGGCATTCGTTTGCGACGCATCTTCTTGCCGGCGGTGCGGACTTGCGTTCTGTTCAGGAACTTTTAGGGCATTCAGATCTTGCTACTACACAGATTTATACGCATGTTGACGATAAAGAACTTTCGTCATATCATCAGAAGTACTTTCCCGGTCATCATAAAGAATCCACGGAGGAAAAATGAAAAAAAATCTTGTTTTATTAAAGCTGTTCTGTTCAGCCCTGATTTTGTCTGCGTTTTTTTGCAGCTGTAACTATTCAAACAAATCTTTGCTGCAGAAACGTCTTCAGAATATGGAGAAATATTCTGGAAACCCCGGAAACATCGAGGAAATAAAAAAAGGCATTGAAAAATATGATTCAGAGGCTCAGGAACTTGTTGAAAAAAATGCAAAAATCGGAATCTGGTACAAAATTCTTGGAACCCGTTATCTTGACAAGAAAATGTACGGAAAAGCGCTGGAAAGTTTTCAGAAAGCGCTGGAATTCTATCCTGAAAACCCGAACCTTTATTATTATGTGGGCGTCTCTGCCGCATTTGTAAGCCATTCCGCGTTGGATTTCAGTGGCCGTGGAGAAACAGACTCTAAGATGAACTATCTTAGACTTTCAGAAAATGCGTTCAAGCAGGCTCTTGCTATTGATGAGCGTTATTCAAAGGCTCTTTATTCGCTTGGAGTTCTTTATGTCTACGATTTGGATGACGGCGAGCAGGCTGTAAAATATCTTGAGCGCTATGTTGACATTGAAAAACGCGACACAGATGGAATGATGGTTCTTGCAAGCGCATATTACATGACTTCCCAGTTTGAAAAAGCAGCGGAAATGTACGATAAAATCATTTCAATCACAAAATCAGCCGAACGCAAGGCAGATGCAGAATCTAAAAAAAAGGTGGTGCTTGACGCAATTTATGGAGCTTAATCAGAAAAATCAGATTTTATTGATTTCTCTGGCAAGAATTACCTTTCTTTCTTTGGCAGAAAAACTAAATTTATTGAAAAAACTTGACAGTTTTAATGACCTTGCATTACTGTCTTTAACAGACTTATCTGAAATTTGCGGAAGGTCGCTTAAAAAAGCATCTTGGGATGGTGCTGAAAATCTTAGGGCCGCAAAAAGGGAAGAATCTGTTCTTCGCGCAAAAAATATCCGGACTGTGTTTTATACATCTGCCGAATATCCTGCGCTTCTTAGGGAAAGTGTAAACGCTCCGTTTGCATTGTTCTGCAGGGGGAACGTTTCGTGCCTTTCAGGAAAAACAGTTTCTGTTGTGGGAACACGGAGAATTGCGCCCGAAGCAAGAAAAGCTGCCGTTCAATTTGCAAAAGACGCCGCAAAAGACGGTGTTACTGTTGTGAGCGGACTTGCCTGCGGAGTGGATTCGGCAGCGCATACAGGTGCGGTTGCGGCTAATTTAGAGGCAGAAGATTCTTCCTTGCTTGGAAAAACTTGTGCGGTTCTGCCATGCGGAATTGATACGGTTGTTCCTTATGCAAACAGAAAAATTGCCGAAAATATCCTGGAGTCTGGTGGAGTAATTGTCAGCGAGTATGTTCCTGGTGTTCCTGCGGAACGCTGGCGTTTTGTGCAAAGAAACAGGATTGTCGCGGCATTGTCGCCGGCAACTCTTGTTGTTCAGGCTCCGAGCGGAAGTGGTGCCTTGATAACAGCTGATTTTGCGCTTGAATGCGGTCGGGATGTGCTGTTCCACAAAGCGGCTTTTTCTGAGAATGCTTCTGTTGTAAGAGATTTTGCGGAATCAGAGCTACAGACACGTTTTGCCTTGGGAAAAGCGAGCAGAACAAAACTTGAAAATACGCCTGAAAAATATCTTGAGGCAGGTGCGCCTGTCATAGAAAATTATCAGGATTTCTGCAGGTGCATGACAGAAATGCCAGGCACGCATAGATATGCAAATGGAGAAAATATGCAGCTTGAACTGATTTAGTTCCGCTGCAAAATACAGCATTGTGAGGATTTTATGGCTGAAAAAAAATCTACATCAAAAAAATCTAAAGCAAAAAAAACGCAGACTCTTGTTATTGTTGAGTCTCCGGCTAAGGCTCATACTATTGAAAAATATCTTGGGCCTGGCTATACGGTCAAGGCGTCTATGGGACATCTTATTGATTTGCCTAAATCGCGGCTTGCAATTGATGTGGAGCATGGTTTTCAGCCGGAATATATTACTGTCCGGGGACGCGCAAAGCTTTTGAAGGAACTTCAGAAAGATGCGAAAAAATCAGACGCAGTTCTGCTTGCATCCGATAATGACCGTGAAGGAGAGGCGATTGCCTGGCATTTGAACAACGCATTGAAAGACAAGACTGAAGCAAAAATCAATCGCATTGTTTTTAATGAGATTACTCCTGTTGCAATAAAAGATGCAGTCCAGAATCCTGGTGAGATTGTCGAGTCAAAGGTCAATGCACAGAAAGCTCGCCGTGTTCTTGACCGTCTTGTGGGTTATAATCTTAGTCCAATCCTGTGGGCAAAGGTGAAGAACGGACTTTCTGCAGGACGAGTTCAATCTGTTGCGCTAAGACTTATCTGCGAGCGCGAAAAAGAGGTTGAGGCTTTTATTCCAGAGGAATATTGGACTTTGGATGCAGATTTTGTAAAAGGAAAAACAAAATTTACGGCTCGTCTTGTAAAATATAAGGGGGAAAATCCTGAGCTAAAAAATGAGAAAGCTGTAGACGAGATAATCACGGAAATTCAGAATTCTGAATGTAAAGTTGAAAATATAAAGCAGTCAGAAAAAACAGTGCGTCCAAAAGCGCCGTTTACTACTTCAAAGATGCAGCAGGAAGCGGCGAATAGACTTGGTTTTACTTCAAAAAAGACAATGCAGATTGCCCAGCAGCTCTATGAAGGTATAAATATCGGGCAGAACCGCGTTGGTTTGATAACTTATATGCGAACAGACTCTGTGCGAATTTCTCAGACGGCTCTTGATGATGTGCGCGGCTGGCTTTCAAAGAATTTCCCGGAAGAACTTCCTGAGGAGCCGATTCATTATGCAGTCGGAAAAAGTGCCCAGGATGCCCACGAAGGTATCCGTCCGACTTATGTTGAATACACGCCGGATTCCGTAAAGGAATATCTTACGCGCGACCAGCTCAGACTTTACACAATAATCTGGGAACGTTTTGTTTCTAGCCAGATGAAAAATGCAAAGACAGTCACAACTTCTGCGGAAATCACAGCAGGAGATGCCTTGTTCCGCGTAAGTGCGTCAAAAATCACAGAAAAAGGTTTTTATAAAGTAATCAAGTTGCTTTCTTCAAAAGAAGATAAGACAGGAAATCTTCCATCATTAAAAGTTGGGGAAGTTCTGAAATCCGACAAATTCTATCCTGAGCAGCATTTTACCCAGGGACCTGCCAGATACACAGATGCCTCAATTGTAAGGACTCTAGAAGAAAAAGGAATCGGCCGGCCTTCAACGTATGCGCCGATTATTTCTGTTCTTCTGGACAGGTATTACGTTACAAGAAGTAACAAACAGCTTGTTCCGACTCAGCTTGGCAGAATTATCTGCAAAATTCTTGTGGAATCATTTCCGGATGTTATAAACGAACATTTTACAGCGGAAGTCGAGACAAACCTTGATAAGGTTGAAGAAGATAAACTTGTCTGGAACAATATGATTTCAGATTTTTTCGGTCCTTTTAAAAAGCGCGTGGATGAGGTGATGAAATCTGTCCAGAGCATAAAGGGAAGTCTGGATGAACCTACAGACAAGATTTGCGAGAAATGTGGAAAACCGATGGTAAAAAAACTTGGCAGGTTCGGATATTTTCTTGCCTGCTCAGGGTTTCCGGAATGTCACAACACAAAATCAATTCCGCTTGCAAAATGTCCTATGCCGGGCTGTAACGGTGAAATTGTCGCCAGAAAAACAAAAGGCCGCGGTAAGGAATTTTATGGTTGCACAAATTACCCTGCATGCAGTTTTATCAGTCACTTCAAGCCAATTGACCAGTACTGCCCGAAATGCGGATGGTTCCTTGTTGAAAAATTTGACAAGAAAAATGGCACTTATAAATCTTGCATAAATCCTGACTGTGATTATCTGCATTCTGCCGGTGAAGAATATGAATAAAAATCTTTCATTAAAGGAAGCGGGCGAGGAATTTTTTATCTATCTTTCATCAGTCCGCGAACTTTCTGAAAATTCGATAATCGCCTACAAAAACGATTTTTCTCACCTTGAAAAAGTTCTTGGCACGGATTGCCCGGTTAACGATATTACAACAGAGGATTTGCGCCTTTGCGTTGCTAAGCTTTCCCAGCAGAAAATGGCGGCTGCCAGCATAAACAGATTTATTGCCGCGGTAAGAACTTTTTTTGCCTATTGCAGAAAATTTGAGTATATTAAAATAAATCCATCTGTAAATTTGGCTTCGGTAAAACTTCCGAAATATATGCCACGCTTTCTTACAAGTCCGGAAATAGACGAACTGTGCGAACAGCCAGAAAAAAAGGAGTTGCTCTGGTCAACAAGGGACAGGGCTCTTTTTGAGATGATGTATTCTTCCGGCTGCCGTGTAAGTGAAATCGCGGGGCTTAAGTTTTCCGATATGGCGGAAGATTTGAGTTCGGCTGTTGTAACCGGAAAAGGCAGAAAAGACAGAAGGGTTTATTTTGAGCGCGATGCGCAGATTGCACTTGAAAAATACATTAAGGACCGCAGTGATTTATTGCGCAGCCTTAAAAAGGACGATGTGAAGGAAATCTTTGTGAACCAGAAAGGAACACCGCTTACGGCTCATGGCATTCGCTGGATTCTTTCGCGGTATACAGGATTAGAGGGAACAAATCATCATGTTTCACCGCATGCGCTTCGTCATACTTTTGCAACGGCAATGCTTATGCAGGGTGCAGACGTCAGGATTGTCCAGGAACTTTTAGGGCATTCAAGTGTTTCTACAACGCAGCGGTACACTCATATTACAACTGAAAAACTTATTGATGTTTATAATAAGGCACATCCTCATTCATAAATTTGGAGATTTATATGAAGAATAAAATCAGAAGCACAACAGTTATTGCCGTAAAACGAAACGGTCATGTAGCAATGGCTGGAGACGGTCAGGTTACCGCTGGAAACACTGTCATGAAAGGCAATGCGCATAAAGTCCGACGCATTTATGACGGAAAAATTCTTACAGGATTCGCGGGGAGCGTTGCCGATGCGTTTACATTGTTTGATCTTTTTGAGACAAGAATCAAGGAATTTAATGGCGATTTGACACGAGCCGCTGTTGAGCTTGCAAAAATGTGGAGAACGGAAAAATCTCTTCAGAAACTGGAGGCGCTTCTTCTTGTTGCTGACAAGGATAAGATTCTTCTTATAAGCGGAGACGGAAACGTTATTGAACCGGAAAATGATGTCCTTGCGATTGGTTCAGGCGGAAACTACGCTTATTCTGCGGCATTGGCTTATCTTGAAAGCTCAGATTATTCTGCACGCGAAATTGCCGAGAAATCATTGAAAATTGCCGGCGACATTTGTATTTACACAAACAATAATATTACTGTAGAGGAGCTTTAATATCTTATGGAAAAAAATCTTGACTTGACACCAAAGCAGATTGTGGAAAAACTTGATCAATATATAATCGGACAGGAAAAAGCAAAACGAGCTGTTGCGGTTGCCCTTAGAAACAGAACACGGCGACTTAAGCTGGATGAGTCAATCCGCGACGAGGTTGCCCCAAAAAATATTCTGATGATTGGACCGACCGGATGCGGAAAAACTGAGATTGCGCGTCGTCTTGCAAAACTGTGCAATGCACCGTTCCTGAAAGTTGAGGCGACAAAATATACAGAAGTCGGCTATGTTGGACGCGATGTTGAGTCAATGGTGCGCGATCTTATGGCAGTTGGCGTAAACGATGTGAAGGCAGAGATGGAAGAAGAACTCAGGGAAAAATCTGTTTCTGTTGTTGAGGAAAAGCTTCTAGACCTTCTTTTGCCGGGAACAGGAAAAAATCAGTCAAATACTGAAAATCCAACAGAAGTCGCAGCAGAGGACGCAAATTCAACGCGTGAGAAATTCCGCCAGATGCTCCGTGATGGAAAACTGGAGGATCGTGAGGTTGAGGTTACTGTAAGCCGCCAGAGCGGAATGTCTGGAATGGAAATCATTGCGGGCGGTTCTCTGGATGACCTTCAGAGCAGTATGCAGAATCTTGCCGGAATGCTTCAGGGCGGACGCCGGAAACGACGCACGGTTTCTGTGAAAGAAGCCAGAAAAATCCTTACACAGGAAACTCTCGATAGCATGGTTGACAACGACAAGGTTATCGACAGGGCAAAGGAACGCGTTGAGAACAGCGGAATCATTTTTATTGACGAGATTGACAAGATTGCGGTTCACGGAGAAAGCCACGGACAAGATGTCAGCCGCGAAGGCGTGCAGCGCGATATTCTTCCGATTGTTGAAGGAAGCAATGTAAGCACAAAATTTGGCGTAATCAACACAACACATATTCTTTTCATTGCGGCAGGCGCGTTCAGCGTGGCTTCCCCGAGCGACTTGATTCCTGAGCTTCAGGGGCGTTTTCCGCTTCGAGTTGAACTTGAAAGCCTTACAAAAGATGATTTCAAGAAAATCCTTAAAGAACCTAAAAACAGCCTGATTATGCAGTACAAATCTTTGCTTGCCACAGAAAATGTAAATCTTGAGATTACAGAGGACGCAATTGACTGCATGAGCGTTATCGCGGAGGATGTTAATAACAAGGCAGAAAATATTGGTGCGCGCCGTCTTCATACAGTCATGGAGAAAGTTCTTGATGAAATCAACTTTTCGGCAGATGAACATTCCGGTGAAACTTTTAAGATTGATGCAGATTACGTGAACAACAAGCTTAAGGATATTGCGCAGAGCCAGGATTTGTCCCGCTACATCCTGTAGTTTTTGCCAGATTTTGCTAAACATATTTTTTGTCTTTCCGAAGATATAGTAAGAAGGACAAAAATATGAATACATTCACAAGATCTGTAGATATGCTTCAACGTTCGATGGATGTGCTTTCCCTGCGTTACCAGGTGACAGCGAACAACCTTGCGAACAGCGAAGTTCCAAATTTCAAACGTTCCACAGTAAATTTTGAAAGCGAGCTGAAACGTGCCCTTGCATCAGAAGAAAAGGCAAAAAACGGTTTTCAGCTTACTCGCACAGATTCCCGTCATATTCCTTTGAATGAACCATACGATTACAGAGATGTGGAGCCTCGTCGTGTCCTTGATTATACAACAACAGCAAAAGCGAACGGAAACAATGTTGATGCGGAGACCGAAGCAAACAACATCCTTCAGATTCAGATGCAGTACAGGCTTCTTAGCCAGCTTACAAGCTTTGAATTTTCTCAGCTTAATTCTGTAATGAAAAAATAACTTAGGAGCTTGAAATGGGACTTTTTACATCAATAAATATTGCCGCAACAGGAATGTCTGCAGAGCGGCTTAGAACAGACGTTATTTCAAACAATATAGCAAACGCTTCAACAACAAGAACCCAGGAAGGCGGAGCTTTTAAACGTTCCAGAGTTGTTTTTGAGCCGGTAAGCGCAAGTCATCCGCAGTTCCGCTCTCCGTTCACTCCTTCAGATTTGGACAACGGACCTGGAAAAGGCGTGAAAGTCCTTGAGATTGTAAAAGATACTTCAGAAGGTCGGCTTGTTTATGACCCGGATCATCCTGATGCCATAAAATCAGGCCCTAATGCAGGTTATGTTGAATATCCGAACGTTAATATCGTGAATGAAATGGTTGACCTTATTTCCGCAAGCCGTGCATACGAGGCTAATTCTACAGTTGTAGAAGGCTCAAAGAGTATGTTTTCCGCTGCGCTCGAGATAGGTTCCCGCTAGTTGTTTTGGCTAAAGTTTTACAAAGTTCTAAAGCTAGTTAATTGACAGTATCCCCAAGGCGATGTAAAATTTTAGCTGGGTGAGGAAAAATGAAAATACCAGAATTCAATTCATTGCAGCTGAACAGGACAGAAAATTCCCATACAGGAAAAATTGAAACTGCCCTAGGTTTGACTCAGGAAAATTCAGCAAAAAACGGCATTGCAAAAACTTCGGCTTCGTTCGGGGATTATCTTCTTCAGGCTTTCCAGAACATGAACAACCAGCAGGTCGAGGTAACCGAGCTGCAGCAGAAAGTCATCACTGATCCTGAATCCGTTGACCTTCATGATGTGACGATTGCAATGGCAAAAGCGCGTATGTCCCTTAACCTTGCAAATTCAGTCATTGACAGAATTGTAAGCGGATGGTCAGAAATTACAACAACTCGTTAAAATCTTGCTTTTCAGAATTTGTATTATGTGTTAAAATAGCGCATTAAGATAATTGTTTTTGCTCGTTCACGGGAGGGGACTGATGAACGAATGGTTTAAGAATATGATTGAAAAAATCCGGAATTTCTGGAAGTCAAGTTCAGTCATTGTGAAAATTGTTGTTGTCGGCATTGCGCTTGCTGTTATCGGCGCGATTATTTTTGCCGTCAACGTAAGCGGTTCTGATTCAACTGTAAGGCTATTTCCGCAGGCTGTAACTGATGAGTCTGTCAGAAATCAGATTCTTGACCGTGTTGCGCAGGAAAATGTCCAGGTTTATGTTGATGATGAAGGCGTTATTTCTGTAAATGATGAAAAAACAGCGCGCCGCTTAAGGACTCTTCTGACAGTGGAAGGCCTGGCTCCTTCAAATTATGATCCGTTTGCTGATTTCTACAACCGTTCGTGGTCAACAACTGATGCGGAGCAGAATGTAAGACATAAGAATGCGCTTTCTGCAGCGTTGAAACAGCACCTTGAATCTCTTTCTGATATTGATGTGGCATTTGTAACGTTGGTTTTGCCGGACAAGGCTCTTTTTGCCTCTGAGCAGAACCCGGTTTCGGCAAGCATTGCAATCAGACCGTCAAGAACAAGTGATCTTCTTTCTAACAGAAGAAAAGTAAAAGGAATTCAGGATTACATCTTAAAAGCTGTTGAAGGACTTTCTGCGGAAAATCTTACAATTATCGATCAGGATGGAAACATTTTGAACGATTTTGAGGGAATGGCAGAAAGCGACCGCGTCTCAATAATAGAAAAGCAGCAGAAACTTATCCGCAAGATGGAAGCCCAGCTTGAGGCGAAAGTTCTTACAGCCCTTCAGCATAATTATACTCCAGACAGAATCACTGATGTCATTGCGCATTACGAGATGGATATGTCTGAGAAAAACAGCGATTCAACAATTTATTCACCGATTCAGATTAAGGCGGATAATCCTGATACACCATACGATGACTCTGAATACCGCGACACTTTGCCAATCAGCCAGCAGACTGTAACAAAAGAATGGCAGGGAACGGGATTCAATCCTGAGGGACCGGCTGGTGTGGAAGGTCAGACTCCGCCGGTTTATTCTGATGTCTCAAACGTGATTGGAAAATCAACTGAGACAGGTGTTACACAGAACAATGTTATAAACACAACGCATACAACGGAAAAAGTTGCCCCTCAGCTTGGCCGTATCACAATCTCTGCAAATATTGATGGCGTATGGCGCCTAAAGAAAGACCCTAAGACTCATGAATATATTATAAATGAAGAGGATGGAAGTCTGGTTCGCGAATACACTCCTATTTCCTCTGATGACCTTGAGAAAATCCAAAAATATGTTGAGGCTGCCGTAGGATACAGCAAAAACCGCAACGATATGGTTACAATCACAAATATTCCTATTGACCATACCCAGGAATTCCGGGAATTTGACGAAGCGTATTTCAAGAAACTTCAGACAAGACGTACTATTCTTCTGGTTCTTGCCGCAGTTGCAGTTGTTCTTGTTGGTTTTATTCTTT
>DLKK01000005.1 GCA_002478955.1 Treponema sp. UBA7590
GTTGTAAAAGCGAAGCGGCCTAAGGTTGTTTTTATGGAAAATGTAAAGAACTTTGCTGTTCACGACAATGGAAACACTCTTGCGGTTGTAAAAGCGACTATGGAGCAGCTCGGCTACACTTTTTATCAAAAGGTCTTGAACGCAGTGAATTATGGAATGCCGCAAAAACGAGAGCGTATTTATATGGTCTGTTTTAGAAATGACTTATTGAACAAAGATTTTTCATATCCGAAGCCTTTTAAACTTACACGCCATGTTGAAGATTTCTTGCTTAGTGATGAATCAATGGTTAAAGATTTGTATGTGAACCGTGCTGATACTTTTTATAATGATACAAAAGACGACAAATACAGTGATTCTTCTATTCGTCTTGGAATTGTGAACAAAGGCGGACAAGGGGAAAGAATTTATAGCACAAAAGGAATCGCTATAACACTTTCTGCTTATGGCGGAGGAGTTTTCTCAAAGACTGGCGGCTATCTTGTAAATGGAAAACCTCGAAAACTTCACCCAAGAGAATGTGCAAGAATTATGGGCTATCCTGACAGTTACAAAATGGCGAAAAATAAAAATCAGGCTTATAAACAGTTCGGAAATTCTGTTGTTGTGGACGTGCTTCAATATATCGCTATAGAAATCGGAAAAACGCTTTCTGCAAATGAAGAATCAAAATCAGAAGAGAAAATTCTTACGGCTTAAAATATGCAGGAGATGGAATTTAGAAAATGGCTTTCAGATAACAGGGTTTCGAGAAAAATGCAGTCCGATTTTGTTTCAAGGGTAAAACGGATTGAGCGAGATCTTGAAATTTTTGATATTGATGAAGAATATAAGAAAGACAAATGCGAGAGGCTTTTAAAATATCTATCTGGTGGCTGCAAAGAAAATCTTTATGAACGAAAACTTGAACTTTCAGGAACTTCAAAACAATATTCCGTGCTGAAATATGCTGTTAAGAAGTATATTTGCTTTTTGGAACATTAATCTTTGTTTTTGCCTAGCCATCGACTGCAAGTTTCTTCATAAGGAATTTCTTTATTTTCCAACCAGTTATTAATGTATTTCGGATTGTTGCTGTTTGGTGTCGGATTTATATCATCTATTCGGACTTGAACAGGTGTTCTTACACAATCTCCTGTAATTATTGCGTGCTGCTGTGGAATTATAGGAAGTTGTTCTAGTAAGTCCGCATTTGCACTTGAAATTAATCCTCTTACATATTTTTGGTCATCAGGATTTTGCAGACGATGAATGATAAAAGAATTGCACTGAGAAAGAACTGTTTTTGAAAGTTCCGAAGGTCTTTGGCTGGAAACAACAAGAGAAATGCCGTATTTTCTGCCTTCCCGGGCAATTCTTTCAAAAACCGTTTTTGCAACAGAATCTTTTTCTTCTGCAATATAATTTTGTGCTTCTTCAAGAACAATTACTATTGGATATTTGCCTCTTTGTTCTGGCAAGAAATTTGAAACAAACTCCAAAATAATTCTTCCTAAAAGACCTGTTACAGTTTCAAGAACTTCATAAGGAAGTTGTGAAACATCAATTATCGTAATTTGGTGAGTTTTATTATTTTTTTGATTTGAAGTATCATTATATGTTTTTATAAAATTATTGCTTTCTTCATTACAAAATTGCTTTCCATAATCCCCAAGAATCAAAGATAAAAATTGCGGCAGAATATTTTTGTTTATTTCTTCTTCGTTTTTTAGCATTAAAGGCTCTGCTATTCTTTTATCATTCAAAAAACTGCTCATTCGTAAACGCAGTGTTGAAATGTATTCATTGAGTTTTGAATTATTTGTGTATTCTTGTGTAACTGCTGAATCAAGAAATCTGCTACATAGTTCTTTATAACCAAACCATATTGGTAAATCTATATTTTGCTCATTTGTAATATTTCTTTTAGTGTTTTCAGATATTTGTTGATTAATAAATTCAGAAAAAATAACTATTTCTGTTGGTGTAGGGCATAAACTGTTTTTTTCAAATGAGAAATTTTGAAGTTCTTTTGGTAATTTTGACTTCATTTGCAAATATGAAGTTTTTAAAGCTTGTGCTCTCCACCAATCTCCACTTCTTGCAATGTTATTTATAGCTTCTAAATGTTGTAATTCTTCATTGCTAAACTTTAAATCTGTAGCAAGAATTTCTTTTTCATTTTTTGCTAATCCTATAGCCTTATTTAAAATTGGTGATTGTGTTCCATCGCTTGGTTTTAATAAATACTTAAATTCATTCCAATTCATCAGCCAATACGGAACTTTTACATTGCTGTCTCCGCCATAATAATAAGCGTTTATTCTTTCAAGTTCGTTTTTGTCTTGTTCTGAAATATTTTTTGTATCTGGTAAAAATGCATTTTTATATTCGCCGTTTGTATCAAAAATAACAAAGTGTGCATTTTCTAAATATTGTTCATTTCCATTGTTATGGTATTTGTATTTAAAAATATTTCGTAAAATTGACGACAGTGTGCAAGATTTTCCAGAACCTGTATTTCCGAGAATTGCGGCATGTTTTACAAATAACTGGTCAGGGCAGATTCTTACTTTGTAATTTTGAAAGGCTGGAGAAGTGCCAATGGGCAGATAAAAATCTTTTGCATAATCAATGTTTTTTGTATCTGCATTTTTATCAAATATTTGGTCTAGGTCTTTTTCTGTTACATACCATACAGGATTATCAAGAGCCGGAAAACTGTATACGCCCTGAATGAAAATTTCTTTATCGCCTCTTTGTTCGATTGTTCCAAGCATTGTCGCAGAAACGTATCTTGCTGATGTCGGTAATGTTATGCTTGCAGAATTAGAATCTAGTTCTATTTCATCTTTCATGGAAACTCTTGTAATCAAGGCTACGATTCTGTCCGAGCCAACAGGAATTATCAGGTAAGAATTAATTCTTGCAACTTCGTAAATTCCGCCGACTCCGCTTTTATAAGCTCCATTTAGTTCTTCTTCTATTTTTATATAAACACGAAAGTTATCTACGCTTAAAACTCTTCCGACAATTCTATTTTTGCTCATTGCCACTATCTCCCGAAGTCTGTTTGTCAACTGGATAAAGTTCTTTCATAGTTTTTAATACAGCTTCATTTTCTTCCTCTTCATATAAGTCGGGCATAACATTTTTTACAAAGCCAGTAAAAGTTGATAAATCAATATTATCTTCGTCAATAATTAGAATTCTGCTGTCATTCAGTCGGTTTAATTTTTCAATGTTTTCATTTCCAGCTTCTGAATAATTTGCAACAATTAAAGTAAATGAAGGAATTGTTAAAGCCTGATAAATAATATCATTGATATGTTCGTCGTAAAAAGAATATCCAAGTGCAATAAGAACAGACTGTGGCTGTATTATAGAATTTGCAAAATGTCTGAATAATTCAGAGTATGGCAAATCCAATGTAAAAGTCTTTTTGCTTACACACGGATAAACCATCAGATTCATTTGTTCTTGAAAATTAAAATTATCAATAGGAATTTCTTTTATTCCATACGGATTTGACAAAGTTTCTTCTGTAGCAATCCAAGACAAAGAGCCGTGCAATTTATAATACCTTAATACTTTTTCGGCTCTGTGAACTTTGCCAGAAACACTCTGTCCAGGATAATAAATATCGTAATCATAAACTTCTGGTCTAAAACATCTGTTGTGAACACCTGAAAATCCATTTATATAATGAATTCCCAAGTTATCAAGTGCATAATCGAAAGCTAAATCATAATTTGTTGTAAAAAGATTTGCTCTTTTTAAGTTGCTTGGTCGTTGAAGCAGTTTTTTTATGAATAATTCATGGTAGTAATATCTGTTTTCTTTCAGTAAAGAATCATTTCCATATTCTAAAGAAGTTTTCTCTGTGTCGCAGTTGGAAAATAGCCATTTTTGCATTTTATGAATTAATTTTTGAATTTCATCAGTATTTTCATTTTTATTGATTTTTAAAAACTTATCAGCTTGCAGACAGTTAAATAAATCTTCATAAGACGGTTCTGAGTTTTTTGAAAAATACAGATTTATTTCTTTAGACATTTCTTTTTTTAATTCATCTGGAATTTTTCTGATTGTCGGTGCTCCTAAATGCCAGCTTGTGCCTGCTCCTGCAAGTATGCTGACATTTTCCAATTCAAGGTATTTTTTCAATTTTAGTTTTAGGCTTTGTATGTTCTGTTTTTTATTATCTTCCATAGTGTTGTATTTTATCATATTTTATTGATTTTTTCCCTAGAAACGCCCGATAAACAAGAAAGGTATTTCTATGCAAATTTCAACTTTTTTTGATTTCTGTTCAGGTATTGGCGGCGGTCGTTTAGGACTTGAACAAGCTGGCTTAAAATCCGTTGGTTATTCAGATACAAGCAGGCTTTCAGTTGCCACTTATAAACAGATGTTTGAAACTGAAAATGAAAAGAACTGGGGCAATCTAAAAAAAATAAAATCAGAAAATCTTCCTGACTTTGATATGCTTATAGCAGGCTTTCCATGTCAAACATTTTCTGTAATGGGAAGAAAAGCCGGATTTGATGATGCCCGCGGACAAATTATTTTTCATCTTGCACGAATTCTTGAAGAAACGCAGCCGAAATGTTTTTTGCTTGAAAATGTGCGTGGGCTTGTTACTCACGACAAAGGAAATACTCTAAAAATTATTTTAGGACGATTAAAACAGGCTGGATTTGATGTTACCTACAAAGTCTTAACAAGCATTAATTATGGTGTTCCGCAAATGCGGCAGCGAGTTTATTTTGTCGGAATCAACAAAAAACTAAATAAGAATATTGAAAACTTTTACTGGCCAGAAGAACAGGAAAAGCCACCGTTAAAAAACTTTTTAATTGACAATAATTTAGCAACAGAAGAGCGACTAGAAATACTTCAATATTATCTTAACAATCCTACAAATCAGGGAAAGTTCAGTGTAAAAGATTTAGAAAAAATGGAAGGAAAAATCCTTGATACAAGAATGTCAGATTTACGGATTTATGCAGAACGATGTCCTACTTTGCGTTCTCAGAGAGATGGAATTTTATATGTTCGAGATGGGAAAATATATCAGCTTACAGGCTATGAAGCTCTTTTGCTGCAAGGCTTTCCAAAAGAATATACCGATAAAGTGAAAAATACAGTTTCTGATCGTCATTTACTTATGCAGGCAGGAAATGCAATGACCGTAAATGTAATAAAAGCATTAGGAAAAAATCTAAAATCTTTTTTGGAGAACTAATATGGAAAATTGGGAAATTTGTGAAAAAGAATGTTTTGAATACCTAAAATCAAAATATTCAAATAAAAATTATATTTTTGAACATAACGGCGGTTCAGATTCAACAAAATCAGATATTCTGCTAAAAAAGAATGGAATCGCCTGCTTTTACATTGAATCAAAAATGACGGCTGCACAATGTGGTCAGTTTGTTGTAAAGCAATTAGATAATAGATTTGTAAATTCTGAAAATAATCGACATCAAAAAAATCTTATTGAAGATGTCATTATTGATAAAATGAATGAAGAATTTGAATATTATGCTAATCCCGGTACAGCTGGAAAAAGTTTAAATATTGAAAAAGATTATTTCTATGAATGGATTTGTAACTTTTATAAATCAAAGAATGTAAAATACTTTATAGTTGAAAAGGAAGTGGGAAGAAATAAGCTTGATTCAGATAATTTTATAATTTTTCCAATAAAACATTTTCAAAAGTATTTTGATGTGTTTGCTACTTACCGAGTAAAGAAAAGTGGTTCAAATGTTCCTTCAAAAAATTGTGTTGAAGAGATAGAAAACAGTCTTGAAAATCATAGAATAATACATTCAGAAATTGAGTTCAAAGTTGGTAAAGCATATATAAAATTGCAAGGCAAAAATGATAAAATTAAAATTCAAGCAATTCATTATGATTATCAGTTTAATCCAATAAAAGATAATTTATTTGAAATTCGGCGACTATCAAATACTAAAAACGCAAATGTTATTTTCAGTATTTCACTTATAAAAGAACAATCAGAAAATGATTTAATTGAATTTGAATCAGAGTTTTTGAAAATGTAATTGCCTTTTACGTTAGGGATTGCAGGGGCGGCGGAGCCGTTCCGAAGCGTAGCGTAGGAATAGAGCGACAGCGCAACCCCGAAAAGCCCGACCCGAGCGGAGCGAGGGGAACGGCCATAAAAATTTGTCTGGTATCAACAAATTTTTATTTTTCGCTGTAATTGTTATTGCAGTTTAAATCATACTTACCGAGTCTGTACTAAATTTTAATAATTTTCTCAAAAAAATTTTCTTTTTGCGCTTTACGATGACGCGGGCTATTCTCGTGAGGAAATCCGTGGCGCGGTGAAAAATCTTTCTGAAAATCTTGGCGTGGTTTATCTGAACGTCCACAATAATTACCTTCAGCTAAAGGCTGCTTCCGGCGCGGATATTCCAGCTTTAATTTCTGACTGCGTTGAAAAACGGCGGCGCACGGTGCGGATTGTTGACATTCTGAACAATTTCAACACGGAAAAATTCATCTACCCGACTTTGTACAATGTGAAAAACAAAATGACGCGGTATTTCAGCTTTGTGTTTGTTGCTGAAAAAGAATTTCTGGAGCTTGAAGACTGGAAAACATTTTCTGAAAATTTCAATTCTGACGGATGCGTTTTTGCGCTATTCAAAGATTTTGAAAATGCGGAAAATTCTGGCGGAACAGATTTTGAAACGGAAAAAATTATTGAGCGGGCAAAGAAACTTTCTTCCAAATCAAAAAATCTTGTCTTTATAGTTTCACGGCTGGATGAAAACTTTTCAGAAAAGCTGCGCTGTTTCGATTCTGTTGCGTTCCTGCGGAATCAGCTTTTGGCGGCTTCTTCAAATTCTTTGGATTCTGTTCTTTTTGACGAGTACGACATTGTTTATCAGGATTTCTACGAGGTTGTAAAGCAGATTGTCCATTCCTACGTTCAGCCGGAGCGGAATCTTGCGCTTTACGTTTCGCTTGGCTCGGAGCATAAGCTTTACAGGAAATCTGAATTCACAAACCTTGTTTCGGATGTTTGCTCGGAAATTTTTTACAGAACGCCGGTTGTGAACAACGAAATGCTGAACAAAAACTGCCTTACCGGGGCTGCGGCAAAAAGCCGGGCAAAACTTCTGGACGCAATGCTGAATTCTCCGTCTTTGGATTTGGGCTTGTCCGGGAGCGGGCAGGAAGTTTCTTTTATGCGGAGCGCGCTTGTTCTTCCTGGAATCCTGAAAAAAGCTGACAAAGATTCTTTGGAAAAGAAAATCTTTAATCTTGAGCCGTCTTCCGGCAACGAAAAAAACGACGGGAACTTTAAGAAACTTTTTGCGGTGATAAAAGAATTTTTTGCGCATGCGGAAAAAAACGAAATCAGTTTTTATGAGCTTTTTGAGCTTCTCGTAAAGCCTGAAAACGGATTTGGGCTTAGGCGCGGCGTGATTCCGCTCTACATTGCCGCCGTTGTCTCTTCATTTGCAAAAAATGTCGTGCTCAAAAAAAGCGGAATTGAAGTTCCTGTGAACGCCCAAACTTTGGCGGAAATTGCGGAAAATCCGGAAGCGTTTTCTGTCCGTGTCCAAAAATGGAATGATGAAAAGGAAAATTACATTCATTCGCTTGAAAATCTCTTTGCCGACTTTGTGATTGAAGAAGAGAAAAATGCGAACGGCTATTCTTACCTTATAAACGCGATGCTCCGCTGGTACCGCTCGCTTCCAAAATACACAAAGCAGATGAAAAAAGTCTACGGCGGTTTGAAAGGCGGTTTTGATAAAAAATCGGTTCCGGTGCAGAAAGAATATTCTGAGTTTTTGAACATCCTTAAGCAGGGCGGATTCGGCACGAATGAAATCCTTTTTGAGAAGATTCCTTGCGCGTTCAAAAATGAAAAGCCTGAGCAGGCTGATTTTGCGCTTTCAGAAAATATAAAAAGCGCGAAGAATTTTTTTGACTCTGCGCTGGAAAACTTCACGGAAAAAATCATTGATGAGACAAAAAATTTCTTTGACAAGAACGCAGGCGAAAAGTCCTTGAAAAATGTTATTGCGGACTTCTGCGCGGAACTTGAGCCGGAAACTGAAAACCACGTTTTTGAAAACGGTGCGCACTCTCTTTTTAAGATTTACAAGTCCGCCGGAAACGATGAAAAGCAGACTGCGTTTGAAATGGCAAAAGTTCTGACCGGGCTTAGCATTGACGACTGGAACGACGAGACTGCGAGCGTATTTTTTGAGCGGCTTTCGGAGCTGAACCGGACGCTTCTTGATTTTAAGGATAATTCTGTTGCCAAAAAAAATGGATTGGCACTTCGGCAGGCTCAGTGTCCGGATTCTTGGAATGTTGCGAGTTTGGCTGGTAACGTTGAAAAAGCGGCGGCTGCAAGATTTGGCGGAGTTTCCACTTCAACTTTTTCAGAATCAAGCGCAGCTGACAATTACGAAATCCGGTTTGCCCAAAGCGGAGCTGAAAACGCAAAATCAAAGTCGTTTAAGAAAGTTGAATGTTCCGTTAGGGCAAAATCGCTTGAAGAGGAAATCTGGCGGACAATCGAGGAAATGGGACAGTCCGTGACAGACGCAGAAAAGCGGCAGGTTCTGGTGAGCTTGCTTGAGAAACTGTGCTAATGCTGACGTGCTAGGGATTGTAGGGGCGCGAAGCGTTGTTTTGTGGCGGTTGAGTTCATCGAAACCAGAACAAAACAATGTAGGCGAAAGCTGGAACTCCGAAAAGCCCGACCCGAACGAAGTGAGGGTAGCACCCAAAAATTGGAGGAAAAATGAGTTTTTATTTTGACAACGCGGCGACGACTTTTCCGAAGCCTGAATGCGTTTACGAATTTATGGATTCTTTTTACCGGACTCACGGCGGAAATGCGGGGCGCGGGCAGTACAAGCTTGCGGCGGAGGCGTCAAAGGTGATTTTTGAGACGCGCGGCTTTATCCAGAAAATTCTCTGCTGCCCGAACAAGGACGTGATTTTTGCTCCGAGCGCGACAATTGCGCTGAACATGGTGATTCAAGGGCTGCTTGCGGACGACAAGAGGAAAACCGTTTATATTTCGCCGTTCGAGCATAATTCGGTGACGCGCGTTCTGCATCATTTTGAAGAGACCGGAAAGATTTGTGTCAGGCAGCTTTTTGTTTCGCCTGACTTTGAATACGAGATTAAAAAAATCAACGCGCAGTTTGCGGAGATTCCGCCTGACATTGTGATTGTAAGCCACGCGAGCAATGTGATTGGGCTGATTGCGCCTGTGCTTGAAATTTTTGCGTCGGCGAAAAAGTTTGGCGCGCTTACCGTAACCGACATGGCGCAGACGGCAGGGCTTGTTCCGTTGAATGTGGCGAGCGAGCTTGTTGACTTTGCGGTTTTTGCCGGGCACAAGACTTTGTACGGTCCGTTCGGAATCGGCGGATTTGTGAAGAGCCGTAATGTGAGACTAGAGCCGGTTCTTTTTGGCGGAACAGGCGTTGAGTCGGCGAGGCAGGAAATGCCCGAAAATATTCCGAGCCGCTATGAGATGGGAAGCCAGAACATCTGTGCGGTTGCTGGGCTTCACGCGGCGGCACAGTGGTTCTTGCAGAATCAGGACGAAATCCGAGCCACCGAAGAAAAAAATCACCGCAGACTTTTAGAGATTTTGCAGCGTTACGACTTTGTAAAAATTGCAGGTCCTGCCGACAGATTTTCAGAAAAAACAAAATGCATAGGCGTTGTCTCCACGCTTTTTGACGGCTACTCGGCGGAAGACATCGGAAACGTTTTTGACGAGGCGGAAATCGCCGTGCGCACCGGTCTTCAATGCTCGCCGCTCGCGCACAAATTCTTAGGCACATTCCCGGCCGGCACAGTGCGCTTCAGCGTGGGATATTTCACAAGCGAAAAAGACTTTTGCACGCTGGAAAAGGCGATGGAATATATTGAGGCGAATAGGTAGGAGAGAAAAAAGATGAACTATTTGGATTTAATGCGCAAATTTAGCACTTCGACTTTGCAGAAAATTCTTGGAAACGAAATTATTGAAAATCTCAATGAATGGAATTATTCGCAGGAAGATAAATATTTAAAGAAAAAACTTGTTTCTATGATTGATTGTCTTTATGGAATAAACATTTTGAAAAATTCATTTGTCCGTGAACAGCTTCTTCTTTCGATGGAAAAAAATGACGTAATCAATTTGGCAGAAAAATATTACTTAAATAATTCAAAAGTTGATTTAAGAAAAGTATGTAAAGTTCTTTCTGAAAAACAATGGGGAAATAATTCATTGTCTTTGGATCTTTTACATTTGTGGGGAATTGAAAGTAATATTTTTGAAAATTCAAATAAGACTGAAATTTCAACTGTTTCAAAGATCTCTTCAAATGAAAGATTTTTTGAACTTTTAGATTATCAGTTTTTCATAAAGCAACGTGTCCTAAATATCTTGAATTCAGATTTGCCGCTTGGAAAAGTTCTTGTTCATATGCCGACCGGAACAGGGAAAACAAAAACAGCGATGCATATCATAACAAATTACTTGGAATTCACGCTTCATAAAAATGGACTTGTGATTTGGGTTGCCCATACAACAGAACTTTTGGAGCAAGCGTACAGCACTTTTTGTTCAGTATGGAAACATTTGGGAGAGGGCGAAATAAATATTTATCGTTTTTGGGGCAATGCAGAACTTGACTGTGAAGAAGCGTTTAATGGAATTATGTTCTGCGGACTTGGCAAACTCATGTCTGTTGCAAAAGGAAACAAGAATCTTTATTCACGATTGCTTCAAGATTGCCGTCTTTTTGTTTTTGACGAGGCTCATAAATCAGCGGCTACAGAAACTAAGAAGATTATCGCCGATTTTATGCGTAAAACTTCTGAAATGAAAAATCGCTTTTTGCTTGGACTTACTGCAACTCCGGGTCGTACTTCTGACTATTCAGATGAGAATCAGAATTTTTCTCTGATGTTTGAAAATCGAATTATTTCCATAGATTCTGATGTAATCAATTATATGAATTTTGGAAAGCAGGTTTCTGAAAATCTGTTGTCAGAAAAAAATATCATCAGATATTTTCAGAAGAGAAAAATTCTTTCGAAAATGCAAAAGGAAGAACTAAGCTATGTACAAAATTTTTCAGAGAAGGAACTTTTTGTCTTAAAAGCAACTTTTGATTCAGATGAGTCAAAAGATTTTACAAGCAAACAACTGGAAATTTTTGCAAGAAATAAAAGCAGAAATCAGGCAATTCTTGCAGGTCTTAGAAAAATGTATTCATTGAAAAAGCCGACAATTGTTTTTGCTTGTTCTGTTCTTCACGCAAAAATGCTTTCTGCGATTCTGACATTGGAAGACATTCCTAATTGCGTGGTTACTGGAGATATGAATCCCTTTGACCGTAAAAAGGCAATTGATTCATTCAAGGACAGAAACAATCCTTGCAATATCATCATAAATTTTGAAGTTTTGACTACAGGTTTTGACTCAACAAACATTAAATGTGTTTTTATAACTCGTCCTACAAAATCAATTGTGCTTTACAGCCAAATGTTAGGACGTGGCTTGCGAGGACCATTGATGGGTGGTCAGGATGAATGTCTTTTAATTGACGTAAACGATAATCTTGAATCTTTTGATAATGAAAAAGCTTTTTCATATTTCGATTCTTATTGGAATAAATAAAAATATACAAGGAGTAAAACTATGAGCGAAAGTATTGTTGACATCCAGCATTTTTTAGGAGATGCATTAAGAAGTTCCGGATATAAAGATGCGGAAAGCGCTGTATCTGAAATTATCGACAATTCAATCGAAGCAGAAGCAAAGAATGTTTTTGTCATTTTGAAAGATAATATAAATGATAAGACTGGAAGGAAAAATATTTCTGAAATCGGTTTTCTTGATGATGGAACGGGAATGGCTGATGAGATTCTTGGAAAGTGTCTTGGTCTTGGAGTTTCGACACGTCGTGAACGAAAAGGAATGGGAAGATTCGGAGTTGGACTTCCGCAGGCTTCTTTGTACGCTTGTCCTGAAGTTTATGTTTATTCATGGCAAAATGGGATTGAGAATGCAAAATGCGTCTACCTTGATATAAACAAAATAAAATCTGGAGAACAAAAAGTTATTGAAGACCCTAAAAATGTCCCTATTCCTAAAATGTATGAATATTACATCAATTTGAAAATAAATGAAGAACAATTTGATTTTAGGAAAAATGGAACTCTTGTTATCTGGAAGAACTGCGACAGAATTCAGCCAAAGACAAGCTGCGCGTTAAAAGCAAGACTTGAATTTTCAGTTGGACAGAAATTCAGGTACTTTATTCATGAAAAAAAATGTTCCATAAAAATTTTTAATGATGATAACAAAGATGATATAACAACAGTTTTCCCTAATGACCCATTGTTTTTAATGGAAGACAATTATGCGTTGGGAAATCCTAATGAACCGAAGAAGATATTTTTGCGTGGAGCAGGAGAAAATCTTGAGCCTGTTTTTGAGCCTTATACAACAAAAACAGGAAAGACAGGTGAGGTTGATGTTCCTGTAAAATATTACGATAAAAATGGAGAACTGAAAATATCAAATGTAAAAATTCGGTATTCTGTTGTAAAGAATAAGTTTTATGATCAGACAGCAATTGAAAATGATCCTGGACGATATGAAATTGGAAATTATGCAAAAAAACTTGAAGGAATTTCTGTTGTAAGAGCAGGGCGGGAAATTGATTTTAGAAAGTTTGATTTTTATGAAAGTGTGAATGAGCCGCAGCATCGCTGGTGGGGATGTGAAATTGTTTTTAATCCTGAATTGGATGAAATCTTCGGAGTTTCAAACAACAAGCAGTATGTTGAATTGAAAAAGACCGAAAATAATGATTCGCTGGACTTTGAAGGTCTTGAACCAATTTGGAATACATTGAGTATGGAAATTTCTAGCACAATAAAAGAAATGTATAAACGAAATGAAGAAATCCGAAAAAGCGCAAGAACTCTTCCAGAAGAGCGTATTCCAGCATCAACTCAAGCAGTCAATACGGTCGAAAACAACGCTGATGACAATGGAGAGACAGAAACTTCAAAAATAAAGAAAACAAAATCCATGGAACAATTGGAAGATGAAGGAAAGTCTGCTTTAATTGAGATAGGCGTAAAAAATCCATCAAAAGATGAAATTTACCGTTTTTTGAACAACAGCGTGAACTTTGCGTATAAGGATTTGGGAAAATTCGGACCTGCATTTGACTATTCTTTTTCTTTGGGAACAGAGCTAATAACTATAAATATTGCACATAAATTTTACACTTCTTTTTTGGAAAAAGTTGCTGAAGATGAGAATTCAAAAACAACATTTGAGTTGTTCTTAGCTTCTTTTGTACGTGCTGTTGATAAGACAAATCCTCAGCAACAGGAACAGAATGACAAGCTTATTTCAACTTGGCAGACAAGGCTCAATGAGTATATTGAAGAATTGTTGAATCCATCAGAAAACTGATTATGAGCATTTTAGTTTCAAAAGAAATTTTGAATGCAATTTATTCGGAACTTTCATCTGCGCAAAAATCTGTGCAGATGATTTCCGCATTTTGCAAATTAGAAGCCTTAAAAAAACTTGAATCTCATATTAATTCCTGTGTTTTTGAAAAAAAACTTATGGTTAGATTTCGTCTTTCTGATCTCGTTTCTGGTGCAACTGATTTTGAAATACTTGAGCATTGTCTTGCTAATGGGTGGAAAGTCTTTATAAGATTC
Organism: Treponema sp. UBA7590; assembly: GCA_002478955.1. Classification (GTDB taxonomy): domain Bacteria; phylum Spirochaetota; class Spirochaetia; order Treponematales; family Treponemataceae; genus Treponema_D. The sequence continues at coordinate 13,747 of DLKK01000005.1, forward strand.
GATCTTCATGCGAAAACTTATATTGTAGACAATTCACGCGGAATTATCGGTAGCGCAAACATGACAACGAACGGACTTGAATTAAAGAATTTTGGAAATTATGAAATGGCATCTTTTGTAAAAGTTGAAGAAGATGATATTCATAAAATTGAAATTCTCTTTGAGAATTCAATAAAAGTGACGGATGAAATTATCAAAATAATGAGAAGTCAATATGAAGATGTAGTAAAAAAGAGTGGAAAAGATATTGAATCTGTTGAATGGAGTGATGAGATAAAAAATCTTGTTCAAGTAAAAGTAACTACATTATTTTCTTATGATTTACCTGAAACAGAGAGAATAAATTTTTCTTATGGAGAGAAAATTGGGTTTCTTGATGTTGTGTATGACGGAAACATTGAAAATGTAAGAAGTGCCTTTTTATCATCAAACTGTTACAAGTGGCTTATAAATGTTTTAAATAAAAACGGTGGATGTTTATATTTTGGAGAGCTTTCTCAAAAACTTCATGATTCAATAGTTTCTGATCCAAAGCCATACCGAAAAGACGTAAAACAAATGCTTTCAAATCTTTTATGCTGGATTCAGAAACTTGATGTAGCAAGTGTTGTTGTGGATCGACCGAATTATTCACAGAGAATAAGATTAAGCGAAAAATAAAATTTTCCTTAAAAAGTCTTGTGTTATCCCAGATTGTTCTTTGAACTTGTATCAGGGTTGCTGCATGGAGTTTTTATGCCGTTGATAATTCGAATATGATAAGCTCCTTCATACTGTCCGTGTTCAATTCTATTTACAAATTTTGCTCTAGTCATTTCTTTTCCAGAAACATTATCAACAAAATTTGTATTTCTTCCTGTGGAAGATTCTTTTGTTACGGATACATTTTTTTTCATATTTTATCTCCTAATCTTTTATACTTTTAGTTAAGTCTCAATTGCACTTTTATCATAAGTCTGTCATTTTTATATTTTTAAATATAGTAGGGTAAATAATTTTAACTTGATTCACTTGGTTGTAATACATTAGCGATTGTTGCAATGATTTGGTTTCGTTCATACTTCATATTGAAATACATTATGTACTAATTTGTACTTTTTTTTACTATACTATTTGACAGTTTATTAGTCCAATAAAAGAGAGTCTATTACTGTTCAGAAATATATAATTCCTTGCCTATCAAAAAAGCAGCTATAATGATATAATTAATAGAAGAAATTTGTTTTATTGAGTTAGCTGGAGAAAAAATGGCAAAAGCAAAGAAAGTTGTAAGTTTTGAAGATGCTCTTTGGAGTGCCTGTGATAAATTGCGCGGAACGGTTGAGCCGGCAGAATATAAACATGTGGTTCTTAGCCTGATTTTTTTGAAATTCGTAAACGATAAATTCAGCGACCGCCGCAAGGAACTTGTTGAGGAAGGCAAAGAAAAATATTTGGACTTGCAGGAATTTTATGACATGAAAAATGTCTTTTTTGTTCCGCAGGAATCCCGCTGGCTGTTCATAATGGAAAATGCAAAGCAGCCGGACATTGCATTAAAAATTGACACAGCTCTTAACACAATTGAAAAACAGAATCCCTCGCTAAAAGGCGCGCTCCCGGACAACTATTATTCACGGCTTGGAATTGACGTTTCAAAACTTGCAGCCCTTTTGGACGAAATCAACAATATTCAGACTACAGCCGACAAAGAAAACGACATCATGGGGCGCGTCTACGAATATTTCCTTACAAAATTTGCGCTTCAGGAAGGAAAGGGAAAAGGCGAATTCTATACGCCAAAGTCAGTTGTAAATCTGATTGCCGAAATGATTGAGCCGTACAAAGGAAAAATCTATGACCCTTGCTGCGGTTCGGGCGGAATGTTTGTCCAGTCGCTTAAATTTGTTGAAAATCATGCTGGAAACGCAAAGGATATTTCTGTTTACGGTCAGGAAGGGACTGGAACAACATATAAAATGGCAAAGATGAATCTTGCAATCCGCGGAATTCCGTGTGATTTGGGTGAAAAGGCATCCAACACTTTTACAAACGATTTGCACAAAGACTTGCGCGCCGACTATATTATGGCAAATCCTCCGTTCAATCAAAAAGACTGGCGTGCGGAAAACGAACTTGCCGATGATTCCCGATGGAACGGTTATGTTGTTCCGCCAACAAGCAACGCAAACTATGGCTGGATTCTGCACATGGTAAGCAAACTGAGCCAGAACGGTGTCGCAGGTTTTTTGCTTGCCAACGGTGCGTTAAGCGGCGAAGGTCAGGAGCTGGAAATCAGAAAGCGGCTTGTAGAAAACAATCTTGTTGAGGCAATCGTGATTCTTCCAAGAAATCTCTTTTATACAACAGATATTTCCGTAACGCTGTGGATTCTGAATAAAAACAAAAAGGCACGTGTGGTTCAGCAGAATGGAAAAATCAAAAACTACAGAAACCGTGAGGATGAAGTTCTCTTTATGGACTTGCGTCAGATGGGCTCTCCATTTGAAAAAAAATACATCGAGCTTACACAAAATGACCGCGACAAAGTAACCTCTACTTTCCATGCCTGGCAGCAAATAGACAAAGACAAAACTTATAAAAATATTCCCGAATTCTGTTACAGCGCAACAAAAAAGGAAATCGCAGAAAAAGGCTATAACCTTGTTCCAAGCCGCTACATTGAATTTGTAAACCGGGATGAAACTTTGGATTTTGACACAACAATGAAAACTTTACAGACAGAACTTACAGACTTGCTCAGGCAGGAAGAAAAAAGCAAAGCTGAATTGCTTAATGTGTTCAAGGACTTGGGGTATGAGATTAAGCTGTAGGAGATGAGTATGGAAAATCAAAGCAAGGGCGATATTGTAATTTACCAGACGAAAGACGGTCTTACAAAAATTGACGTTAGGTTTGAAGATGAAACAGTGTGGCTTACACAGGCTCAACTTGTGGAATTATATCACTCCAGTAAATCAAATATCAGTGAACATATAAAGCACATTTTTGAAGAAGGTGAACTGGAAGAATCTTCAACTGTTCGGAAATTCCGAACAGTTCAGATTGAAGGTAACCGAGAAGTCAATCGTGAACAGATTTGCTACAACCTCGACATGATTATCTCCCTTGGCTATCGTGTAAAATCCATAGTGGCTACTCAATTCAGACGCTGGGCAACTGAACTGTTAAAAGAATATCTTAAAAAAGGCTATGCGCTTGATGACAAACGCTTAAAGGAACTTGGCGGCGGGAATTACTGGAAAGAACTTTTAGACAGAATCCGCGACATCCGCTCAAGCGAAAAAGTGATGTACCGTCAGGTTCTGGATTTGTATGCTACCAGTGCGGATTACAATCCAAAAAGTGCGGAAAGCATTGCGTTCTTCAAAATGGTTCAAAACAAGCTTCACTATGCGGCTCATGGAAACACCGCGGCGGAAGTGATTTATAACCGCGCGGATTCAGAAAAAGAATTTATGGGGCTAACAACTTTTACCGGTGATTTTCCAACTAAAAAAGATATTGCCGTTGCAAAAAACTACCTTTCAGAAACTGAACTTAAAGTTTTGAACAATCTTGTTTCCGCATATTTTGACTTGGCTGAAATCAACGCCATGGAACATAAGACAATGTACATGAGCGATTACGTTGAGCAGCTGGACAGAATTCTTTCCGGCACAGGAAAAGAAATCTTGGATGGCGCAGGCTCAGTAAGCCATAAACAGGCTCTTGAAAAAGCCGAAAAAGAATATCAAAAATACATTCAGAAAAATCTTTCCCCAGTTGAACAGGCGTATCTGGAAACAATACGGGCGTTGGAAAAAGAAGCAAAAGCTGGAGAGAAGAAATAGATGAGTGAATTGAAAAAACTGGGTGATTATATACAGCAAGTTGATATTCGCAATAGGGATTTATCTGTAAATAGATTGTTGGGATTGAGTATCAACAAATGCTTTATTGAGTCAATTGCAAATACAATCGGAACTGATTTCAAATCATATAAAGTAGTAAAGAAAGATCAGTTTGCCTATGGTCCGGTTACTTCCAGAAATGGCGAAAAAATTACGATTGCACTTCTTGAAGAACCGGAATGCATTATTTCAAGTTCTTATTCTGTTTTTGAAATTATAGATATTTCAAAACTTTTGCCGGAATATCTGATGTTGTGGTTTCTTCGTCCAGAGTTTGACCGTTATGCCCGTTACAAATCACACGGAAGTGTCCGGGAAATATTTGACTGGGAAGAAATGTGCCGTGTTGAACTCCCAGTTCCTCCACTTGAAGAACAACAGAAAATCGTAGATGCCTACAACGCAATAGAAAACCGCATCAAGATTAAAAAGAAGATAAATGAAAAGCTGATTGAGTTGGGAAAGAACGTTGTAAATCAGATTTTTAATCCAAGTTTATTATTAAATTATACAGATAATGAACTTGAAGAAATAAAAGACAGATTAAATGTTTCAATGAAAATTCAATCTGTCAAAGATTTTTGCAAGGAAATGAAATCTGGTTCAACTCCTTCAAGAACAGAAATTGATTATTGGCAGAATGGAACAATACCTTGGTTAAAGTCAGGTGAAGTTCATAATAATGTAACAATTTCAGTTGAAGAGTTTATAACAAAAAAAGCATTGAATGAAACATCGACTAAGTTGTTGCCAAAAGATACTGTTCTTATGGCTATGTATGGAGTTACTGCTGGTGAAGTCGGATATTTGAATATTGAAGCAACAACGAATCAGGCTGTTTGTGGAATGATTTGTAAAAACTTAAATGATTCTGCATATCTTTATTTTGTACTTCTTGCGAATCAGAAAGAAATAAGTTTAATGTCAAATGGCGGAGCACAAAACAATTTAAGTAAAGATTTTATCGAAAAACTTTTGCTTGTTGTCCCTGATGAAAAAGTTAGAAGTAAAACAGATCTTGCAAAGATAATTCAGAACTTGAAAAATAATTATCAGGAAATTGAAAAACTTGCTCGGTTAAAACAACTTCTCGTTTCGCAGATTGCAAATAGGCAAAGAGAGGAAAATGACAATGCATAGAAAGCCAAAACTTTCGGTTGAAGAAATTATCAATGACATAAAATCTAAGAATATTACATTTAAATATGTATCTGAAGAAGAGGCAAGAAATTATCTGCTTTATAATACTTATTATTTTAAATTGAAGTCTTATGCAAAAAACTATGTAAAAAATCCTGTTAGAAATAAATATTCTGGTTTGGATTTTTCATATCTTCAAGATTTGGCAAGATTGGATATGTATTTTAGAGAACTTGTGTTTAAAATGACTGTTGATATTGAGCATTTTATTAAAGTCCAATTATTGGCTGCATCTCAACAAAATGAATCTGATGACGGATATAAAGTTGTATCAGATTTTCTTGAGGAAAATAAGGACATAAAAGATAATTTAAAAGAACATTCTGATAATTCAGGTTATTCTGCTCGACTTATTAAAAACAATATCGAGGATTTGCCAATATGGGTTTTTGTAGAAGTTATTTCATTTGGTGAACTTACTCGATTCTATGATTTCTATATAAAAAGATTTCCAATTGGAAACAGTGTGTCGCAATATTTATGGTCTGTCCGAATAATGAGAAATGCTGCGGCTCATAACTCATGTATTCTTAACCGTTTATGCGAGCATACTGAAGAAAGGAAAATAAACAATGCTCTTAGAGATTCAATAAAAAGAAATTTTCCGCTTATAGATACAAAAAAACTGAAGCATTATCTGACTAATCCAGTCGTTCAAGATTTTTTAGATGTTCTTATGGTTTTTAAAATTTTGGATAAAACAAGAAATGTTTTAAATAAGAGATTAAAAGAGGTGGATGCTTTTTTTAAGCGTTGTAGAAAACATGCGGCATATTATAGAACAAATAATAATATTGTTTTTGTTTATGTATTTGTATTTCGTTTTTACAAAGAATATAAAAAATTATTTTGACAGAACAATAAATTTGTTATATATTTTGAGTATCGAACTTGAACGTTTATGTTCTATAAGGAATGGATCCAGCCGTTTTACGATACAGATTCATTCCGTTTTTTATTTTTCCTTATTCTTTCAGAAACTCCCAACACAAAGAGAACGAATATTTAAGTAAACGGAACTCTTTCTTTCCCATTATTTTCCTATACCGCAAAGTATGTTATAATTTATTTGCAGGAATTGCTTATGTCAAACCAAGAACAAAATCTTACAGCTATAAAAGAGCAGGGGAAAAATATGCGAAAAGAATTTTGCGAAAAATTATACAAATGATAACGTTTGTTTTGAGGACACAAAAACTGCGGAGTCTATTTTGCTTTCAAATGACGGAAAGATTTTGCATTCAAACTTTGACGATAAAAAAAATCAGTTCTATATAGAATATTTAAGGCAAATTTATCCTGCGATTACAACTTACAGAACGTTGGATTCTGTGGAGACTGCATAGATGCCGATATATATCAGAACTTTAGGATATAAGATTTACCTTGATGTCGAAATCAAGTTTTATAAATAAATCGGAGACAGGCAAATGCAATTTGACGAGCACGCGCTGGAACTTTCCATTATTGAACTGTTTGAAAATGCAGGGTATGCGCACCTTACCGGCAGCGAAATCCATCATGACAAGTCGGAAGTTCTTTTGACTGATGTTCTTAGAAACTTTCTTTTGTTCCGATATTCAAAGCAGAATATTACTCAAAGCGAAATTTCGGCAGCTGTGAATAAAATCAAGAATGTATCTTCGGATTTTTATGATGAAAACAAGCGGATTTTGGATTTTATCTGCAATGGCTTTACAATCCGCCGCGATGATTCTGACCAAAAAGACCTTTTTATCAATCTGATTGATTTTGAGACTCCTGAAAACAATATTTTTCAGATTGTGAATCAGCTTGAGGTGCAGGGCAGGGAACAGCTTCGTATTCCAGACGGCATTGTTTATGTGAACGGAATTCCGCTTGTTGTTATGGAGTTCAAGTCTGCAATCAGGGAAAACACTACGATTGAGGATGCATACAAGCAGCTTGCCGTGCGCTACCGCCGCGATATTCCGGAACTTTTTAAGTACAACGCTTTTGTAGTGATTTCCGACGGCGCAAATTCCAAGATGGGCTCGATTTTTTCGCCTTATGAATATTTTTATGCCTGGCGCAAAGTTGAAAGCGCAGACAAGGAAGTTGACGGAATCAGTTCCTTAATCACGATGATTAACGGCTGCTTTAGACCGGAGCGGTTTCTTGCAGTCATAAAAGATTTTTTGTATTTTCCGGATTCAAGCGACAATGAGCTAAAAATCGTCTGCCGTTATCCGCAGTTCTTTGCGGCAACAAAACTTTTTGAAAGCATAAAATCTTCCATAAAACCAAACGGCAACGGCAAGGGCGGAATTTATTTTGGCGCGACAGGCTGCGGCAAAAGTTACACTATGGTTTTCTTGACCCGGCTTTTGATGAAATCAACTTCGCTTAAAAGTCCGACCATCATTGTTATTACCGACAGGACTGATTTGGACGACCAGCTTGGGAAACTTTTTCTTAAATCAAAGAATTATATCGGCGACCAGAATATTGAAACAATAGAAAGCCGTTCCAGTCTTGGCGAAAAACTTCGCGACCGTCAGAGCGGCGGCGTTTATCTTACAACGATTCAAAAATTCTGTGAGAATACAAAACTTCTTTCTGAACGCCCAAACATTATCTGCATAAGCGATGAAGCCCACCGTTCGCAAAACAATCTTGATGAGAAACTTGTGGTAAATGATGAAAAGGGAATTGTCGAGCACAAATTCGGTTTCGCAAAATATCTGCACGATTCTTTTCCGAATGCAACTTATGTCGGTTTTACAGGAACTCCGATTGATGAAATGGAGAAAGTTTTTGGCGAAATTGTAGACACTTACACGATGAAAGAATCTGTTGCCGACGGAATCACAGTGAATCTTGTTTACGAAGGACGGGCTGCAAAAGTTTTCCTTGACCATAAAAAAATTCTTGAAATTGAAAATTATTATGCGCAGTGTGCAGAAGATGGGGCAAATGAAAATCAGATTGAGCAGAGCAAAAAGGCTGTTACGAATCTTGAGGCGATTTTGCGCGACCCTGATGTTATCAAAGCCGTTGCTGAGGATTTTATAAATCATTATGAAACCCGCGTTCGCGAAGGTGCCACTGTCCTTGGAAAGGCAATGTTTGTCTGTTCTTCCCGCGAAGTTGCTTTTGACTTGTGGAAGGAACTTGTTCGCCTGCGTCCGCAGTGGAATGAAAAAAGACTTTGCTCAGATGATGCGCTCGTTTCTGAAAAAGAAAAAAAGGAACTAAAACCAATCGAAAAAGTTAAAATGGTGATGACCGAGAACAAGGCGAAAGACACAAAAGGACTTTTTGAGCTTCTTGGAAATCATGAATACCGCAAAGAGCTTGACCGCCAGTTCAAAAATGAAAAATCTAATTTTAAGATTGCAATTGTCTGCGATATGTGGCTTACAGGCTTTGATGTTCCTTGTCTTGATACAATCTATATTTTTAAGCCGATTCAAAAACATACTTTGATTCAGACAATCAGCCGTGTAAACAGAACTTACAAAGGAAAAGAGAAAGGACTCGTTGTCGATTACATCGGAATCAAGAAGGCAATGAATGAAGCCTTGAAAAAATATACTGACGGCGAACAGGAAGAATTTGAAGACTCTGAAAAAACTGTTGTAATTGTGAAAGACCAATTGAGCGTTGTCAATGCAATGTTCAACAAGTTTGACTCATCGCTGTATTATAACGGAACTCCGTTTCAGCAGCTTGAAACTTTGAACAAGGCCGTTGAATATGTTCAGTTTACTGAAGATTTGGAAAAGCGTTTTATGGAAGCTGCTTGCAAAATGAAAAAGGCGTTTAACCTTTGCTCTACAAGCGAATCCTTTTCCGATAATGAAAAAAATCAGATTAATTTTTATATTGCAGTCCGTGCGGTTCTCTTTAAACTTACAAAGGGCGATGCCCCTGATATTGCCACGATGAATAACCACGTTTCAAAACTGATTCAGGAAGCGATAAAATCTGACGGTGTGGAGGAGCTTTTTCAGGTTGGAAAAAATGTAAACTTTGATTTGTTCAGTTCTGAATATCTCGAAAAAATCAACAGGCTTCCGCTTCCAAATACAAAAATCAAAATACTTGAGCAGCTTTTAAAGCAGGCAATCGGTGAATATAAGAAAACGAACAAAATAAAGGCGACGGAATTTTCTGAACGCTTGAACAGTCTGATTATCGCTTACAACAACCGTTTCAATGACGAGGATTTTGCAAGCAAGGTTCTTGATGGTGTTGCAGAACAATTGAATCAGCTTTTTGCCGATATGATGGAAGATAAAAAATCCTTTGAGGCTATGGGAATTGATTTTGAGGAAAAAGCGTTTTACGATATTCTTGTAAGCTGCGCCAAACGCTTTAATTTTGAGAATCAGTATCCAAAAGAAAAGATGATTGAACTTGCAAAGAAAGTTAAGATTCTTGTCGCCCAAAATGTAAAATATACGGACTGGAATCAGCGGCTGGATGTAAAGGCTGAAATGAAGGCAGATTTACGGATTCTGCTTGATGAAAACGGCTATCCTCCAGTCCCTCGCGAAGAAGTCTTTAAGGAAGTTTTTGACCAGGCAGAAAATTTCAAGAAATATGAGGAATGATTAAGCAAAAATCCCCGGCAGCTCTGGCCGCAGGCTACTCGTTTTTCTGCGAAACAAGTAGCCTTCATCCAGCAAATATCTTTATAAAAGCCTTACCTCAAACTCTTTGGAAGCTTTATTACGTAAATCACGTCGTCGTCAATGCTGTCTGTTCCGGGGAGCTTTTTTTGCACAAGCTGGTTGTTTTCAACATTGATTGCAAAGTCGTTGTCGTTTGCCACGGCGATTGTGCTGCTGTTTAAAATCCAAAGGCCTTCAAGCTTGTCGTGCGGATATTTGTTCGGAAGATATTCCACAAGGTCAACAAGGAATTCCTTTTTTACAGGCTTGATTCCGGCCGCCTCAATCTCTTCTGTGCTGCACTGCTCAAGAGTTTTTCCGTTCAGCAAAAGTCCTTCTTTCGATTCCGGATCTGCTCCTGTTATGTCCGTCGCGTCTTTCAGGTCAATCTTGAAAAGATACTTATGCGCTTCCTTTTCGCCAGAAAACTTTCCGTCGCGCTCAATCACAACAAATTCTGTGTTTGAAAGCGCCGTGATTCCGCAGGTTGAGTCTGTTTCCTTGTTCTGGATATACGCGTACTGCTTTGTGCTTCCGGTTTTAATGTCAAAAGTTACAATGCGCACAAGCTGCTTGTTTGAAATCTCTTTTTTTGAGGGATTGAAAAGTGTGGACTGCATGATTCCGACAAGAGTTTTTCCGTCAGGAGTTACTGCAAGCCCTTCCATTCCACGGTTCGCACGGCGGCGCGCAAGAACTGCCGGAAGATGTCTTTTTCCTGTGTCCATTCCGAACGGGCTTATTCTTTCAATCTGCTTTCCGTCCGCGTCGTAATGGACAATGTGCGGCCCGTACTCATCGGAAATCCAGAAAGTTCCGTCTTTCATCGCAACGATTCCCTCGCTGTCAAGTCCGTACTCGTCTGTTCCAAGAATGTTTCCGTCAAGGTCGTAGGCGATTTCACCGGTCGCACCTTTTCCGGCAGGATTTGGGAGCCCTGTTATCTCTTTTCCGTCAGGAGTTTTAAGCGTGATTTCCTTTACAAGCGAAACTGAGCCGTCATCGTTCATCTTGAAAAGTCCGATTCTTGGCGCGTAAGAAGGAACCGGGAACATTTTTCCTTTTCCGCTTTTGCCCTTGAAGTCGATGTTCGGTCCGCGGTCTGTTATCAGATAGAAGAGAGTTGAATCCGTTGGATGGGCGCATGCGTCCGAGCCGTATCCGCCGTTCTGGATTTCCACTCCGCTTGCTGTCTTTGCAAGAATTGTGTATGGAACTTCGCTTCCATCCAAGCCGACTTTCTCAAATGGAGAAGCTGAGTCCAATCCAGCCTTTGATGTTGAGGCGCAGGAAACCGGCAGAAAAGCCGCCGCTGCTGCCAAAGCATAAAATAATTGCCTTTTCATAAAGAACCTCTTTGATTTTGTTTTACAAGAAAGATAAACGCGGACTGTAAATTTGCGGTTAAGAAACTGTTAGGTTAAGGATAATTTATTGTATATGGCGAAAAATAATGAAAATGAAAAAAATTCCGATGAGTTGTGATATAATGAAACAGATTTTAATCATTGACTGAAAAGGGATTGTTTAAAGCCTGACTTCATAAGGTATGTTTCAAAGGTTTGCAAATAGCGCAGGTAAATCATTTTGCAGGAGAAGAAAATTATGGAAAGACCAGCTTAATAAAACGCCGATTACCGCTATCCAGCAGTTTCATCATAATGAGAAACAGGCTGTTGATAAGCTTATAATGATGGATGCGATTGAAATGGCGATAAAACACGAAGACATAAATTTGTTTGCGATTATTGCCTCCGACAACGGTTATCATTCATTGTCATTAAGGCTTCGTGAGCTGGGAAAACGTGTTATTGGAATCGGTGAAAAAGCGAAATGTAATTCAATCTGGATAAAATCTTGTAATGAATTCTCATATCTGGAGGACTTGGATGAAAAGGATGAGGATATTCTTTTGAATGAGAAAAATGAGAATGATGAGGATATAAATTTAAAAGATTTTTCATTGGAAAAATTTATTGAAACAGCATTTGATTCCACTCCATTTTATAATGGAACGAACACTAAGTTGCTTTCACAAATTTGGGAAACGGTTTACCGTCAAAAATCTGATTTCAATGTAAAAGATTATGGAGTAAAATCCCAAAGAGAATTAATTTTAAAACTGAATTCGAAATTCAAATTGACAGATGACGGCAAGCCGCAAAGAACATTTTTCGTGGAAAAAACAGATTTCAAAGAAAATGAAGCCCGAAAAACTGGAGTTATAAAACGAAGAATAAAGAACTTCAGAATTATCTCAGCAGATGATGAAAGCGGAGATTATTTCTTTTATATGGGTGAGATAAATCCTCAATTTAAAGGTAATAAACTTGAAAAAGGAACAAAGGTTGATTTTAAAATTGTGGATATTCCAAAGAATAATGATTCTGAAACTAAAAATGGACGGGCAACGGATGTCAAAATTATTGGTTAAATTTATGCTATAATATCCCCATGCCGATACACGCCAGCAGCAACCTTTCACCGCTCCTGCACACTTCTCTTTGCTCAAGGGAGATTCTTGACCTTTACAAAAGCCGTCCGGTCTGGTTCAGCGAGCGCAGGCTCAGGCGGCTTGTCTTCCACACTTCAAGGGAAAACGATCATCTTGCGCTTCCGAAGGCGGAAGTCTATATGTACGCGAGCAGGCTTCTGTCAATGCAGGAGGCGTTTCTTATGTGGTTTGAGAAGCTTCCTCAAAGCCTAAGAAATCTGCTAGTTCTCCTTGTGAAATATCCTGTTCTTTCTGTTGACTGCGCCTATAGAATGTCCGGGACTCTTGACGGAGACTTTAGCGATTCAAGTTTCAAAAGCCTTGTTAAATCTAAAATCCTGGACGACATCAAAAAGAAGCAGAAGTATATCCTTGAGAACATTGCTGTCTATAAAAACGGCTTTGTCTTTTGCCCGGCTGTTTTTCGCCGCTACATTGCCACGCACCTTTCCGCGCTTGATGAGTACAAGAATCTTGCCGATGTTTCTGTCTGTTCCGGGGACGATTTTTCCCCTGTTCCTGCCGATGAGATTCTAAAAAATACGCGCGCCTTTCAAAAAATGGACATTATAATAGAAGAAAAACTTAAATCCGCTGCGACAATCCGCGAGGCTGTTGAAGCCATTGCGGCTTTTCCGAACAGCTTTGACACCTCTTTTCTTGTTCCTCACCTTAATTTGAGCGCGCGCTACTGGCTTTCGCTGAAGACAACGCAGGAAAAAATCCGGCAGGCTGAGTCTTTATGCAGCTTCCTTGAAAGCCCGCTTTTTAAGAATCCTGTGAGCTTTGAGAAAATCGAGAACTCTTTCTCATAATCTGCAAGATTCCGGAATTCTACCTTCCAGCTGAAGGAAACGGATATTTTGTCCGGCTTGAGCCAGAAAAGCCTGAAAAAAACGCCGTCTCTGCCATGCCAAAAACTTCCGCCTGCTTTGGAAAGAGGCTTGAGCTTTCAGGCGGCGACTTCCTTTATAATTTTGTCTCGCTTCCTGCATTCAATAATCTTCTTCTGATTCTGTGTGCCCTCGGCTTTTTTGAGTGCACGCTTGAACCTGTTCCGCAAAGTCCGCTCCACAACGCAAAGCTTTATCCGTTCGGAAAAATCAGAACGGTCAGAAGAAAAGTGTAGAAGACTGAAGTTCGCTTATTCGGGATGCGCCCGTTTTTGTGGTCGCTTCTGATTCATCTGTTTACCGTTTATTTGCGTTCCGTTTTACGGATACTTTCGTTTTGCGCAGCGTATAGTTTTGATTTGATATGGTTCCATTAAATGATTTCCGTCTGTTCCGTGAAACATAATTGAACATCTCCATTTTGCTGTGCGCAGTGTCTCCGTTATAAAGACCGCTGATTAGCCTAATCAGCGGTATGCTTATTAAGTTAATAAGTGGTATACTGATAAATCTGATAAGCGGTGCGCTGACAAGCTAATCATCTGCCTGCTGATTAGCTTGTCAGCGATATGATGATTAACTAGTCAGCACTGTCATGATAAGCTAATCAGTGCTATACTGATAAGAACTAGAAAATTGGCTGAAAAAACAGCGGAGAAAATATTTTGCGGCAGGGATT
>DLKK01000021.1:0-9591 GCA_002478955.1 Treponema sp. UBA7590
ACCGGCATAATCCGGCAAAAATTCATCACAAAAAGAGATAAAATAATTATAAAAGACGGCGCGATATACTTTTTTAAAACAGGCATAGCAGTTTCTTAAAGGAATGAATACGCAAGACCAATGAATATGCCCAAAATACAGCCGAGCGTAACTTCCATCGGAGTATGTCCGTTCACTTCTTTAATTGACTTGTATTCAATCAGCTTATTCTCATCAAGTTTTTTTCCAATCTCGTTTATTTTTCTTGCCTGAATTCCGCTGGAACGACGGACACCAACCGCATCCCTTACCGTTACCATAAGAAAACACAGCGAAAGAATAAAAATATCAGAGCCAAGACCATTTCTGATTCCGATTGTAGTGCATAGAGAAGCGACCAACGCCGAATGACTGGAAGGAAGTCCTCCGGTTTTCCAGATAAGGCTTTCTGCAAGCTCATATATGCTATGAATTTTTCCATATAATATTGAAATTACGGTTTTCAAAAATTGAGCGCAAAACCAGCTTGAAATACTTGCAAGCATCACCGGATTCTGCAACAATTGTTTTATCTGATCACTCAAAACATTCAGCATATTGCTTATTTTATCATTACAATTCTAAATTTACTAGTGGAATAAAAGAAAAATATCTGGACTAAACAGGCTAAATATTTTTTCTTGTGCCACAATAGTTTTATTCATATAATGAAAAAATGGAATTCAAGGAATTTACAGCAGGAAAAGATGACAATGACCGCAGGCTTGACAGAGTCATCCGAAAAATCGCGGAAAAAGAAAACCTTTCCGGATTGTACAAGGCAATCAGAAAAGGTCTTGTACGGCTGAACGGAAAAAAAACAGATGCGTCGGAACACATTTTTGAAGGCGACAAAATAAAGATTCCTGAATTTCTGCTCCAAAAAAAAGATGAAAATTCCGAACCGGAAAAAAATAAAAAACAGCCAGGCGAAAAATCTGAAAGCCAAAAAGCAAATTATGATTTTCAGATAATTTTCCAGAACGATGATTTTCTTGTGATAAACAAACCTTATGATGTTCCTGTCCATGGCGCAAAAAATTCCCTTGAAAAATCAGTCATCGAATTTTACAGAAACAATTTTCCGCATGAAAAGTCAATTTCATTCACGCCAGGCCCGCTCCACCGGCTTGACCGGAAAACAACAGGAATCATTGCATTTTCAATGAGCTTGAAAGGAGCAAGATGGTTCTCTGAAAACATTGCGAATCATTCAATAAAAAAAATCTATACAGCGGTGCTTCAGGGAAAAATTCCAGAACCGCAAAATTGGACAGATTTTATAACAAAGGAATACTCAGAAGAAAAAACATTCCAGACAGTAAAAATTTCCGGAAAAGCTGAAAGAACTGAAAAATCAGGAAATCACGGAAACACAGGAAATTTTCTTCTGGCAAAAACAAAAATCATTCCAATAAAATATTTTGAATATAAAAAAATCCCCTGCACGTTTGCAGAAATTGAAATTCAGACTGGCAGAACCCACCAGATCCGCGCGCAGTCCGCATTTCATGGTTTTCCACTTTTAGGCGACACTGCTTACGGCGGAACAAAAATCACGGCGGAACAGGATTTTTTTCTTCATGCAAAGACACTGATTTTCCCGGAAGAAAGAATTCCGGGGCTTCCAGAAAAACTTGAATCAAATCTTCCTTTTGCATTTGAAAAGTTTTGCAAAACTAACATGTTGAATATATAATTGAACTATGGGTAATATTTTTGAAGACATCGCCAGCACTTTTAAACCATGTACAGTTTTTGCCCTTGTCGGGGAAAGCGGAACAGGAAAAAGCTTCCGGGCAAAACTGATTGCGGAAAAATATGGAATTGACGCAATAATTGATGACGGACTTTTAATCCAGAACGATAAAATTCTCGCGGGACATTCCGCAAAACGTGAGAAAACTTATATGGGCGCGGTCCGGGTTGCGCTTTTTGATGATAAAGACCACCGCGACGAGGTTGCAAAAGCCTGGAAAAAAGCAAGAATCAAAAAACTGCTGATTCTTGGCACTTCAGAAAAAATGGTAATGAAAATCGCGACAAGACTTCAGCTTCCGCAGCCACAAAAAATCATCCACATTGAAGAAATTGCAAGCCGCGAAGAAATCGAGAAAGCCATAAAATCCCGACAGGTCGAGGGAAAGCACGTAATTCCTGTTCCATCTATTGAAATAAAACGGAATTACTCGCAGATTTTCTCAAATTCAATCAAGGTTTTCTTCCAGAAAAAAAATCTCTTCAAGAAAAACGACGGAAAACTTTTTGAAAAATCAATTGTCCAGCCGGAATTCTCAAAAAAAGGAAGAATTGAGATTTCAGAGGCGGCATTAACGCAGATGGTAATGCATTGCGTATCAGAATGTGAGCCGGCGGTGCGCGTGAACAAAATGACGATAAAGACAAATTCCCGCGGCTATAAAATAACGATTACAATCGATGTGCCTTTCGGAACACAACTTACAGGAAAAATCCACAACCTGCAGAAGTATATCATCGATAAAATTGAAAGCTACACAGGAATTCTTATTGAGGAAGTAAGCATCATCATCGACCGGATCACGGGAGCCGAATTTACAGAAACAAAAAAATCTTAAATTTCTTCAGGCTCTGTTTTGTTTTCAACATCAGCCTGTTGTGACGATTTTTTTGTCCGCTTTTTTGTCTTTTTTCTTTTTCCGGTAATCCCGATTTGCCCAAGGACTTCCCTTACCGCAAATTCCAGTTCAGTCCGCTGAGGATTCATCGGAAGAACAAAATTTCTACATTCGCGCCAAGTTTTCAGGTAAAGCTCACCGTATGCGGATTTATTCTCAATTTCTTTCTGCCAGTCTGTAAGGCTTAACACAAAATCCGAGATAAGAAAAACAAGCTTTTCACCAAGCCGCGCGTCCGGTTTTTCGTTTATAAGCTGATCCAGCTTCTGCATGTTCTTCATGTACGAAGCCTCGAACTTTTTGTTGTCATAAATCATTGCGGTTGCCGCTGGCTGAAGCGCCATGTAAAGATCTGTATCAAGAGCCTCCACCACAATCTGGGTGGCTCGCCCACTGTTCAGGATTTTCAGAAGCTCCTCCGTCAGCCTGGAAGGACTTACCGAGGACAAAAGACTCGCGCACTGGCGGATTTTTCTTCTGCAGGCAAAACTCATTTTTGAGCCGGTTTTCGCAGAATATTTTATCGCACGCAGCATACGAACAGGGTCTTCAACAAAAATCCGGTCAAGAGGAATAACAGGCTTCAGTATTTTTTTCTTTATATCCTTCATTCCTCCGACATAGTCAATAACCTGCTCCAGAATCGGGTCGTAATAAAGAGCGTTTATCGTAAAGTCACGGCGCTGAACATCCTCATCAATTGTTCCAAAATCATTTCCGACAGAACCATCGCAGATAGAGCGGAATGTGGTCACCTCAAAAATCTTTGTTCCAAAAATAACGTGGACAATCCGGAATCTTTTTCCAATTATCCGCGAATTTCTGAAAAGTCTTTTGATTTTTGAAGGCGTCGCATCCGTAACAATATCAAAATCCTTCGGTGTTTTTCCAACAATCAAATCGCGGACAGCACCACCGACAATATATGCGTGAAAACCTGAGTCTCTTAACCTGTCAATAATCTGGATGGCATCAAAATCAATTTTACTTTTAGGAATGCCATGTTCCTCTTTTGTATAGACAATCGCCTTTTTTACAGGCTTGCCGTTCTTATCAGTACCATAACGAATTAACACAATAGTCTGATATTATTACAGAGAAACATTTTTTTCAATCCAGTTAAAAATATCTGAAAGAATTTCATCGCTGTTTGCTTCATTCAGGATTTCGTGGCGCTCGCCTTCGTATATTTTTGAGGAAACATTTTTAACGCCGTTTTTCCTGTAGATTTCAAGGAGTTTTTCAATAGATTTTCCATAATTTCCAACAGGATCATCGCTGCCGTATACCGCAAGAACCGGAAGTTCAGCTGGAATCTTTTTCATGTTTGACGCCTTATGGATTTTTGAAAGTCCATGCGCAAGGTCGCGGAAAAAACTTACCGTTGAAACACCACCGCACCACGAGTCATTTTTATACATCATTCTGTTTGCAGGATTTTTGCTAAGCCATGACAAAGAGTCATTTTCCGCCTTGAACCGATTGTTATATGAACCGAACGCAAGGTTCTGGCAGAATTTTGACCTGCAGTTTTTTCCAAGGAAAAGGCAAGCCAAATTCACAAATATCTTGTCTTTCACCAAGCCCTTTCTTGGGCCGGAAGTTCCACAAAGAATGCAAGCTGAAATTTTATCACCGTGCTGTTCGATATAATTCTGCGCCACAAAAGAGCCGAATGAATGACCGAACAGAATCACTTTTTTGCCAGGGTAATCTTTTTTGACTTCATCAATTATCTCATCAAGATCGGAAGTCACTTTCTCAAAACCATTCTTGTCAGCAAGTTTTCCGAACATTCCAGTTTTATTGGCTTCCGCGTAATAAGCTGTTTTTCCGTGTCCCCGGTGGTCGTGCGCGCTGAAAAGGTATCCGTGTTCCGCGAATTCGCTTCCGACCCTATCGTAACGCAAAGCGTGCTCCTGCATTCCGTGGCTAAAGACCACAATCGCCTTGATATTTTCTTCATTCTCCGGAATCCATCTGTTTACTGAAATTTCTGTTCCATCAGACATTTTCTGCATGAATTTTTCTATCTGCATATCATTCCCGTCCTTTTTTATAATCTGAAAATTTGTTATTATTTTTTATCTTATGGAAACTATTATAACAGATAAAATGACATTTGGGGGAAATTGTTTAGCAAAAATAGGTGGAAAAGCTGTTTTTGTGCCATTTGCCATTCCCGGCGAAAAACTTGAAGTTGAAATAATCCAGGAAAAAAGAGACTACAGCTACGCAAAAATCGTGGACATCGTAGAAGCTTCGTCATTCCGGGTAAAACCTGTGTGTCCGCTGTACGAAAAATGCGGCGGCTGCAACATGATGCACATTGAGCCGGAATTCCAGCAGAAACTAAGAAAAGAAATCCTAAAGGACTGCATGGAACGGAACGGAATACATCTGGAAACTGATTCTATAGAAGTAATTTCAGGGAGCAACTTGAATTACAGATGCCGTTTCCAGCTGAATGACGGCGGATTCTGCGAACGGAATTCAAACCGCATAATTTTTGTGGAAAACTGCGCATGTGCGGTTCCAGAAATAAACAAATGGCTTTCAGACAACGGAATTTCCTCGCGGCCAAAAGGAAGATGCCACATTTTCGGCGCTGAGAACGTTATTTGCGAGGATGGAACAGAAGACGGCAAAGTTTTTGTTTCTCCTGAGGAAGAAAAAAACTTCACAGATTATTCCTCACTAAAAAAGAAAAACAAAAATATCCGTCAGGTAAAAAAACGATATTCCGGCACAACAATTTCTGAAAAAGACACTGTAAAAATCAAGATTTTGGACAAGGAAATCAGTTTTGATGTAAAAGGATTTTTCCAGTCAAATATTTCTGTCCTTGAAAAATCGATAAAAGCAATCTGTGGCGGACTTGCGGGAAATTCTGTTCTTGACATGTATTCAGGCTGCGGAACTTTCAGTGTTTTCCTTGCAGAGCATTTCAAGGATTTGACGCTCGTGGAACACAACCGCGACGCTCTTGTCTTTGCGGAAAAAAATCTTATGGGAATAAAGCATCAGTCAATCGGGCTTAGCGGAGCAAAATGGGCAGAATTCAACAAAAACGCATATTTTGACGCCGTGGTAATTGATCCACCAAGAAGCGGAATGGAGAAAGAAGTCCTGGAATGGCTATGCCGCTCTGAAGTTCCGCAGATCCGATCAGTATCGTGCGATCCGGCAACACATTCCCGCGACCTTGCCGCGCTGATAAAAGCTGGATACGTGCTGAAAAATCTTTATCTGCTGGATTTTTATCCGAACACAAGTCATATTGAAAGTCTTGCGGTCCTGGAAAAATAAACAAAAAAATGAAAAGCACGATTTTTTCCGCAGTAATTTTTTTTCTTGTCTCAGCAGTGTCATTTTCGCAGCAGAAAACCGAGCGGCTACAAAAACTTGGCACAGAAAATTCAAGCTGGACTTCTGTCATAAGCGGAAAAGCCATGTGCGAGCCAAAAAAGACTTCGTACGGCTTTGCGGTCCTTACAGACGGAAAAATGATTTCAGCCTGCACAGACAAAGGAACAAAACTTTGGGAAAGAGGAATTCCGGGGCGTCCAGAACCATATCTCACTGTTTTTTCAAGCGATTTTCTGCTGACTGTAAGCGACAAAACCTCGCTTTCTTTAATAAATCCAAGTGGACTTACGCTCTGGACAGTCAAAGTTCCTTTTGAAATCACAGAGAATCCATTTGTCGGGCGGGACTCAAGAATCATTGTGCGCGGAAAAAACAAAATCGCATGCTATGGCGTGAACGGAATCTGCAAATGGATTCTTGAGACACAGGAATTATGCGACACAGAACTTCTGGAACTAAACGACGGAACAATTCTTGCGCTTCTGGAGTCTGCAAAAAATGGAAAATCCGCAGGAATCCGCTTTTCACCATTCGGCAATATTATTGAAGAAATTTCTTTCACAGGAATAATACAATCTGCACTTTCATGTCCGGATGGAATTCTTCTTTCTTTTAATGGTGGCGGAGCCGGAATGTGCTCCGTGGAAAACGGAAAAACCTCAACAAAATGGACAATTCCATATTCTGACAGAGCTTTTTCAAACTCAAATGCTTCTGGCGGCTCAAAATTCGCGGCGCTCTCAAACCACAGGGCGGTGCTCGCTGTATGCGGTTCCGGAGCTGTAAAAACCAGGATTCTGGTTTTCAGCACTTATGACGGACGGGTTTCTGACTGGTTCAACGCAGACTGCTCATTCAATGAGTCAATATGTTTTACAGCAACTAGCGACGACAATATCTTTGTCTGCGACAAAAACAAAGGCTTCGTGCAGGCGACAAACGGCGATGTCTTATGGGGTGCGCTTCTTCCTGAAAAACCGGATATTTTCTCAAGCTGGAATTTCATGTCATTCACAAAAGAAAATTATCTTGTGCTCTGCAGCAACTCATGGGCAATGGCAGGATTCAGGACTCTATATAAAATCCAGAAAAAAAACACTGAAAGGCCAAAAAAACTGAATTACAACAATTTCTACAAAGACAGCTCAAAAGGACTGCACACAATCGAGCTGTCTGAAAAACTTCCCGAACGCTACATCGGAACAAACCGAAAGAAAGACTTGCAGAACGGAAGATATGGCGAAAAAGAGACAGAATATATTTCCGCGCTGATTTCACTTTGCAATGACTACAACAAGAAACTAATCCAAAGCAACAGTGGCGCACGCGTCGAGCAAAAAATGATTTATCTGCGCGACACAACAGGAATGCAGGATTTTTTCTCCCAGCTTGAACTTTTTGGAACGGACACATTTTCCCCATACCTAGCCTCTTTTATCAGGCTTGAGAAAGATGACGCAAACCTGCAGACGATTTTAAGAAGCGTCTCGGAATTCGGATATGATCCGGACGGTTCGATTCTGAATGCGATAGATATCCGATCACACAATATGCCGGCCGCAAAGTCAAGGAATTTCATACTTATATGCGATGCAGTCTACGAAATCTGCCGTTTCATGGGGCGGCCTGCGCTTTATTCCCACGGAATGGAGCTTTTGACAAAATTTCTTTATCCTCAATATGAAAGTTCCGTGCGGGATTATGCGCGAAATACACTAACAAAAATTGCGGGATTAAAAATTTAGTTATATAATAAAACGAATTGTTTTTCTGGAGGTTCTATGAAAGAACATAAGATTAATCTGTTGATTTTGCTTGCATTTGTTGCCGCAATTCCTCTTTTTGCCCAGAAAGTTGACGAAGAAGAATTGAAAAGCGCAGGCAATGACACAATTGTATTCATAAATTACACAGGTCCGCACTCAAAAATCGATTCCCTTGCAAGCATAAAGCAGCTTGGAACTGACCTTGGAACTGTTGTGGCAAAGGACACATCAAAAGCCACATCAGCAGGAAATTCCGCAAAATATTCAGTGGTCCACGCAATCGATCCTTCCGAGACCGGAAAACTTGACGCTGACATAATTTTCATCGGCGCAAAT
This sequence comes from Treponema sp. UBA7590, assembly GCA_002478955.1. Lineage (GTDB taxonomy): Bacteria > Spirochaetota > Spirochaetia > Treponematales > Treponemataceae > Treponema_D. Next base: position 8,147 of record DLKK01000021.1, read on the forward strand.
GCCACTGTTGACCATATTGACAACCTTAGGCATATAATCGCGTCCTATCTTGCGGCAGCCTATGGGTATTCAGAGAAAGACGCAGAGACGGTGGCCGTTTTTGTCACTGTATACAATGCAGTCTACCGGGGAAATTTTGACGCATATCAGAAAAAATATAAGAAAATCGTCCTTGACAACCTTACAGCCTCAAACTGCGGACTTTCAGTGAATTACACTGACTGGCCAGGAAAATCACAGATTGTCATTCCTCTTTTCGATGTGAAAGGCGGATTAAGCACGGTTGACACTTCCGTAATCAGCGACACTCAAGTTGTAAAAAGCATGCAGGAAGATGATGACAAGAATGTTGAAAACCGAAAAGAAATGGTTGACATAAAGGAGCGCGAAGCCGAAAACGCAAACCAGAAGGCTCAGAAAGCGCAGAAAACCGCTGTCCAGGAACAGAAAAAACTGACAGAAGAAAAACAGAAGACAGAGACTGCTCAAAAGGAAGCCGAGACTGCACAAAAGGAAGCTGAGGAAGCCCAGAAAAAGGCAGAAGAAAATCCTTACGACGCGGAAGCCTTAAAAGAAGCCGAGGAAAAGAAAAACGAAGCCCAGGAAAAACAGACTGCATACGAGGAACAAAAAACCGCCCAGGAAGAGCAGCAGGAAATCACAGACAATGCCGTGAAAGAAGCCGCCGAGCAGCAAGCAATCGCAGACAAAAAGACAAACGAAGCCCAGGAAGAACGGAAGACAATCGCAAAAGACCAGGCTGAGGTAATCAAAAAAGAAATCGAGAATGCAATTGCGCCATCGGTTTACGGAATTGAGCTAACAAATGATTCCTCAATGCTTTCAGGTCTTATAAAAGTGAACACCTCAACAGGTGAAATCATAAAATCCTCCCCTGTAACTTATATCCGAAACAGGACAATGTTCCAGGCCGGCGAAAATTTTGTCGCAGTCGCAGGAGAAAACAAAGGAAACGGAACTGTAAAACTTGTTCTCCTTTCACCTGACACAATGGAAATCATAAAGGAAAGCGATGAAACCGTCGCGGAAGATTCAGTTCTTGTACAGGACAGCGGTGAATATTACTGCATAATCCAGACAAGCAACGGCTATACGCTTGCAAAATACGACTCAGAGCTGAATTTAAAGCTAAAGTCAAATTCAAGCCTGAAACCTGCAACGCCAATAACTGTCGCAGGACAATACATTGTTGTCACCGGCGCGGATAAAACTGTAAAAGTCCTTAACAAGTCAGACTTGAATGAAATTTCCCCGCGAAGAAATTTCAGCGACAGCACAGCAGACGCAAAATAAAAAAATGATTTTTATCAGCCTCATCAAAAACTTCAAAAAGATTGAGGCTGTTTTTTCAGTTAGTTAAAACTAACTTTTTCTTCTATTATTTTAATTTTATGGGATAACTTTTTATTAACATAAAATTGAAG
>DLKK01000021.1:9611-10719 GCA_002478955.1 Treponema sp. UBA7590
CTAACATGGGATAGGTTTTGTTCCATTCAAAGATTTGCAACGGCAATCAGATTGTGTTAAGGAGACACATATATGGCAAATAAAATTACAATTATTGGTGCTGGTCAGGTTGGCTCAACAATTGCCTTCGCATTGACAGTAAAACAGCTCGCTTCTGAGATTGTTTTGATTGACATTGCAAAAGACAGAGCCATGGGTGAAGCTATGGATATTCGACAGGGAACACCATTTATTGGTCCTGTTTCCATCCACGAAGGTGATTATGCGGACGCAAAAGATTCTGACATAGTTATCCTTACTTCAGGAGTAGCCAGAAAACCAGGACAGTCGCGTCTTGATCTTACACAGACAAATGTAAACATTACAAAATCAATCATTCCAGAAATTACAAAGGCTGCGCCAAATGCACTTTATGTAATTGTTGCAAATCCAGTTGACATTCTTACATATCAATTCATCAAAACTTCAGGCATTCCGGAAAATCATATTTTTGGTACAGGAACTATGCTTGACACTGCCCGTTTCAGAGCACGCATCGCGGAAACATACAAAGTCGCACAGGAAAATGTTCACGGATATGTATTCGGTGAGCACGGAGACTCTTCGTTTGTTCCTTGGTCTTTGGCAAACATCGGTTCAATTCCTGTTGAAAAATACGCTTCTGCCCTTAAAGGCGCAAAAGACGTTCCGACTTTCGACAAGAACGATGTCGAGGACTACATCCGCAAATCAGGTGGAATTATCATCGCCGCAAAGAAATGCACAAACTATGCTATCGGCATAACAACAGCAACTCTCTGCGAGGCTTTGAACTTCTCCACAAATTCATTGCTGACAATTTCCTCAATGATGAATGGAGAATACGGAATTTCTGACGTTTGTCTTTCAACACCGACAATTGTTGGCGGAAAAGGAATCCAGGGACACGCGGTTGCTCCTCTTACAGACTCAGAGATTGCGTCATTGCGTCATTCAGCAGACTGCTTGAAAGATGTAATCAAACAGATTCAATTCTAAATAAAATAAGGAAAAGCAGCTTTTGAGAACGGGTTGCTTTTCCTTTCGGGGATATTTTTTAGGAGACTTGCAAAATTATGGACAACTTGGC
>DLKK01000021.1:10731-15913 GCA_002478955.1 Treponema sp. UBA7590
CGATTCAATGGGTGAAGTAAAAGTTCCAGCCGACAAATACTGGGCAGCACAGACTGAGCGCAGTCACGAGAACTTTAACATTGGCGTTGGCATAGAAACTATGCCACGTGAAATAACAAAGGCATTCGGCTACCTTAAAAAAGCGGCGGCTAGAGCTAACCACGCCCTAAAACCACAAAAGATGACAGATGAAAAGCTTAGCGCAATCGAACAGGCTTGCGATGAAGTGATAAGCGGCTCTCTGAACGAACATTTTCCGCTTGTAGTATGGCAAACGGGAAGCGGCACACAGAGCAACATGAATGCGAATGAAGTAATCGCAAACCGCGCAAACGAAATTGCTGGAAAAAAACTCTGTCACCCAAACGACGATATCAACATGAGTCAGTCGTCTAACGACACATTCCCGACAGCACTGCATATTTCAGCTGTATGTGAAATTGAGGATAAACTCCTTCCGGCAGTTTCAGTGCTTGTGGAAACATTCAAAAAACTTGAAAAGGAAAATGAAGGAATCGTAAAATCAGGAAGGACACATCTTCAGGATGCGGTTCCGATTTCATTCAGCCAGGAAATTTCCGGCTGGAGAACTTCGCTCGAACGCGATGCGGAAATGCTGAAATCATCACTTCCATATTTGAAGCAGCTTGCTTTGGGAGGAACAGCGGTCGGAACAGGACTTAATGCTCCTGCCGGATTTGATGTAAAAGTCGCAGAATGCGTATCTGAGCTTACAGGAAAAAAATTTATAACCGCGCCTAATAAATTCCATGCGCTTACTTCAAAAGATGAACTTGTATTTGCGCATGGAGCAGTAAAAGCGCTTGCCGCAGACATGATGAAAATAGCAAATGATGTCCGCTGGCTTGCCTCAGGTCCACGTGATGGTCTTGGCGAAATCCATATTCCAGAAAACGAGCCAGGCTCTTCTATCATGCCGGGAAAAGTAAACCCGACTCAGTGCGAAGCAGTAACAATGGTTGCAGTTCAGGTAATGGGAAATGATGCCGCGGTAGGATTTGCCGCCTCACAGGGAAACTTTGAGCTTAACGTTTTTATGCCGGTTATTGCATATAACTTTATCCAGTCATGCAGACTTCTTGCAGAATCAATTATTTCTTTCAACAAGAACTGCGCAGTAGGAATAACTGCAAACAAGGAAAAAATGCACCACAACCTCTACAACTCGCTTATGCTTGTAACTGCATTGAATCCTTACATCGGCTACGAGAATGCGGCTAAAACATCGCATCTCGCTTATGAGAAAAACATCTCATTAAAAGAAGCTTGTGTAAGCCTTGGATTCCTTACCGCAGAAAAATTCGATGAAGTATTTAAACCTGAAGAAATGGCTGGGGTAAAAAAATGAGCGAAAAAATAACTTATTCATATTTTCCTGGATGCACTTTAAAGAACAAAGCTGTTGAGCTTGATGCATACGCCAGGGCTTCTGCTGAAGTTCTGGGCTTTGAGCTTAAAGAAATCCAGAACTGGCAATGTTGTGGCGGTGTTTATCCTATGTCCACGAAAGAAATTGCCCCAAAACTTCCTTCTGTAAGAGCTTTAGCCGATGCTTCTAGTCATAGCCAGAATCTTGTGACTCTTTGTTCTGCCTGCTACAACGTTTTAAAGCAGACAAATGATGCAATGACAAATGACGAGAATACAATCTTAAAGGCAAACAATTATTTAAAGCAGGACGGAATTGAATATCACGGAGAAACAAAAGTTCTTCACTATCTTGAAGTGCTCCGCGATGTTATTGGCTGGGACAATGTGAAAGCCGCTGTAAAAAATCCTTTAAAAGGAAAGAAAATTGGAGCTTATTACGGATGTCTTCTCCTTCGTCCGGGTAATGTAATGCAATTTGATGATCCTGAAAATCCTCAGATTATTGAGGATTTTATAAAGGCGATTGGAGCGACTCCTGTTATCTACGCACAGCGGAATGAATGCTGCGGCGCGTACACAGTGTTTGAAAATCCTGCGATTCCTGAAAAACGCGCTCAGGCTATTCTTGGAAACGCAGAGGATTTTGGCGCAGAGCTGCTTGTAACAAGCTGTCCTCTATGCCGTTACAACCTTATCAAAAACAAGAAAAACAGTAAGCTGGACGTAATTTATTTCTCTGAACTTCTTGCAGAAGCATTGGGAATAAAAGATTCAGTTCTTGCTTCCTTGAACAAAAAGGAGGCTGTAAATGCTTAAGTCAGAAATTGAACAGCTAAAAAGCCAGATTCTTGAAATAAGCGGAGTAAACACAAAAAAATGCATGGTCTGTGGAAAATGCTCCGGCACTTGCCCGAACTATGATTCAATGGAATATCATCCGCACCAGTTTGTACAGATGGTTGAAAAAGGAGAAATTGAGCCTCTCCTTAAGAGCAAATCAATCTATACATGCCTTTCATGTTTTGCGTGTCTGGAACGATGCCCACGACAAGTTGAGCCGACAAAAATCATTGATGCAGTGCGTCAGTATGTTGAAGGTCAGCGTGGTCCGCATCACCTTGATCCTGATCAGGTACCAGAGCACTTGGATGCAGACATGCCTCAGCAGGCACTTATGAGCGCATTCAGAAAATACAAAAAATAAGGAAGTGACAGATGGAAAGAATTGGTGTTTTTGTATGTCACTGTGGTACAAATATTGCCGGTACAGTTGACGTAGCAAAAGTTGCTGAAGAACTTGGAAAAGAAAACTGTGTTGTTTTTTCAACACATTACACTTATATGTGTTCTTCTGCCGGTCAGCAGATGATTGAGGAACATATCAAAAATGATAAATTGACTGGTGTTGTTCTTTGTTCCTGCTCACCGCGAATGCACGAGAAAACATTCCGTGCCTGTGCAGAAAGAGCCGGATTAAATCCTTATAAAGTTGAAGTTGCAAACATCCGCGAGCAATGTTCATGGGTTATGAAGGATATGGAAGATGCGACAGAAAAAGCTATTGCCCTTGGTAAAGCTGCAATCGCAAAGACCATTCTTAATACACCTTTGATTCCGGGTGAAACCCCAATGACAAAAAGAGCTTTGGTTATTGGTGGTGGAATTGCGGGAATCACAGCGGCGCTTGACATTGCAGACGCCGGATTCCCGGTTGATATCGTGGAAAAAAATGTGACAGTCGGCGGCAAAATGGCAATGCTCGACAAGACATTCCCTACCCTTGACTGCGCGTCTTGTATTGTAACTCCAAAAATGACAGAAGTTAGCCAGAATCCTAATATCAGAATTCTTTCTTACTCTGAAGTTTGTGGCGTAAAGGGATACATTGGAAATTTCACAATTGACATAAAGCGTCATCCACGTTTTGTAGATGAGACAAAATGTACAGGATGTGGTGCCTGTATTGAAAAATGTCCAAACAAGAAAGTTCCAAATCCTTTCAACTTGAATTTGAACAACAAAAAAGCAATTGATATTCCTTTTGCCCAGGCTGTTCCAAAAGTAGCAAATATTGACGCAAACTATTGTCTTCACATGAAAGGCTTGAAAAATGGCAAGGACAATGTCTGCGGATTCTGCGAAAAAGCCTGTGCCGCTGGAGCAATCAATTTCAACCAGAAAGAGGAAATCATCACAGAAAAGTACGGTGCAATCATCGTGGCTACTGGTTACAATCCAATCAGCCTTGAAAAATTTGATGAATACGCATATTCACAAAGCCCGGATGTTGTTTCTTCTTTGGAATTTGAGCGTCTCTGCAATGCTTCAGGTCCTACAAATGGACATCTTCTTCGCCCTTCTGACGGAAAAGAGCCAAAAGAAATCGTATTTATTCAGTGTGTAGGCAGCCGATGTTCTGCAGACTCCAAAAATGGCCATGAATATTGCTCAAAGATTTGCTGTATGTACACTGCAAAGCACGCAATTTTGACACGTGACCATTATCCGGACACACACATTACAGTTTTCTATATTGATGTGCGAACTCCAGGAAAGAATTTTGATGAATTCTACCGCCGCGCTGTTGAACAGTATGGTGTTGACTACATCAAAGGTCAGGTTGGAAAAGTAACTCCTCTTGCAGACGGAAAACTTGATGTTCAGGGTTCTGATTTGATTTTGAACAGACAGGTTCATATAAAAGCTGATATGGTCGTTCTTGCAGCTTCAATTGAGGCAGACAAATCAGCTCGTCCGCTTGCAACAATGCTTACAACTTCAATGGACACAAATGACTTCTTCCTTGAAGCACATGCAAAACTTCGTCCTGTTGAAAGCCCTACCGCCGGTATTTTCCTTGCAGGCTGCTGTCAGGGGCCAAAAGATATTCCGGAAACTGTTGCCCAGTCATCTGGTGCCGCAGCAAAGGCAATTTGCCTTCTTATAAAAGACAAGCTTAAAAACAATCCTTGCACTGCTCATCCAGATGAAAATATGTGTAATGGATGTGGTCAGTGTGCTAATGTTTGCCCTTACGGAGCAATCAGCTATGTTGACAAAGATTTCCGCGGTCCAAACAGAACAACAATCACACGTCATGTTTCGCAGGTTAATAGCGCAATGTGCCAGGGATGTGGAGCTTGTACTGTTGCTTGTCCTTCAGGAGCAATGGATTTGAACGGATTCAGCAACAAACAGATTTTGGCGGAGGTTGATGCATGTCTTTAGAAAATGAAAATGCTGTAAAAAATACAGAATGGACACCAAAAATCATCGCATTCTGCTGCAACTGGTGTTCTTATGCCGGAGCAGATCTGGCTGGAAACAACCGGCTTGAATACCCTGCGAACGTAAAAATTGTGCGCATTCCATGTTCGTGCCGCCTGAATCCTTTGTTCATCCTACGCGCGTTCCAGCGTGGCGCAGACGGAGTAATCCTTTGCGGTTGCCATCCTGGAGACTGCCACTATTCAACTGGAAACTATTTTGCACGCCGACGAATGACTCTTCTTTTCAGCCAGCTTGACTTTTTAGGAATTGAAAAAGGTCGTACACGTGTTGAATGGTGTTCTGCCGCAGAAGGTGTAAGATTTGCAGGAATCATGAACGATTTTGTAGCTCAGATAAAAAATCTTGGCGAATGTAAAAAGCTGGAGGATGTACGATGCAAGCACTAAGCGCAAAAATGATTCAACGCGCAAAAGAATTGCTTTCCGAAGGCAAGGTTCAGCGCGTTGTCGGCTGGAAAAAAGGTCTGTTTGACGATGATATTACGCCAGGAACTTTTTCT
>DLKK01000114.1 GCA_002478955.1 Treponema sp. UBA7590
CTTTTTTACAGCGGAAAATACAGTCTTAACTGGAAACGGCCTCTTTTTGCCAATGCAAAAGATTTTTTTGTTCCGGCGACTTTTGATTTTTCTTCGGAACATAGAATTTCAGCCTCCTCGGATTTGAGCAGTTTTTACATTTTAAAAGCTTCAATTTTGAACACGCCGATGAATATTTTTGGATTTCAGAGCAAAAACCGAATTTTCAAATGGTACAAAACCGATGAATACGCGATTTCTATTTCTGGAACAGTGAAAATCCCAGAAAATTCGCCGGAAGACGTTTTGTGGAATTTGAATTTTTATGCGCAGGCTGGATATTACTTGAACGAAACTGATATTTTGCGAACAGGATTTGAAACAGAATTCTCGCCGGATTCCGCATGGAAACTGACAGGAAGCGCGCAATACAAACGGCGCGTTCAAAAAAATCTTTTGTCTGAAATCATAAAATTCGCGGACAAAAAAAATCCTAAAAATCAAAAAAAACATAAACTTTACAGAACCGATAGTCTTGATTTCACGTTGAGTTACGATGAGGACAAGAAATTTCTGGCTCAACTTTATGATTTTTCGCACAAAATTTCTGCGGAAATCTCAAAATTTTTCGATTTTGACTGCGGATTCGGTTTCTACCTGAACGTAAAAGAAGAAACCACGGTAATCACAGTTTCTGGAACAGCAGGAGGAAAAATAAACTTCTAAAAAATTCTGGATTTTTAACAAAATTATTGAAGAGGCGCAAAATATCCGCATTCATCACGGCCGCTACGGTTCAAAAGATAGGCTTCAACTTCAACAGGAAGATATTTTTCACCGAAATTTGTGGAAAGAACCGATGTGTATGAAAAAGTATACAATCCGCTTGGAAGATCGATTAAGTCAGGCACAATTCCAGAAAGTCCTTCCGGCCTGAAAATATAATATTCTTTTCCCGGCGTGTTTGAAACAATAAAATTCAATTCTTCATCGCAGGCATTTTGAGACAAAAGCACCGATGCGACAGAAATATGATTATTGTTCAGATATGCCGCAGTTTCTGAAAGGCTGTATTTATCAAAAGCGTTCAAAGAAACTTTTCCGGCGGAAATAATTATAACAGCGCGCTTGCGTTCGGCATTTACAAGATCATTTGCTGCAAGCCGCAATGCCAGGTCAAGAGTAATTTCATCTGAAACCGGATTTTTTAGCGCTGAAACATCAAATTCCATAGCTCCGTTCGGTTGGCCGGAATATTCAAGCGCAGGAATTTTTGAGGCTGACACAATTTTTAAGGTTCCTCGGTTTTTCATTGAAGCGGCAATTTCACGGACGGCGGAATTTATCTGCTCGCTGTATCTGGAAGAATAGGAGCTGCGGTCAATCAGCAAGGTTATATCAGCAAAATCTGCATAGGAAGATGAACCGATGAATTTCAGTTTGTTTACCGGGCGTTTCTGCTCCGTTATATAAAAATTGTTTTCACCAAGCCCGACAACCGCTGAACGGTGACGGTTTTCCACCCGGACATCAATGTAGACTTCCGGAAATTTTGCGGCATTCACTTTTTCAATCTGAACAAAAAGTCCACCGACAAGTTCCTGCATTTTTGACATCACATAAACTTCATTAGATATAACATCAGAAACCAGTACGTTTCCATTCACATCAGGAACAGCGCAAGTCAGCCGAGCAGGCGCATTTCCAGAATTCACATTTTCAAAAATTGAACCGGACTGGGAATCAACTGAAAAAACTTTGTTAGAATCACAGACAACAAGAAAATCTCCCCAGACTCGCATAGATTCAGGATGCTGAAAAGTTTTCTCTGGAACCAAAATCTGCCTGAAATTTCCTGACGAATCAAATTCGTAAATTCCACCGGAAATATTGTCCGCCACATAAATATTTTCATTTAATGCTGCAATTCCTGTAGGTCCCTTTAGCCCCGGAAAATCATTTTGCGCATTTCCAAAACAAAAAAGTCCATTTCCATCTTTATCAAAAACTGAAATCCGGCGGTTGCCATAGTCAGAGACATAAATATTTCGCCTTGAATCCTCTGCAGCAAACTGGGGACCGACAAGATTTCCAACAGCGCGGCCTTTTTTTCCGATATATTTCAGGAATTTTCCCTTTTTATCCAGAACACAAAGTCGGTTTCCGGCGCTTTCTGTCACAAGAAGATTTCCGTCATCAAGCCGAATCAAGTCCATCGGGCGGTCAAAACCGTTCAACGGCCCCGTAACCCTTGAAACAACACTTCCATTGATATTCAGTTTTACAAGCTCGTTTGAGCCATAAGCCAAAACCCATACAGTTCCATTATTATTCGGAAGAACCGAAACAGGACCGCTGAACACCAGATTATTCTCATAAAAACCTGAAAATGAGCCTGCTTCTGTATATTTTGCATTCCATTCAGACAGTGAAGCTCCGACACGGCGCTCCTGGACAATTTCTATCTTATTTTTTAAAAGAAGACCGCCGTATCCGTTCTGGGAAGCTTTTTTCCAGCTTTGAACCGCAGTTCCCTCAAATCCTGAATGATAATATGATTTTCCAAGCCATTCCAGAATCAATGAATCGTCCGGCATATAGTTCAGAGCTTTTTCAAACTGCATTACAGCATCATTGTATGTGCCGCGATAATAAGACTGAACGCCTCGACGAAATTCTTGGGCGGCAAATCCTTCCTCCGCAGTTCTGACTTCTCCATTGTAAAGTCCCGCAGTTGAAGTCTGGGAAAAAGCTGAAAAAAACGCAAACGCGGAAACCGCACAAGCCACGGCAAATCTTTTGTTTCTTTTCATTTTATGCTCCTGTTATGCGCCTGCCAGCTGGACTTCACGGATGTGCTCCGCAATTATCTCATTTTCTTTATCAATCTGTTCCGCCATCTCAAGATATTTTTTTGCATCTTTCAAAAGACCTAACTTGTAATAGACATAACCAAGAGAATCAAGGCAAGCCGCTGACTCAGGAGAATTCTGAACAGCCTTTTTGCAGCATGACAGAGCTTTTGCCAAATCACGGTTTTCTGTCGCAAGCACATAGCCCAATCCGTTAAGCGAAGTGACATTATTTTCATCAAGTTCAAGGGATTTTTCATAATAAGAAAGCGCAAGATCAATTTCCTGCTGCTCCCAGGCAATAAAAGCCATTGAGGCATAAACGGAAGCCGGCTTATATCCGCTTTCCAGAAGCTTATTCAGTTCAAAGGATGCAAGCCTTTTCCGTTTTGACTTTGTATATATCACCGCAAGAATAAAACGGCACTGAAGGACACGCTCAAGCTGCTCGCCACCGGTCACAACCTGCTCCAGATACAGCAGCGCATCCTCATATCTTTTTAGTTTTGCATAGCACAAGCCAAGATAATAGGCAATTTCCTGTGAATCCAGCCCGGAATCTTCCGGAAGAGAAAGAAAAAACGCCAGCGCGTCAGAATATTTTTTCTGATTATATAAATCTATTCCCTGAGACAAAATATTTGTGTCGCCCATAGTCCCCACCTTGACCCGCGATATTTTTTTATAGATTCCTTTATTCTATAACGAAAATTTAATACCGTCCACAGCGCAGGATGTAGGTTCAGCATTTATTAATGAAACTGCAACCTTACCGTTTACAACTGCATGAAAATCGTTTCCTTCAATATATGTGGAAACCGGAACTTCGCCGTAAAAGACTGATTCAAAAGAATTTTTATCGCCATCTTTGTCTTTTTCCTTTATCTCAACAACGTCCTTATAAGCCCGGTGAGAAAGATATGGACAAAATTCAATGCCCTTGTATTCAGGAAGAGCAAGCGCATTAACGCTTACAAACGCACAAGGAATATTCACACGACAAAGCTTCACAAGAGTTTCAATGTTTTTTGCGGCAAAATCAGCCATCGGCTCATAGATAAAAAGATTCTCATCCGCAGTTCCAGAAACAAGATAATGACCTTCCCCGACCGGCTGAATGCTGAGCGCAATTCCAGGAACTCCCATCATGACAGCCTGTCTGGCCGCCGCGCAAGTTCCTGAATACACAACATCAGTTCCAATATTCGCACCGGCATTTATTCCAGAAATAACCGCGTCAATTTTTTTGGGAAAAAGGCTGCTGCTTATAGCCGCCACAACGCAGTCTACAGGTTTTCCGGAGNNCGTTTTCCGAGATTCTTTTGAATTCCAGGGAACTGAAAGTCATTCCATGAGAAACCGCAGAACGATTTCCAGAAGGAGCCATGACATAAACTGTATGTCTGTCCTTCAGAAGCCTTTTTTTAAGGACATCAAGTCCTTCCGCATCAAATCCATCATCATTTGTAAGAAGAAATGTCATATTAATCTTTTAAAACCTTCGCACCATCGCTGGAATGAACCTCGTAACAATCCGGCTTGAATCCAAAAATCCGTTCGTATTCGGCAAGTTTCTGTTTAAAAGGTTCAATATCCTGCTCCCGGATAAACGCATAAAGACAACGTCCAAAGCCTTTTCCGGTAAGGCGGCCGCAAGTAACAGGATTTCTGATAAACTCCAGCTTAGGTTCAAGTTCATTCACTCTTTTTAGAATCCAGTCAATTTCAGGGCACGAAAGATTAAAGTAATCCCTGAGACTTTCATGGCTATGATTCACAGCACGCGCAAAATGCATAAAATCGTTTTTCTGGCAGGCAGTTATAGCATCAAGAACATCCTGATGCTCGCGCATAACACAAAGAAGCTTACGTTTTGTGTCCTCTCCTACGACAGCAAGCTCCTCATTTATGTCCGTAACATTGTTTATATACTGCCAGCCGCCGTAAACATTCGGCTTTGTTTCCCTAAGGTCACCAAGAACAAGCGCATTCTGTGGCTCATAAAGATTTTCCCGGTTCCAAAGCTCGTAGCGCGGAACTTTTGCATCAACAAGAAATATGTGCTTATCCTTGAAGTCAAAAGGAACAAGATCCCATGAATTCTTTGAATAGTTTGTGACAATAAAATTTCCTCTTTTTGCAAAGAGGGCGGAAAAATTGTCCGCGTTGTGATTCACCTGCTGAAGAAAAATCTTGTTCGCGCGCTCAATGACCTGAATCAAATTGAAATCATCGCAATTAAGACCGAAAAGCTCTTTAATCGCCTTTGCCGCCGCAACTTTTATCGCTGTCGTAATTCCGAACCCCGCGGAAGGAAGAATCTCGCTGTAAATAGTTATATCCATTCCGCCAAGCTCGTATCCACCGGAGGTAAAACCATAAATCACAGCTTTAAGTGCATTTGCCCAGCGGTCCTCCTTCTTATATTTCAATGACGTGACAGAAGATTTTTTCCTGTCATCAAGCTGGGAAAAATAAAAATGAGCTGAAGAATCATNNTCATCCCGCCTTGAAATACCTACAAAAACAGGAAGATCCACCGCCATGGACAACGTCTTGTCCTTGAAGAACCAAGTGTTCTCCCCGATAAGATGAAAACGCCCCGGAGCTGTAGCCACAACCCCGGGCTTCACGCCATACTCTGAATAATGTGCCTCGTCTAATAATTTCATCAAGCTGATATCGTACCTTTCTTTTAATTATTGTTTTTTTATCTGTATACTGTTAATATTAAATCAATGAGTCGTATTTTACAAGTTTTTTGTATTTTTTTGTCAGCCGCACTGCTTTCTCTTGGAATTCCAAACGAAATATATCTTTTTGGCTCACCATTTTTTGGGTTCATCGCGCTTATTCCGCTATATCTGGTCTTTGCAAATTCGAAATCATACAGAGACGCTTCTATTTTCATGGCTCTGCACGCAGGACTCACACATCTGATGTCAAGCTACTGGCTCGCTTACTTCAAGGATTTTGCAGCATTGACACTTGGAGCATCTGCGCTTGGGACAGCGGCAATCGGCGGTTTATGCGGACTTTTTTTCTATATTCCTTTCCAAAAGTCTGGCGGTCCGGGTCAAAAAACATGTCATGCTGAAAACAGAATCTGCTTCACATCACTCAAAATACTCTGGTTTGCAATATGTTATGTCTGTTACGAATGGATAAAATCGACAGGCTTTCTGGCATATCCATGGGGAACACTTTACCAGACAACTTATCATTTTAAGATTTTCACGCAGATTGCGGACATAACCGGTGTCTACGGAATAAGCTTCCTTATGGCCTTTTTCTCGGCTCTTGCAGGAGAAGGATTTATACTGTGTTTTTCAACGGCAACGGAAGAAACAAAAGGACGAAGACTTTTCGGATATTTCTGCGCGGCGCTGACATTTTCGGCTCTTTTTCTATCTTCTTTTTTATATGGAATTTTTCAGTACACACGGACAAGGCTTCCAGAAAAAACAGTGAACACAATAATGGTCCAGCAAAACGCAGATCCATGGACACTTTCTTCTGACAACGGAACGATACTTGCCTCAGAGCGGCTCACACGGCAAAAACTAGATGAAACAAAGGCCGACGGAAAGAACGTTGACCTCATCGTCTGGAGCGAAGGCTGCCTTAAGTACAGGTTTCCGCGCTCAGAAAGCCACTACAGATATTTTCCAGCAGAAAAGCCATTGATTTCCTTCATAAAAGAGACAGGAATTCCTTTTCTGCTTGGAGGTTCGTATGCTCCGGAATATAGCTCAAAACATTTTAACGGTGCGCTTTTATTTGATTCTGAAGGGAATTTCCGCGGGGCATATCCAAAAAACCATCTTGTACCGCTCGCAGAGGCAGTTCCTTTCTCAGACATAAAGATTGTCGCGGATTTCTTCAAGAAAGCCATAGGAATCTCTGCCGGCTGGTCAGCAGGTGACAAATACACAATGTTCAGCATTCCGTGCAGTTTTCCAGAGGAAAAAATTCCTGAGATCTCAAACGTGATTTCTCTCAAGGAAAGCTATTCAGACTCGCTCAAGGAAAAAAAGCCTTTTGTAACGTTCAGTGCGCCAATCTGCTATGATGACGCGTTTCCAGATGTATGCCGGCCACTTGTAAAATATGGCTCGGAATTTTTCATGAACATTACAGACGACTCATGGTCAAAGAAAAAATCCGCCGAATACCAGCATTTTGTGATTTCATATTTCAGGGCGATTGAGCAACGCACAACTCTAGCTCGCTCCACAAACGCAGGATATTCAGTTGTCATAAATCCAGCCGGAAAAATCATTATGGAAATGCCACTATTTACAGAACACGCGGAATTTGTGCAGATTCCAGTCTACAAAAGGCAAATCACAATTTACCAGAGGTTTGGAAACTGGCTTCCGGTCCTTGCGTTCCTGACAATTCTTCTTTCAATGTGCAAATCATATCTCTCAAAAGATGAAAGCCTGATTGTAAAATCTGAGCGGAAAATGTTTAAAAAGCAAAAAAAGATAAAAAAAACTGATAAAATAACTCAAAAAGGAAGATAAAATGCGCTGCCCCTACTGCGGAAGTATTGATGATAAAGTTGTTGAATCCCGGACAATGGCAAACGGAGAAAGCATCAGAAGAAGAAGAGAATGCATTTCCTGCGGTTACCGTTTTACCTCTTATGAAAAAATTGAGGAAAAACCATTCATGGTAATAAAAAAAGACGGAAGCCGGCAACCTTTTGAACGGACAAAGCTTGCAAAAGGAATTGAGCGCTCTTTCGAGAAACGCTCTGTCGCAACAGGAACAATTGAAAACCTGGTACTTGAAATTGAAGATGAGGCGATTATGAGCGCGCGCACGACCCGTGAAATATCAACTCAAAAAATCGGGGAAATCGTCCTGCGCCGCCTCTACGAGATTGACAAAGTCGCATACATACGTTTTGCCTCCGCGTACAAGCATTTTGAAAGTCTGGAAGAATTCATAAACGAGATAAAATCTGTGGAGGGAAACAAACAATGAGCGAACAGTCAGTTTTTCCGGAATGGCGTGCGTTTTTAGGTTCAGCATCTGACGAGGAAACCCGGAACGTAATAAAATCAGTTGTAAAACGTTCCGGTGAAATCGCAAAATACGACAGAAAAAAAATAGAAAACGCAATAGACAAGGCAATCCAGGCAGTCGAAGAACATTTTGACCCGGAAAGAGCCAATACGCTCACAGATCTTGTTGAAGAAAGAATCCGGCTTCAGATGGCAGGAAACCGAGCACATTCAATACCTGCAATTGAAGAAATCCAGGATATTGTTGAATCCGTACTGATTGAAAACAAGCAGGTTGAAGTCGCAAAAGCATACATAATCTACCGAGCCAGACACGAGGCAATGCGCGACACCAACAGACTTCTGCTTGACATAAACCGCACAATGGACGGTTATCTTGCAAAAAGCGACTGGCGCGTACACGAGAATGCGAATGTCAATTTTTCGCTCGGCGGACTTATCCTGAACAACTCAGGGACAATAACCGCAAATTACTGGCTGAACAACATATACACAAAAGAGATTTCGGATGCGCACAAACACGCAGCATTCCATATACATGATCTTTCAATGTTAAGCGGATACTGCGCCGGATGGTCGTTGCGCCAACTTATACAGGAAGGACTTGGAGGCGTTCCAGACAAAAATTCCTCAAAACCGGCATCACATCTTTCAACGCTTGTAAATCAGATGGTGAATTTTCTTGGAGTTCTCCAGAATGAATGGGCAGGCGCGCAGGCATTCAGCTCATTCGACACATATCTTGCGCCTTTTGTAAAAAAAGACAATCTTACCGAAAAACAGGTTCACCAGTGCATACAGTCGTTCATTTTTGGAATCAATGTTCCAAGCCGCTGGGGTTCGCAGGCACCGTTCACCAACATCACGCTTGACTGGACTTGCCCGGAAGATTTAAAGAACAAAAAAGCGATTGTCGGCGGAAAAGAGCAGGATTTCACTTACGGTGAATGTCAGAAAGAAATGGATATGATAAACCGGCACTTCATTGAGATAATGAAAGAAGGCGATGCAGACAGCCGGGGCTTCGGCTACCCTATTCCGACATACAACATAACAAAAGATTTTGACTGGAACTCAGATAACGCAAAAATGCTCTTTGAGATGACAGGCCAGTACGGAACTCCATATTTTCAGAATTTCATAAATTCAGACTTGAACCCGAATGATGTGCGCTCAATGTGCTGCCGCCTTAGATTAGACAAGCGCGAGCTCAGAAAACGCGGCGGAGGGCTTTTCGGGTCAGATGAATTCACAGGTTCTCTCGGAGTTGTAACAATCAATCTCCCGCAACTCGGGTATCTTTCCCAGACAAAAGAGGAATTCTACGCACGGCTCGACCATCTAATGGATCTTGCAAAAGAATCATTGTGCATAAAACGGAAAGTTATCCAGCGGCTTTACGACGGCGGGCTTTTTCCGTACACAAAACGGTACCTCAAGACGCTTGACAATCATTTCAACACAATCGGGCTGTGCGGAATGAACGAATGCTGCCTCAATTTTCTTAGCGTCAACATTGCGGATGAAAAAGGCAAGGAATTCGCGGAGGAAATCCTTGACCACATGCGAAAGCGACTCCAGAATTACCAGGAAGAGACAGGCGAACTTTTCAATCTTGAGGCAACCCCGGCGGAAAGCACCTCGTACCGGCTTGCAAGGCACGACAAGGAACAATTCCCGGACATAATCACAAGCGGCGAAAAAGAGCCGTTCTACACAAATTCAACACAGCTTCCAATAGACTTTACAGCAGATATTTTTGAAGCGCTCGACCATCAGGAAAGCCTTCAGACAAAATACACTGGCGGAACCGTATTCCACACTTTTGTCGGCGAACAGATAAAAGACTGGAAAAGCACAGCGAACCTTGTAAATGCAATTTTCTCAAACTACAAGATTCCATACCTCACAATCTCGCCGGTTTATTCGATCTGCCCTGTGCACGGATATTTAAGCGGAACTCATTTTGAATGCCCAAAATGCAAGGCTGAAAAACAGAAAAAGCTCCAGGAAAAACTTGCCGCACTTGAAAAAGAAAAGCAGGAACTTTTGAAAAACCAGTGAATTCTGCCGGAAAATTCATTGACACCAAATCCATTGGTCGATAAATTCAATTTCGGGAGCAAAAGAATTTTTGCGGGAGGACTCATGCGCACACTTGAAGAAATCGAATACGAAATCGCGGAAACAAAAGCCGAACTAGAAGATGTCCGTGGAACAGAAACAGAAGTATATTCAAGAATCGTAGGTTACTACCGCGCCGTACGAAACTGGAACAAAGGAAAACGGGATGAATTTGAACACAGGACAATGTTTTCAATTGAAAATCAAGAAAATCCCGGGCAAAGAAAATGCGCCGCATCTAGCTCTCATGAAAAAAATATTGGAAAAACAGATTTTACAGAAAGCAAGGAAAATCAAAAAGAAAAAGCTGAATTTTCTGAAATTTCACAGAAAAAAAATAGCTATTACGAAATTTATACAAGAAAAACCTGTCCTAACTGCCCACCAGTAAAAAAATTTATGGGCGGAACAAAGCTTTCCGGAAAATCAGTTGATGTTGATTCCGCCGCAGGACTTGCCGAAGCCGCGGAAAAAGGCGTTTTTGCCGCCCCGACAGTAATTTTCTATGACAAAAATGGAAACGAAACCGCACGCGGGCATAATATTGAAGAACTAGAGGAAATCTTCTCAAAAATCAAAAAGGAGGCATAAAATGCCTTCTGAAAACACAGAAATCCATGGAATCCTTATAAAAACAACGCTCTTAGATTTTCCGGGGCGAGTCGCCTGCACATTTTTCCTTCCCGGATGCAACTTAAAGTGTCCATATTGCTATAACCGAGAGCTTGCAGAAGGAATTCTTCCAGCACAGAACCGATTTTCCGCGACAGAACTTTATGCACATCTCCAAAAAAGAAAAGATGTTCTTTCAGGGCTTGTGCTCACTGGCGGCGAAGCTTTATTAAACCCACACATAAGTGACATAATTTCAACAGCAAAATCTTTTGGCTACAAAATAAAACTTGACACAAACGGAACTTTACCAGAAAAGCTTGAGCAACTGGTCTCCAATAAAAATACAAAACCTGATTTTATCGCAATGGACATAAAAACAAGCCCACAGAAATATGAAGAAAAACTGACTTTTCCGCAGAAGAACTCCAGCAATAAAAAAAATGAGATTGAAAAATCCACAATTACAGAAAAAATCCTGCGCTCAATAAAAATCATATCTGAATATCCGCCAGAAAGCCGAGAATTCAGAACCGTTCTTGTTCCGAAACTGATACAAAAAGAAGATATTGAAGAAATCTCAAAAATCATTCCGCAGGATTCCAGCTGGCAGTTTGCCCAGTTCATAAATGAAAACTGCCTGGATCCTGAATTCCAGAAAATTCCGCCATTCTCACAAATGCAAGCTGAAGAATTTGTAAAAATCGCACAAAGGAAAATCCCGAACGCAAATCTCAGATAGAACGAAAATCCAAAAAAAACAGCATTTCTGCTGGATAATTTCAAAAATTTCACTCATCGGCTATTGACACACATCAAAATAAAATGATATTATCTAAAACATCGTATGGCGATGTAGCTCAGCTGGCTAGAGCGTTCGGCTCATACCCGAGAGGTCGAGAGTTCGAG
>DLKK01000099.1:0-3736 GCA_002478955.1 Treponema sp. UBA7590
ATTCAATTTATGGATTCAGCAACAAAAACTCGAAATTTAGGCAAACTAGCAAATATCGTTGAATAGCCTAAAAAAAAATGATACTATCAGAATACTTCCACAATAAAAAAGAGGTTTGAAGAATGCCGTATTCAGAACCAACTGATCTTGCGGTTATTGCATGCCCTGGCGGAGAAGCCTTTGCAGATGCAGTAATCACACATTTAAAACACATGTACAAACATCGTTTTACACTCAAAAATGATGCTATTTCAAAACGTTACAATCTTGAAAAATCAGAACTTATCAACAAGATTAATCTTGACAATGATCTTGAGACATCTGATCTGGTTATCCGTGGCGCAATCGACAAATACCGTGCCCCGACTTTTAAAGTTGACACAACATTCACTTACTTTGCGAATGGCGAATTCAAAACTGAAATTAACGAATCGATCCGCGGAAAAGATGTCTTTATTTTTCAGGACGTAGAAAATCATGAAGTCATCAGCCTTAACGGTGGAAAAAATAAGCTTTCACTTTCTGTAAATGACCATTTGATGTGCCTTTTGAACACAATCGACTCTGTCCGCCAGGCAGGAGCCGCTCATATCACTTTGGTTGTTCCAGTTTATCCTTATAGCCGGCAGCACAAGAAAAAGGGTCGCGAAGGACTCGCTGCCGCAATGCTCGGCCATGTTTACGAAATGCTCGGTGTTTCACGTATTATTACACTCGACATCCATAGCCGCGAGATTGTAAACGCATTCAATACAATCAATCTTGAAAACCTTCACGCAAGCTACCAGATTATCCGCGAGCTTGGAAAAATTGTTGACCTTACAGGAAAAGACGACGACCTTGTTGTTGTTTCCCCGGACACAGGCGCAATTGACCGAAACAAATTCTATGCGTCTGGATTAAAGCTTCCGCTCGCAATGATTTACAAAGAAAGAGATTATTCAGTTGTAACCCAGAACGCAAAAGACACAAATATAAAGAGCGTAAAACTTCTTGGCGATGTAAAGGGAAAAGTCGCATTCCTTGCAGATGATATGCTTGGAACTGGTGGAACTTTGCTTAAAGCCATGTCTTTCCTGAAGGACAATGGAGCCACAAAAGTAATTGCAGCAATCAGCCTGCCGTTCTTTACAGGAAATGCAATCGAGCTATTTGACGAGGCGTACAAACAGGGATTATTCTACCGCGTAATCGGAACGAACGCTGTTTACCACGAGGAACTTCTTACAAAAGAATGGTACATCAGTACGGATGTCTCTGGACTGTTCGCAAACGTAATCACAAGAATACATCACAACCAGTCTATCGGTGATTTGCTTGACAACCGCAATATAATAGAAAAGATTGTAAAAACACAGCAAGACGCCGCAGCTGCAAAAGAGACAAAATAAAATCCGCAGAAAGAATTTCAGTCTTCACCAATGGAAAATACCTTGAACATTCTTTGTGCGGACATTGGAACAACCTCGCTGAAAATGGGAATAATTTCCCAAAAAGGCGAGGTTCTTTGTTCTGTGCAAAAATTTTTCAGCAACAAAAATGACTCTTTTCTTGCAAACCAGTGGCTTTTGGCTTTCAAAGCCGGATGCGCCGATCTGGCAGCAAATTCTGTTCAAATTTCTGCAGTCTGCATTTCCGGAAACGGACCGACTGTTGCCGCGGAAAACGGACGCACGCTTTTATGGAACGCTCCTCTTTCCGAAGAAACAAAAAGCGCGACGCAAAAAACAAAATCGCTTTACATTCCGCAGTTCCTTGCCTTCAAAAAGAATTTTCCGGACGAATGGTTTTCTTCAAAGTATATTTTTTCTGGACCGGAATTTGTTGTATTCAGACTTACAGGAAACGCAATTTCTGTTCTGCCGGAAAAACGTTTTGAGCCGGCTTACTGGAATAAAACAGAACTTGAAAAATTCGGAATCGAGGTAGATAAAATCCCGGAATTTGTTCCGCTTGGCCACAACGCCGGAAACGCAACAAAAAAGGCGGCAAAGGAATTTGGAATTCCGGAAGTGCCGGTTTTCTGCGGCGGACCGGATTTTATAACCGCACTTTTAGGAACTGCCACTGTCGAGCCTGGAAAAATCTGTGACAGGAGCGGCTCCAGCGAAGGAATCAATCTTTGCGCCGATAAACCAGTTTTCAAGGAAGGATTCAGGACTTTGCCGAGCGCAATTCCAGGACTGTGGAATATCTCTGTGATTATTCCAGAATCTGGCTCTATATTGAATGAATACAAGAACGAAATTTCTCTGCTTGAAAAAAGGGAACTTTCATGGGAAGAAATAATCGACTATTCGCTTGATGACAAAAACAGCGAAGGCTACAGAATTCTTTGCGGACTTGCAGATTCTGTGAAAAATGCGCTTTCTGCGCTAAAGAAACTTGCAAATGAAAACGACCTGACTTTTTGCGGCACAATGAGCGTAACCGGCGGACAGGCAAAAAACGAACGCTGGCTTGAAAAAAAAGCCTTTGATTGCAACACGAACCTTGAAGTCTGCAATACGCCCGACTCCGAGCTTACAGGAAATGCGGCAGTCGCGCTGTACGGACTTGGACTTTTCGGGAGTCTGCAGGAAGCGGCAAAGGCGATTGTATTCTGTACAAAAAAATTTCCGGCGGAACAAAAACAGACAAAAAAAATAAAGATTTTTAAGATTCCGCAGAATTTAAGGACGATAATTTTTGACATCGATTCGACATTGTACACATCGCCGGCTTATGCATTTGAGCAAGTTGATGTTCAGATACGGTTTTGGGCAAAAAAACGTGGAATAACCGCGCGCGAAGCCCGGAACGAAATAAGCGAATTCAGAAAAAACTGGTCAAAACAGCACGGCGGAAAAAAAATCAGCCTTGGAAACACGCTTACAAATTTTGGAGTAACAATCCAGGAAAGCGTTGAAATGCGAAGAAACCTTCTTGAACCGGGCGATTTTTTGACGCGCGATGATAAACTTATTGAAACGCTCAAGACTTTAAAGCAGAAATTCAAGGTAATCTGCGTAACGAACAATCCTGTTCTGCCGGCAAGAAAAACGCTGGAAGCGCTGGGAATTTCTGAACTGATTCCAAAAATAATAGGGTTGGACACTTCCGGAAAATCAAAGCCGGCGCTGGAACCTTTTGAGCTTGCGCTTAAAGAAACCGGCTCAAAAGTGGAGGAATGTCTTTCAGTTGGCGACCGCTATGACATGGATCTTTCGCTGCCGCTGGAAATGGGAATGGGCGCAATTCTTGTGGGCGGCGTAAAAGATGTTTATCTGCTGCCGGAAATCCTGAAGGAACAAAAAGGCGCGCCGGAAGAACTGCGGTAAAAAAGAAACTTAGCCCCGATTGTGGCGGAAAGACCGGAATGGAGCAGCCGCGGAATGAGGACTTGCAGCAAAAGCGGGTCGCGTATTGAAAAAATTTGCTCCAAAAAGTTTTTGCAAATTCAGCATTATTATTGTAAAATAGGATGATAATTTTAGAGTCAAAATCGAAAGTTGAAACTTTCTCATTGACTTTTTTAGGAGACATAATGAATTTTATTTTTTTAGGCCCTCCGGGAGCTGGAAAGGGCTCGCTTGCTGTAAAAGTTGCAGAAGAGTACAAAATTCCTCATATTTCGACTGGTGATATTTTTAGGGCAAATATCAAAAATCAGACTCCGCTTGGCCTGAAGGTAAAGGCGATTATTGATTCTGGTTCGTTGGTCAGCGACGATTTGACATGCGAGCTTGTAAAGGAC
>DLKK01000099.1:3756-17466 GCA_002478955.1 Treponema sp. UBA7590
AGGACAGAATTTCCAAGGATGACTGCAAGAACGGATTTATCCTGGACGGTTTTCCACGCACAATTCCACAGGCTGAAATGTTTGTTTCTATTTGCCCGGAAGTTGCTGTAGTAAATTTTCAGGCGGAAGATGAGCTTGTTATAAAAAGATTGAGCACAAGACGTGTCTGCAGAAACTGTGGCGCAAACTACAATGTCCTGACGCTTCCACCAAAAAAAGAAGGTGTTTGCGACAAGTGCGGCGGTGAAATTTACCAGCGCGATGACGACAAGCAGGAATCAATCCTGCACCGAATGGAAGTTTACCGCGAGCAGACTGAACCGCTAATCAAATTCTACACAGAAATGGGAAAAATCTATAATTTCGATTCTGCAATTGAAACAAATGAACTTTTGAAAGAGTTCAAGAAAGTCTTTCCTGTTGAAAAATAACCAAATGTAATCTGTGTCTTCCGCCAAAATCCAAGGGAATGGCGGAAGATGCTTTTTATCGGGAGAGCAGACAAGCATGAACAGCGAGAACGACGAATTTTTTGAGAACAACACTTTCAAGATAAATCAGCTTGTGACAAAAATTTTGATTTTGCTGAATTTACTGGCGCCGGTATTCGCGTTTCTCTCCTATTTTAACATTTTCCAGATTGAAAAAAAGTTTATTATTTTTACCGAGGCGCTGATTCTTCCTTTTTCGGTTATAACTTTAGTCCTTGTCTACGGCTTTAATTCACCAAAGTTCAAGGAAAAACATCCGGAGGCTTACGAGAGTATCCAGAATTCCGCGAAATATTTCGGGCTTCTTGGCGCATCTTACGTGCTTGCGCTTTTGGGAACGAACGCACATATTGGAATTTACATTGGATACAGCCTGATTGTGTTCTTAAGTTGCCTTTATTACGACGTAAAGCTTACGCTTTTTTTGTCTGCCGTAAATTATATCGCAATGATTTTTTCTCAATACGGAAAATCCTTGAACCGTTTTAAGGAAGGAATTACGTTTGGCTCATCGCCGTTGGCCGACTGCATTTCTTTTTCTGCGGGTTTTACAATTGAATTTGTATTCGTTGTGCTGATTGCATACAATATGGCAAAAAGAAACAGCAAGACGCTTCATTCGGCAATTGACCGTAACAAGAGACTTGAGCAGACTCAGCTTGATTTTATGAAATTTGTTCCGCTTGTGCTGAAAAAACACGAGCTTGTCACAGGGTTCCATGTTGAGCACACCGTTGAATATGTCAGGATGCTCTGCAAAAAACTGAAATCAGAAGGCTATTATAAGGACGAGCTTTCCAATAAAAATATCGAGATTTTTTCAGCGGCGGCAAACTTGCACGATATTGGAAAAATTTATATTCCAGACCATATTCTTATGAAACCTGGAAAGTTTACTCCGCAAGAATTTGAGATGATGAAAAAACACCCGGAAATCGGATGCGAAATAATAAATGCTATGCCAAAAATCTACAACGGAGAATTTAACAAGGTTGCGGCGCAGATGGCTTTGTGTCATCATGAGCGATACGATGGAACCGGCTACCCAAACAAGCTGCAGGGAAGTGAAATTCCGCTATGCGCAAGAATAATGGCGGTTGCGGATGTTACAGACGCGCTTTTAAGCTACCGGCCATACAAACAGGCTTTTTCAATTGAAAAGACAATGCAGATTATCCAGGAAGGCAAAGGAACCCAGTTTGAACCTGTAATCGCGGACGCAATGATTCAGCTAAAGGATGAAGTAAAAAAATATGCAGAAGAACGGGCCGCCAGCGAAAAAGAACTTATCATAAAAGAGACACGATGGCGTGAACAGGAACGCGAAAGTCTTTTGCGCGGGCAGACAGTTTCCGAATAGCGGCTTAATCCCTGATGCTGTCTATGTTGGCTTTTCCGCCTGGAACAAATGGAAGAACATTTTCTTCCGGATCAACGCGGACACGCACAAAGCACGGCTTATTTTTTCTTTCCGGGGAAAAAGCTTTTTTATACCATTCCGGATCAGAATCCGCATCAATAGCTTCAATTCCAAAACCTTCCGCAATTTTTAAAAGATCAGGCGAAGCAATAAATTCGCTGGCAGAATAGTTTTTTTCAAAAAGGAATTTCTGCTGCTGGTAAACCATTCCAAGCGTTCCGTTCTCAAAAACAATGACAGTTACAGCAAGATTATTTTCAGCAAGCGTCGCAAGTTCCTGGATATTCATCATTATTGAGCCGTCACCTGAAAAACATACAACACGTTTTTTTGGATTTGACATTGCCGCACCCAAAGCAGCAGGCAGCCCGAATCCCATTGTTCCAAGACTTCCAGAAGTAAGAAAAGTCCGAGGTTCTTCAACAGGATAATATTGAGCCGCAAACATCTGATGCTGGCCAACATCCGTTGTAACAAGCAAATCCGTTTTTTTTGTTCCGGCTTTTTCCGCAAGTCCAGGAATTGACGCAATAAAAGCGCGAGGATTTACGCTGTTCCTGAAATTTCCGTTCTTTTCGTTTTCTTTTGGAGAGCCACAGACAAGCGAGGAATTTTCCTTGTTGATTCTGATGATTTTTTCGCACCAGGAAATACGCTCGCCTTCAGAAGATTTTTCTTTTTCAGATGACGAATTTAATTTTTTTTCCAAACAAGAAGTAAGCTCCGGAAAAACCGACTCAACTTTCGCAACAATACTTAAATTTGACGGAAGAATCTTGTTTATTTCAGCCGCGTCAACATCAATGTGAATTATTTTTGCATTCGGACAGAATTTAGAGACAACACCTGTAGCGCGGTCATCAAAACGAACGCCTGCCGCAATAACCAAGTCACTTTCGTTCATTGCAACGTTCGCCGCATAACTTCCGTGCATTCCGACCATTCCAGCAAAATCCAAATCAGAATGAGGGACACAACCCAAGCCCATCAGCGAAGAAACAACCGGAAGACGGTAAACTTTTTTGAATGCCCGGATTGCCTTTGAAGCCGCAATTGTATTGCAGCCGCCACCAAGATAAAGACATGGCTTTTTTGCATTTAAAAGAAAATCCGTCGCCCGGTCAAGAAGAATTTTCATCTCATCAGATTTTGTGTGGAAGCGAACCGATTTTTCTTCCGACAGAGGCTTTCTTATTTCCGGCCATTTTTCAAATTCATATTCCGCAAGCTGAATGTTACGTGGCACATCAATAAGAACAGGTCCAGGTCGGCCATTCATTGCAATTTCAAACGCATCTGGAATCGCAGTAAAAAGTTCCGCAACATTTTTTATCATTACGCTGTGTTTTGTAATCGGAAAAGAAAGCCCGAAAGTGTCAGCCTCCTGAAAAGCGTCAGTTCCAATAAGGTTTGTGTTTACCTGCCCTGTAATTGCGATGATTGGAATTGAGTCCGAGCGAGCGTCTGCAACTGCGGTCAAAAGATTCATTGCGCCCGGGCCGCTAGTTGCCATGCACACCGCCGGAAGCCCAGTTGTACGAGCGATCCCCTGCGCAAAAAATCCGGCAGCCTGCTCCTGGCGCACAAGCACGTGATGAATATTGCTTCTGGTAAGTTCGTCATACAAAGGAAGAATAGAACCACCTGGAATTCCTGCAACAGTTTTTATTCCGTGCATTTCCAACAATTTTACAATAATATGAGCGCCAGTCTTTTTCATAAAAACTCCTATAATTCTAACCTGAAAATAAAAAAGCCCTCCGTCAGGAGAGCTTCTTTCAGTATATAAATTTCACATATACACAAGTCGCCTGACCTAACCCAAGTTAGATTTAATGACGAGCACGACTTTTAGTGTATTTGTAAAAATTGAATTCATATTATAAATTATTGCGTTTTTTTCAAGTTTTGTCTATGGGGAGATTTTTCGATGCACGAACAGGGGAACGAGGAAACACGTTTCTCTATATGAATATTTTTCATTATTCCTCCATTAAGAAGAGTCAACATTCTTAAATTAATAACCCATAGTTATCCAAACTGCAATTATTTTTTACCCAATTCTTTCCAATTTTAGCAATTTTAAAAAGTTCATCTGTGTTTCTTAGGGCCAAATTTAAAATTTCAGCAAGTTTATAATCATCTGCCTCAAATTCCAAAGTAAAGTTTTCACACTTTTTTATACTGAACAGTAGGCGGATTATGAACTGTAGCAACAACACGAATCTTTAAAAATTTTGCCGCCAAAAGATTTTTTATTATAATCCATCAAATAATTTAAATTATTATCAACACGATTTTTATAAAGAGAAAATCTATCACTATTTATATTTTTGTCTTTACAATACAAAGACAAATTATCAAAGACTTTCTCCGCACCACCTGTTTTATACACATCGATAAGTTGCAAAATTCTCATAACTTTACTAATTCCTCTTTACAGAAAAATATAAATTACCAAAAAAAGATTTTAAATTATAGATATTTCTGATTCTTTTTGTTCAAGATTTTTTTTCCAATAGTTTCTAGTTTTGTTATTATTTCCAGCGGCACCTAAAGCATTATTTCCATGCTGAACGCCACGGCTAGGCATTATAACTTTCAGGTTCGGAATCTGCCTTTTCAGCTCCGAAATGTTTTCTATGAAAAAATCATGGCCTTTGCGCGGAATGAACTCCGCAATGCAAAGGATTATAAAGTCGCTAGAATCGTATTTGTATTTTGAGCGGAGTGTGAGTTTTTCTTGTTCAACTATTTTATTTTCTAAACAAATCGGAGTGAGAGCCTGTTGCTGTCGCAGAAAGAATAAGCTCGTTTTCAAAAATCTGACACATCAAAAGCCAGTCAGATTTCATTCGATTTGTGTAGACAATCTCGTACAAATCAATCCTCCAGCATAGAAGCCACTGCCTCTTGTGCAGTTTTAAAAGGTCTGTGCAGATTCATACGATTCCGACTGTCAGAAACCGCCGTTTCCAATGAAAGCGAATCAGTTTTGTGCCTCACAGCAAAAGGAAGTCCGTTGTTTTCTATTGAGGAAGCAAGAAAAATGCGGACTGCCGTTGAAGTGTCCAGCCCCAGCGATGAAAAAAGAGCGTCAGCTTTTGCCTTCAAGGAATTGTCCACACGTAGTTGAAGCGTTGCCATAGCATACCTCTTAATTACAAATTAAGACATTTTTATTGAGTTGTCAACACAAACATCATTCGCAGCAAAAAGTATGCCCCTACATTTTCTTCACAAATTCGTAGTCAATCGTGCGGCGCAAGCCTTCCTGTCTGAGATTGTAATATGCCCTACTTTCTTTTTATAAAAGGCAAATGCCTTAACAACTTTTCAGAATGAAAATAAAATCAATCCATAATATATTTATTGCAGATACAACAAATATGTTGTATAATCTATATATGGGAATGACAGCAAAACAAGTAATAAAAATTTTAAAGAAATATGGCTGGAGATTAAATCGAATTCGTGGTTCTCATCATGTTTTTGTAAAAGATGGAGTTAAAAGACCTGTTGTTGTTCCTGTCCATGGAAATACGGATTTAGGAAATTTTGCAGTAGATATATTAGAAGAAGCTGGAATTACAGAAGGAGGCTCAAAATGAAATATTATTGTGATATAAAAAAACAAAATGAAAATATGTATATTGTACATTTCCCGGATATGGCAAATGTAACCACATTCGGAACTTCTGTAGATGATGCAAAAAAAATGGCAAAAGAGGCATTGGATGCTGTTCTTGAAACAGATATTGAAGAAAACTTTCCAATTCCTGAGCCAAAATGCAATGAGGGCTTTGAAATTGAAGTTTCTCCAAAAATCGCATTTGCTATAGAACTACGAAAAGCCCGCGGTCATAAAACGCAAAAAGAAATTGCCTCAAAAGCTGGAATGTCATATCAGCAGTATCAGCGGCTGGAAAATCCCAAAAAGACAAATCCGACATTGGAAATGCTTTATCGCCTTCAAAAAGTCTTTAACAGACCATTTTTGGCGTTGTAGGAAAATGCAAAACACATATCAATTATAAAATATACAATGATATGTGTTGCTAAAACACGATTCTTAAAGTTACTCGCAGCTGAAAGTATGTCCCTGAACTTTCTTCACAAACTCGTAGTCAATTGTGCGGCGCAACCCTTCCTCTAATTCAACAGGAGCTACAAAGCCCGTCTTTGGAACTCTTGATGACTTGAAGTATGTATTCTGGCAGAATTTCTTTACGCGGATTGAGTTAATCGCGAACTTTTTGCGCAGGATAAACGCAAGCAGGTCGAATCCTTTTCCGCCGAGATACGCAATCCAGTACGGAAAATGCACAAGGCGTTTCTTCGGCTTTCCAAGGTGCTTGTACACATCAAGGACAAGATGGTTCATGTCGTAGGCAGGCTCATCACAGTAGTTGAAGAGGTGCTGCTTTCCGGCTGATGTTCCGTCGTACTCCTTTTCAAAGCAGGGAAGTTTTTCTTCGTTCTCAATGCAGAACTGGATGAACGCCGCGACATTCTCAACATAGTTCATGCTCTTGCGGTTTTTGCCTTTGCCAACCATCGGGAACTTTCCACCAGCAATTTGGCGCAAAAGGTTGTACACGTTTCCGCGGTTCTGCTCGCCGAAAATCACAGTCGGGCGGATTATTGTGGCGCAGTTCGACTTGTCTGAAGAAAGCCACTCGCGGTATTTTCCCTCGGCAAGATACTTTGTGCGTCCGTAGTCGTTGAAATATTTTATCTCGCCGCTCTCGTCTGTTCCGACCGGGGCGAATCCGTAGACCGCGACAGAGCTTGTAAAGAAAATGTGATGGATTCCAAGCTCCGTGCAAGCCCTGCAGATGTTCTCGCTGCCTTTTACGTTCACTTCGTCATACAAGGATTTTGGGGAAACATCATCGCGGTGTTCCGCTGAAAGATTCACGACAACATCGCTTTCTTTTAGGACTTCCAGAAGGGAGTGCATCGGCTGCTCTTTCTTTGCGGCCTCATCCGCGCCAGGAGCCATCGCCTCGTCCGTAAGGCTTGCAGGAAACTCATTCGTCTCGCTCCCGGAATTGCGCACATCGCAGCGGCTCCAAAGCTCAGGATAAACCACGCTTTTTCTTTTGTCCGCGATTCTTACATTATGTCCTGCATCCAGAAGCCTCTTTACAAGCCGGGTTCCTACAAACCCAGAGCCACCGATAACTGTTATTGTCATTCTATTTTAACCTCCAAAATATAGAGATGCGTTAGGGATTGAAACCGCGCCGAAGGCGTTCGTAAGCAGTTTGCTGCGTCGAATGGAGCGACAGCGGAACGGTGCAAAGCCCGTCCTGCCAATGGCAGGAAACGCCCTAATCTACTACTTTATGAATTTTAGGAATCCGCTAGCCGCATAATTAAGAAAATATTTAAAAGCTTTGAAAAATGGAATTTTTAACTCCTTGCGAAGAATATTCCACTGCCATTTAAATATTTTCAGCTTGCTGCCTGAAACAGAAGCTTTGTTTTCTCTGTAAACAGCTTCCACTGTATTTGTGTTTGCGGCATAAAATCCTTTTTTTAGAATTTCAAGCCACATGACGTAATCTTCGTGATGAATTTCCTTTTGGAAAACTTTTCCGCATTTTTTTGTGTCATACATTCCTGTAAGATTTCCAATGCAGTTTCCATTTAACATATAATTGTATGAAACAAAAACAGGAGAAGATATCGAATTAGTTCCGTAATTTCCACCGGCATTCATTTTTGCATAATACGAAAATACAACCGCGACATTTTTTGTCTCAAAGAGCGGCAGCTGATGCTCAAGTTTTGTCGGAAGCCACATATCATCACAGTCAAGAAACGCAATAAAACGACCAGATGCAACATTTATTCCGACATTGCGTGGAGTTGCCGGTATACCTGATGATGTTTCTGTATGAAGCAATTTTATACGTACGTCTTTTTTGCAGAAATCTTCTATTATATTTACAGAATTATCAGTGGAATTGTCGTCTACAATAAGTAACTCCCAATCTGTATAAGTCTGAGATAAAACAGAAGTGATTGAGTCTGGAAGATATTCTTCTCCGTCGTGGCACGGCATTATTATTGAGATTTTGGGCATTTAAAACTCCCTATGTTTAGGAACTCTTTTTTCTTCAGGTGGAAGTTCCATATAATTTCCGTACATTTGCGACAAGTATTTGTTGTAATCAGCTGGAATAGGAAGCTGCATTCCTTCAAAATCATGCACAACAAGATTTTCATAAACTTCTCTCGGAAAATACTCTTTTTCTGTCCAAAATCCCCAAATATTTCCTATCCATGTATTTTGATTTTTGCAAAATTCCATTATTTTTTTTAAACTTAACCGTTGAATTTTATCCCAGCTCTTTTCTGAAATAGTATTTAACAGAAACTGAAACAGAATTCTTTTTATCTTTCCTCTATTTTTTGGTGCTCGTCTAAGAACAGCAAGATGATGTATATTCGCATAAAAGCGTAACTTTTTCTGATTTTTTTTATCATCAGGAACATAATCTAACGCAAATACATCAATTGTAGGTGAGTTCTCGATTTTATAAGTATTATTCACAACATGAATATGCCCAATCGGAGCGTCAGGAACAATGTGATTCTCTGCCGGTTCGTAAACATACTTCTTCATCGATGAAAGAAGTTTCTCAACTTTTTCAAAATCGACACGGAAAACACCGACATCCATATCATCATCCCACGGAATGAAACCATTGTGCCGAATCGCACCAAGAACGCTTCCACCTAAAAGAGTGTATTTTATGCTGTTTTTATTAAAAAGTGCATTAATATCCGACATCATGTAAACAATTTCCAGCTGCATCTTCCTTATTTCAGTCATTTTTTCCACTTAGATTCTCCTTTATTTTTGTAGTACTTATTTCTGGCGTTCTTGGAAGATATACGACTTCACATTTGTCTTTCAGGAAATCAAATTTTCCTTTCCAATCATCGCCCATCACAAAAGTGTCAATATGATACTCATCAATATCATAAGATTTCTGTTCCCAATTTTCCTCAGGAATTACAAGATCTACATAACGTATTGCTTCAAGAAGCTGCTTACGCTTTTCATAAGAGAAGTAGCATTTCTTGTGTTTTTTATTCCAATTGAATTCATCAGTTGAAAGAGCAACAATAAGATAATCTCCTAATGATTTAGCTCTTTTCAGAAGATTTATGTGTCCATAATGCAGAAGGTCAAATGTTCCATATGTTATTATCCGTTTCATTTTGTTAGTTTTCCTTTAGATTGAGATATTTATTTTTTCCGTTAAACATAAGGCACAAGACATCTGTAACAGAATGAGGCTTTAATTTTTTTCTGTTTTTAAAAGCAAAGTGAAAAATATATAAAGGAAAAAATATTTTAGACATGGCATAATAAATAGCTCCTCGGTCTTCTATAAATTTCTCATCATTGAATGATGTGAACCATGAAGATTCTCCTGGAAGCCGTTTTACAATCTTATCCTTGCAGTAAAAAATCCTACATTTTTTATGATAGCAATCTGCAAGAAAGATATTTTCTTCGCCAGAATTAAAACATCTAGAACCAGTTCCAAAAAACTCATTGAATTTTAGAAATCTTTTTTGTATTGCAGAGACACGAAATGTTGTCTCAATACTTTTGTATCCGCTCAACTCTAAAAAAGTACATTTTCGATTTTTAGATGGGAAAGTTTTATAGAGGTCATCCATATTAAAAAGAACAACCTCTGCTTTTGAATTACATTCATAATAATTTAGAATTATCTTGTCAAAATCGTCATAATAAAATAAATCATCGTCCCCAATTGCAAGAATATCAGCCATCGCATTACGTAAAGCCATATTGCGGCTTTTAGAAAGACCACGCTCTGTTGTATAAAAAATTCTTATTCTCCGGTTATTCTGTTCAATAATTTCAGAATAGTCTTCATTACACTGATTTATAACGATACAATCACACTTGATGTTTTCATGTCTTAACATTTCTAAAATTTCATCATGATTTTTATGCATTGTTGATATTGCAATCTCAAAAGTCATTTTCACCTCACCTAAAAAGAATTGATTGATATAAATATTCTCCACTTGGAGCGACAATTGTCTTAAGTAAATATGGAGCAACCACTACACATAGAAAAATAAAAAGTTCAAAAATTTTTGCATATTTTTTCTTCTGATATTTTTCTACAAGAAAAACAAAATAAAGATACAATGGGGAATATGCTAAGACATCAAAATACATAGAAAAACGGCTCAAAAAAAATGAACTCATAGATACAAGTTTTACAGAATAAAAAAATACTCCGTTTCCAAGCAAAAATTTTTCCTTTTTGCTATAATTTTCTGAACAATGAATAGCTTTAACAAAAAAAGGAATATAAATGACTTTAGTTAATATGTTAATAAGTTCTTTCCTATTTCCATTTAGAAAACAAGCAGACCCTAAATATGAAGCATAAGGTGTAAATTGTACAAACCAAGTTATCAGTGAATCCAGTCCAATAAAGCAAAAAATAATGCCACATAAAAGTTCTAAATAAAGATTTTTTTTTGAATAATAAGTAAATAAAATTCTTAATGGATAAACAACAACAAGAAGAATCGCACTTCTATGAAAAGCTCCTGCAAGCAAGACAAGAAGTAAATATCTTAAAAAACTCTTTTTATAGAGATAATAAAATGCAAAAAGAAATATATTCATAGCCGCATACTGACGTAACGCATTTTGTTGGTTTACAAATGCTGTGGCACAACAGAAATATACAATTAAGAATATTTCAGGGCGTGTAAATTTAAATTTCATCATGAATAAACAGAAGAAAAGAACATCAATAAATGAAATAACAAAAAACCCTGATTGAGCTGAAAGATTAAACTTATGAATTAAGTTACAAATGATTACAAATCCATATTCAAAATTATTCTGATATAATTTAGTTTGATTTGTTTCAAAAAGTTTATAATACGTCGGATAGTCTGTACCCACATAATATTGCATCCCTAAAAGTAACAACCAATACAAAGCCGGAAATATAATTGCAAAACAAAATGCCTTGCTATGAAATGAGTTATATGATTTATTCTTTTTTACAGAACAAAAATAAATGAGAAAAAAAGAATATAAAGTACAAGCAATATAAGCCAAGTTTAGAAAATTCTCCTGAAAACTTTTTTAAATAAGCCTAAAAAACCATTATCTATAATCTGCCATCTTATGAATGGAAAAAACGAAATAATTTTTGCCAGATATTTTGGGAATTTTAAGTATATTTTTTTACGAAAACTATCATATTTTTGCTGTGCCACAGAAGTCCAGCTTCCTGCAAAATTATGAATCGCATAGCTTTCTGTAGTTGTTTCTATTTTTCCTGTTACATAACTTTTATTTGTAAAAGTATGCCAGTCCATCGGTTTTACGTATTCGTGTTTTGACAAAAAATTTGCCATTATTTTGGGAAGAGTTAATACATCAAAACTTCCATCAGATTTTATAAAGTTGCGTCCATCATAGTGCGAAAGGCAGTCCTTTATAAAAGGATTTCCTTTTTCAGCTCCAAAACAACCTGCTTCTATTCCATTTTGTTCGGGATTTTCATAAGAAATCATAAGATTTTGATTTAATAAAGAATCAAAACTTCTCAAAACCTTAATATCCATATCCATATAAATTCCACCGTAATTATAGACAGCGAAAAGCCGGATATAATCAGCAGCAAAAGCATATTTTCTATTATCAAAAGCCTGCTGAACCCAATGAGATGACTTTTTATCAAATCTGTCAAAATTCCACAAAATAAATTCGTAATCAGGCAATTTTTCTTTCCAAGTTTCCATACAGTCTTTTAATTTTTGAGGAATCGGATCATTACTAAGCCAACAATAGTGAATTATTTTTGGAATCATTTTTTATCTCCTAACCATTTTGACAAATCAACCTTGCCATCAATACCTTTTTTGAAGTCATTAATTCCTTTAAAATACAATCTAAGGGCTTTCCAGTTTCTATTCCATATATATGAAAGAATCGACTTTGAGCAATATGAAAAGAATAAATTCCGAAAGAGATGCTCTGGGAAAAGATTTTTTGTCATAATAAGAGAATTTCTTTTTGTATAATAAACCGCCATAAGTTTTTGCACATTCTGTCGCCAGCCTTCTTTGTGATAGACTGTCGCATTAGAAATTGCATAATGCTTAAAACCGAATTTTGCCACACGTAGGCAAAATTCGGTTTCATCTGAATACAGATAAAAACGTTCATTCATAAGACCACATGTTTCAAAAACTTTTTTAGGAACAAACATTGACGCACCAATCACAAGATCTGGATTTACAACAGCTGGTAGTTCTGTATCTGATGAATATAAATGATACAAATGAGTTCCTGGTGCAAGGAGTCCTGATTTCTGTATTTTAAAATTGCCTCCGCCAAGCCCCTGTAAAAACTGCGTATCTGGATAATAAACAAGGCGTAGTCCTAAAATTCCAAGATCTAATTTTGTTTGTGCAAAATTGTAAAGATTTTGCATTGCATCTTTATCAACTAAAGTATCTGGATTTAATATCCAAATATATTCTGAATTGAAGTTTTCAAGTGCAAATTTTATACCAATATTATTTCCTGCACAGTATCCGTTATTTTTTGCAGACTTTAATAAATATATGATTTTGTTATCTGTAATTTTCTGTAACTGTTCAAAAGAATTATTAGAAGAACAGTTATCAACCAAAATTATGTTATAAGAAACAATAGTATCTGAGTTTTTTATAGATTCAACACATGCAATCGTATCTTCATATTTATTAAAATTTACAATTATCACAGAAACTTTTACGCTCATGAAACTCTCCTCAATTTATTTCTTGCTTGCCTTAAAAGATTCATGCACAATTTTTCTCTTAACAAAATCATCATAAGGGCATACAACACGGCTCCGCACAGCACGCACATAGAAAGACGCACAACCATCGGAAAGCCAGCAGAAACAAATAACCTCTTTAGAAGAAGCACGACAATTCACATTTGCATTTAAGATTTTTACAGTAGAATCTTTTGAGCAGTCATCGCAGACAATCAGCTCAAAGTCTTTCACACTCTGATTCAAGATAGAATCAAGCTGCTCGCGTATATATTTTTCGCCGTTGTATGTAGCCATTGCAATAGAAATATTCATATATTTTTCATCTCCTGAAAAATCATTCTTTCCAGCCATTTAAATCCATGTATTTTTCTTCTGAAAACTTCTTTCTAGTCGGTAATGTACCAAACTCAGCCAATTTTATTTTTAACATTCTGGTAAAAAGACTAATTATGTTCGTCATTTTCTGAATATCATAAAATTTTTTAATATTCATGTATTTTACCTTTTTCAAATTATGCCGCATCCACACATTGAACATCCGTTCCGCCATGTATCCAAAAATGCGTCCCTGAACAGCATTGTATTTTGATATATCTATTTCCTTTTCAGCCTCAAAAAGTATATTGAACAGCCATGTGCAGTATGCGTCAAAATCGTTCCACCCTATGACAGTCATGTTATAGGGTGATAACCTACATCCGCAGGTCATCACACTATAAACATCCTTGTCGTATTCAGGATATTTCTCATGTATTATCTTTTTTAAAGTGCGTAAATCCTCTGAAACATGACATACAGAATAGTCAACTTCCAATGAATAAGGATAGACTCTCGGCTTTGCCAGCAGCGCATCATATTTCGAGAGAATTTTTTCAAGTTTTGATTTATCAAGTTCATACTTTTTCACTTCATTTTCTGGAAGAATCACAGCATCGTCAAA
>DLKK01000095.1:0-4832 GCA_002478955.1 Treponema sp. UBA7590
CAAATCCTGTTTGCCCGAAAGAATATATTTTTTACAGAAAGAACATTGATTATCTCAATGTTCTTTTTTTTATTAAACTGAACCAGGATTTGAAGCAGAGTGAGCGCGGGCGAATAGCCCGATCAGGCAACAGGATGTTGCCGACAGCGAGCGAAGACGGCGTGAAAGAAGCCAGCATGGATGCTGGCGACTGCAACGCCAAATCCTGTTTGCCCGAAAGAATATATTTTTTACAGAAAGAACATTGATTATCTCAATGTTCTTTTTTTTTATTTAGCCCGAAAATCAAGCGTAGATTCAAACGGCAGAAAATAAAAAAAAGCTTGCCTGCGAGCTTGAAGCGTTAGGAATTGCAGCCGCCGCGGCGCGGCGGTTCGGACAAAAATATCCCGCGAGCGAATGCGAACGGAGATTTTTGTCTGAACGGAAAAATTGCGAAGCAATTTTATAACGCAAAAGTCCGGTCCGCGCATGCGGAAACGCCCAAAAGGCTCATAAAAAAATCCGGACAAAAAAAAGCGGCATTCCTAAAAAAAGAAACGCCGCCTTTCAATTTTTCACAATTTTACTAATTAAAAAATCGCTGAAAATTACGCCTGAAGTGCTGTAACTGCAACTGTATCGATGATTTCCTCAACATTGCAGCCACGGGAAAGATCGTTCAATGGCTTTGCAAATCCCTGGCAAACCGGGCCAATCGCCTTCCAGCCACCCATTCTAGCACAAATCTTATAGCCAATGTTTCCGGCATTAATGTTAGGGAAAATAAATGTATTCGCGTGGCCGGCAACTTTGCTTTCAGGAGCCTTCAGACTTCCAACTTCCGGAGCAACAGCCGCGTCAAACTGGAATTCACCGTCAAGCTCAAGCTCCGGAGCGGCAGCCTTGGCCAACTCAGTGGCTTTCTGAACCTTAGAAACTGTGTCATGGAATTTTGAGTCATTTCCAGAACCTTTTGTGGAAAAAGAAAGCATTGCAACTTTCGGCTCAATTCCGGCAATAGTCTTAGCAGTTTTAGCAGAAGCAATAGCTATGTCCGCAAGCTCCTCCGCGCTAGGCTCAATATTTACCGCGCAGTCGCCAAAAACTGCGATTCCGTCAGGAACATATTTATTTCCAGTTGGCGGAGCAACCATTATAAAGCAAGAAGAAACTGTCTTGATTCCAGGTGCCGTCTTTATAACCTGCAATCCAGGGCGAAGCGTATTTGCTGTAGAATGACACGCTCCAGAAACAAAACCATCCGCATCGCCAGCCTTCAAAATCAAAGCGCCATACATTGTAAAATCCTTAAGCGCGGCAGCCTTTGCAGCGGCAACATCAGCATATTCAGGAGCACCAGTTTTTTTGTTGATTTTTCCTTCTCGCGCCTTGAACAGAATCTCAGCGTATTTGTCAGCATTTTCATCGCAATTAGGATCAACAATCTTCACACCGTCCATGTCAAATCCGAATTTTTCAATTTCAGCCTTGTTTCCAAGAAGAATAATTTTTGCAATTCCAAGCTTTACAATAGAAGAAGCCGCCTCAACAACGCGCTTGTCCTCGCCCTCGCAAAGAACAATAGTTTTTCCAGCCGCTCTGGCCTTGTCCCTTAAATTTTTAATAAAATCCATAATAAACCTTCAAAAATAAAATTCACCTGATTAAGGTTCACCTAAAGATACTACCACAAAAACACTTTTACAACATCCAAAAACAGATTTTTCCTTTTTATTTAAATTCGGGCGGTCCGGCTCGCAAGCTCGCCGTCGTGCTTTCCGCTGCAATTCGGCAAGCCTCATTTCCTCTGCAATCACTACCGCACGCGGGCTTCAATTCTTTCGCCCACAAGTTTTTTTACCCGCTGCCTAGTTTTGCCTTGCAAAACCAGCCTTTATTCATTTCTCATAATCCGCCAGCACCAGTTTCATCAGTTTTGCTTACGATTTTGCCATTCAAAATAAAAAAATTCCCGCTACAATTTACTGCGGGATTTTATTTTTTCAATATAGACACATCAACGTTTTTTCATATATAATGATAATTACGTTTATATGTATTTTGTGTTTTATGAACACGAGGAGGATAGTTGGCATACCAAGACAACAGAAACAACAACAAAGGGCAAAGGATAAACGAAATGATCCGCGTCCGAGAGGTTCGACTTATCGATGAAGAGGGCAACCAAAAAGGAATAGTTCCAACGCTGGAAGCTCTTAAATTGGCTAAGGAAAAGGATCTTGATCTTGTTGAGGTGAGTCCAAATGCTAACCCACCGGTTTGTAAAATACTTGATTTTGGCAAGTACCGATTCGAACAGGAAAAAAAGCTCCGAGAATCCAAGAAGAATCAGAAAGTACTAAAGTTAAAAGAAATCCGTATGCAGCCTAAAATTGGACCTGGAGATCTTGATACAAAAGCCAAGCATGTACAGGAATTTCTTGACGAGGGCGACAAGGTAAAAGTAACAATCCGTTTCCGCGGACGCGAACTTGCCCACACAGAACTCGGCTACGATGTCCTGAATGAAGTTTTGAAAAGGCTTACTTCAGCGTATGTCATGGAAAAACAGCCAGCGATGGATGGAAAAACAATGTCCATGACAATTTCAGCAAAAGCCAAATAAAAAAATTGAGGTAAATGAAATGCCTAAGATGAAGACAAAGAAATCTGCTGCAAAACGTTACTCAACAACTGGCAGCGGAAAAATCAAGTACAAGAAACAGAACCTTCGTCATATTTTGACAAAGCGTTCACCAAAAAGAAAGAGACAGCTTCGTGAAACAGGAATTCTTGCAGAAGCTGACGCAAAGAAAATCCGTAAGCAGATGTTGCCATACGGTTAATGGAGTATAGAATATGTCAAGAGCAATAGACGGAACAAAAAGAAAGAATCGCCGTGTAAAAATCTTAAAGCTTGCTAAAGGTTTCATCGGTGACAGAAAGTCAAACTACAAACCAGCAAAAGATGCTGTTGTAAAAGCTTTGAACCATGCTTACGTTGACCGCCGCGACCGCAAAGGCAACTTCCGCGCTTTATGGATTGCACGTATCAACGCTGCTGTAAGAGATGAAGGTCTTTCATACTCTCGCTTTATCGATGGTCTTTCAAAGGCTGGTATCACATTGAACCGCAAGGCACTTTCAAATATGGCTATCGAAGATCCTGTAGCATTCAAGGCAGTTGTAGAAGCTGCAAAGAACGCTTTGAAGGCATAAGGAATTCACTATGATTTCGCTTGATCAGATTTTGCTTCTTGAACAAAGAGTAGAAAGTGCTGTTGCTAAAATTGCACAGCTACAGGCTGAAAACGATGCTCTGCGCAGTAAATGTTCTGAGCTCACAAATGCGCTTTCAAGCAAGTCGGAGCAACTTTCAACCTTTGAATCAGATCAAAATAAGATTGAAAGCGGAATCTTAAAAGCACTTGACCGTTTGAATTCAATAGAAAATTCCGTATTGAAGGCAGCCGGTCAAGTTGCCTCTTCTAATCCTGTTACAGTTCAGAACACACAGACTGAACCGGAACATACACAACAAATAAATCCACAAAATACGTTTTCTACAGAACAGACACAATATTCTGTAAATAATTCAAAACACCTGGAAAATATCCAGGGTCAGCAGATTTTCACCGAATCTCAGGCACAAAATTCAATCAATCCAGAAGCAGCGCAATTCAGCACAATGCAACCTGTTCATCAGGAAGA
Organism: Treponema sp. UBA7590; assembly: GCA_002478955.1. GTDB lineage: Bacteria > Spirochaetota > Spirochaetia > Treponematales > Treponemataceae > Treponema_D. The sequence goes on from DLKK01000095.1 coordinate 3,694, forward strand.
AAAAATACAGCAAGAACAGAACCCACAGAATTCTTCTGAACAGACAAATTCTGAAGACGAAAACGGTCAATTCGATATTTTTTGACAAAAACTTATGGCAAAAGGAACGCTTCAAATAGATCTTCTAGGAACAACTTTTTCAATCAAGGCCGATGAGGACACAAGTTATCTGGAACAGATTCTTGGTTATTATAAAAGGATTGTAAACCAGATTGAAAATGGCGGCGCTTTAACAGATCCATTGAAAATTTCAATTCTTGCGGGAATTATGCTAAGCGATGAGCTTTACAAGGCGAAGGGACGCTCACTGAAATTTCAGGCCGCGCTGGAAAACAACTCAGCAGATGAAGAAGCTGACAGAATAACAAAAACTCTAATCGAAAAAATAGACAAGGTCCTGAAATGATTTCTATCTTCATTGACGGCGACAACTGCCCCAACCTTGCATTGGACTACACAATAAAATACTGCAAATCAAATAATTTAAAGTTAAAAATTGTTGCAAATAAAAAAATCGAGAACAAGAATTCAGACTATGAAATGGTCGTTTGCGAACAGACAAAAGATTCTGCCGACAATTATATTTTTAATAATGCTGATAAAAAAACTCTTGTCGTGACAAAAGATGTCCTACTTGCAGAACGGCTTGTAAAAAACGATATCGTTACAATAAACGACCGTGGAACAATTTTTGAAAAAAACAATATAAAATACCGGCTACAAGACAGAGAACTAAATTTTCAGCTGGCAGCACTTGGTTTTGGCGGAAAAAAAGGAAAAAACTACAGCCTGGAAACACTTGAAAAATACAAAACCGCTCTTGAAAAAGCGATAATTACCCTTCGTCGTCGCGATAATTGATAAGAATTTTCTCAACACGATCCCGGACTTTCATGAATGCAAGAACAATTTCAGGGTCAAACTGGGTTCCAGAACAATTCTGAATTTCCGCAAAAGCATCATCCAAAGACCATGCTTCCTTGTAGCATCTTTTATGCGAAAGAGCGTCAAAAACATCAGCGACAGCAACAATGCGTGCGGCCAAAGGAATCTCATCTCCTTTCAAAGGTGTTGATTTTTCAACAGGAAATCCAATCTGGAAATTTGCATATTCGCCGTTAAAATATTTTTTTCCAGGA
>DLKK01000095.1:4839-7817 GCA_002478955.1 Treponema sp. UBA7590
GATAACCGGCTTCACCGCCATCAAAGCGCTCGTGGTGGCACAAAGCAACATCGCGGCATATGATATCCACATCAGTTTCCGGCGGATCAAAAAGCTGCGCTCCAATGCAAGTATGACCTTTTATTATCTGGCGTTCCTTTTCATCAAAACGGCCTGGCTTTTTCAGAACCAAATCCGAAATTCCGACTTTTCCAATATCATGGAATTTTGCGGCAATCTTTAAATTATCCCGGTAAGTGTGACGGATATTTTCCGGAATATTTTTATCAAATGCCCAACGGTCATAAATTTCCAGAGAAATGCTGGAAACGCGTTCTGTATGAAGATAAGTTTCCTTTGGATCGCGGAATTCTGACATCTTCAGCATTTTACGATGGTTTTCGCGCGTGTTATACGCATGCTGCAATGCCCGGACCGCTGAAAGAGCAAAATGCTTCAAATATGTTCCATCTTCTTTTGTAAATTTTACAACGCGGCCATTTTCATCAAGTTTATTGATAATCTGCAGAACACCAAGAAGCACACCATTGTTCATCACAAGTGGAAATGTATAAATGGATTTTGTCCTGTAATTTGTTGTAAGATCCGTCTGGCGGTTGAATTTATAAGGTTTTTCTTCCGGGATATTGTAGACATCTTCAATTGAAAGAGTTTCTTTTGTGCTCGCAACATAACCGGCAATCGAGGTTTTATTTATCGGAAACGAGAAAAATATATAAGGAAGCTTTTCTCCTGGTGGAAGTTCCCTTAGCTGAGTGTCGTTCTGCGCATATTTTATCTTGAGCTTTTCGCCTTCTTTTACATATATTGAGCCGGCGTCTGCATTAACAATTTTTCTTGATTCTGTAAGAATCCGTTCAAGAAGCACGTCAACGTCTTTTATTTCATCAAGTTTTAACTCAAGCTCAATTATTTTCTGCAGCTTGGTCTCTTTTTCACTCATAAGCTTTCCCACGTTTTAAACTGTTTAAAAATATATCAGATATTCAAAAAATTCAATAGATATTTCACACTTTTCTACTGCGACTGTGTGTGTTATAATTGTAAAAGTTGATGAATTTTAAATTTTTTTATTCCGTAGTGTTTATCAGTTTTTTTGTTTTTTCATGCAAAACGCTTCCAAAAAATGAAACAATGGAAGAGCCGGAACGAATTTCTCTTCTTTTTGCCGGCGATATTATGGCGCACAGACCGAATTTCAACATGAAAGATTACCACAAAATATGGAAAAGCATAAAGCCGCTTGTTTCAAATGCTGATTTTTCTTTTGCGAATATTGAAGCTCCTGTTGACAAGAATTTACCTTTTTCGCCATATCCAAATTTCAATATGCGGCCAACTTACCCGGAAGCCGCAATCGACGCAGGATTCAACGTTTTTTCGCTGGTCAATAATCATACAAATGACCAAGGGCTTGAAGGAATCAGAGAAACATTAAATTGGGGAAATATAATAGAAGAAAACACAAAAGATTCTGCGCGACCGGTTTATTTCTGCGGAATAAATGAAAAGCCAGACGGAAAAATTTCCTATAAAATCATCCAAAAAGAAAAATGGAAAATTCTTTTTGTTGCCGTGACAGAGATTTTGAACCGCCCGAATTACCGTTCGTACCTGAATTATATTTCGGCAAACAAAAAAAGCTGGCAGGAATTTTCAGAATATCTTGTCCAACTCAGAAAAGAAAATCCATGCGACATTATGATTCTTGCAATCCACACGGATGAACCGGAATATGTGCAGGCAGTTGAACAGAAACGCAAAAATTATTATCACAGTCTGAGTTTTGAATGTGTTGATGTTATCTGGGCAAATCATCCTCATATTGTCAGAGAACGAGAATTTATCGGTGACAAGGAAACAAAACTTCTAAAAAATGCTATAATATATGGAAATGGAAATACTATCAGCGGTCAAAGATGGGAACCGGATTTTGAAAATCCCGCAAATCCACGGGATGATACTGGCGACGGAATGATGATGGAAATTGTATTCCGGAAAGACAAACAGAATCCAAAACCATATATTGAGAAAACTGAAACATATTTCGTTACAACATATATAAATACAGCCTGGGAATTTATTATTAGATTTTTGGACGATGATTTTATAAAATACTTGAATGATGTTGGCCGCACAAAATGGGCAGAATATATTCAAGCCAGAAAAAAAATTACAGAAAACATTAAGGAAACAACGATATGGCAATAGACTACAAATCACTTCCAGTTTATGAGCAAAAAGAACGAATTCTTGCCGCATTAAAAGACAATCAGGTTATAGTTGTGCAAAGCCCGACAGGTTCAGGAAAAACAACACAGCTTCCGGTAATTCTTCACGAAGCCGGTTACGACGCAACAGGAATGATTGCAGTTACACAACCACGCAGGATTGCGGCTCTAAGCGTAAGCGAATTTATCGCAAAACAACTTGGAACAACTTATCCAGGACTTGTTGGCTACAAAATGCGTTTTGAGGACAAAACCGACTTAACCACAAAAATCAAGATTATGACAGACGGAATTCTTCTTCAGGAAATGAAACTTGATCCGTGGCTGAGCAAATATTCTGTAATCATGGTTGATGAAGCACATGAACGCAGCCTGAATATTGATTTTGTTCTGGGACTTTTAAAGCGTGTGCTCGAGGCGCGAAAAGAATTCAAGGTCATTGTAAGTTCCGCAACGATAAATGCAGAAGCTTTCAGCAAATACTTTAATGGTTGCCCGATTGTGACAATTGAAACCCAGACTTTTCCGGTGACAATGGTTTACGATCCACCGGCAATAGCCGCAAGCACCATAAGCGAAACGGCAAGCAACGCGCTTCTTACAAAAATATGCTCGACTGTTGAAAGAATCTTGGAAAACAACGACGACGGAGGAATTCTTATATTTCTTCCCGGTGAAAAAATCATAAAAGACTGCATGTCAATGCTGGATAAATCGTATTTTGCAAAAAAACTCCATACTTTGCCG
>DLKK01000115.1:0-9207 GCA_002478955.1 Treponema sp. UBA7590
GACAGAAGAAAAATATCCTGTTTTTCTTGCAATTGACACAGGGATGGGAAGAATCGGATGCCTGCCGGAGGAAGCGGTTAATTTTGCAAAGGAAATTACCTCTTCTTCAAGTCTTAGGCTTGCCGGAATGATAACGCATTTTGCCGAAAGCGACGGAATTTCAAAGACTGCGGTTGAATACACAAAAAAACAGTTTGAACTTTTTAAGCTCGCAACAGAAAAAGTCCAGAAAGCCGGAATAAATCCGGGAATCAGAACCTGCTCTGCAAGCGCGGCTGGAATCGCAATCCCTGAATATCAACTTGACATGGTCCGACCGGGAATCATTCTTTACGGATATTACGCGGACGAAGTCACAAAATCTTACCTTGAGTCAAAAAATATCAGCCTTGACCTTAAGCCTGTAATGCAGCTTGAAACAAAAGTTGCCGCAATAAGACATTTTGTTCCGGGGCGTTCAGTTTCTTATGGATGTACCTGGGTATGCGAAAAAGAAACTGACATCGCGGTTCTGCCAGTTGGTTATGCGGACGGACTTTTGCGAAGAAATTCACCAGGACTGAAAGTTTCAATAAAAGGAAAAGCTTATCCGGTTGTCGGAAGAATCTGCATGGACCAGTGCATGGTTGACATCGGTAACAACAACAACGAAATTGAACGCTGGGACAAAGCCATAATTTTCGGACCAAAAGACAAAGGAGCCCTGTTTGACGCAGATGATATTGCAAAATCAACAGGAACAATAAGTTACGAGGTCATGACTTCTGTCTCAAGCCGCGTGGAACGTATAATTCTTTAGGAAAATTTTATTTCTCAATAAAACAAGAATAATGAAAAAATATTGTAATTTATTGAGAAATTGCTTGTTATACTGTATAATTACATATATTTAAAAATTTGGAGGAGTACCACTTTTCCAGTGGAATAAAAAAGATGATAAAAACAAAAATTACAGAATTATTATTTATCGGAGCAAGCCTTTCGGTTCTTGCATCCTGTGCAACAACAAAAGCGGTGGAAAACACAGATTCTTCAACAACTATCATAGAAGAAGAAATTCCTGCAGTTGAAAAAATAAAGAAAGAGCCAAAACAGATTTCTGTGCAGAACACATCGAACCAGCAGGAAATTGCGTTCAAGGAGCTTGTCGACTCGCTCGAGCTTAAAGTCACATCCAGACCGACAAAAACCGTATATTCAAACAAAAATTTTGATTCTCCATATATTGTTACCGTCACAGGAAAAGACGGTCCTGCAAAAGATTTGGACATAACAGTCTCCTATCCTTCAGCAAGAACAAATGATACAGTCACATTCAACAACATCCAGCTAAAAACTGACAGCGAGGGAAAAATTGCCTTTAAGCCAGAAAAAACCGGCTTTGCTGTAAAAAGCGAGGTGACATTCTATCCTACACCAATCAGTTCAAATTCAAACATCGTACAGGCTTCATACAACGCAGCTGTAAAAGCTCCATATATCGTAAAATCAAGTTATGTCACATATCCTTACGGAATTCTTTACGTCTACGATTTTAACGAAAAAGGAAGACCGACAACAAATAATTTCACACTTCTCCAGAGCCTCAGAAATGCTGGCGTAAGCGTAGGAAACTCACCAGTGAGCGATACATCTTACTTCAACAAGTCAGTTTCTGAACTTTACACGGCAAACCATAATATTGTCGGAAATATGTACAACTTCCTTGTAATCGGTTCTTTCAAATATGCTGAACCAGCTGTTGAAAACGCAGAAAAATCAACCGCAACTGTAAAACTTGTGGCAGATATTACCTGCGTTGACATGAAAAACGGAAATGTTATATACAAGACAAGTCTTGAAGAATCAGCGACCGACAAGACAAAATGGAACGCTGAACAAAAATGTAGAAAACTTTTAGCCGAAAAAGCAACTGATGCAATAATTTACGGTATGTAAGGATAAACAAATGAAATACACAGACACAAGAGACAGTTCAGTTTCAACAGATTTTAGGACAGCAGTGATGAACGGAATGAATTCTGCAACAGGCGGATTGTACATTCCGACAAGTATCCCAAAGCTTGACAGCGCATTTATCAACAAAAATCCTGAGCCAAGTTTTAGGGACATTGCTTTTAACATGGCAAAACCTTTCGTGGAAGGTGAAATTCCAGATGATGACCTTATGGCGATTATCCAGGATGCTTATCCTTTTACGCCAAAAACTGTGCCGGTTGACAAATCTGCATATATTCTTGAACTTTTCCATGGTCCGACATGCGCATTCAAAGATTTTGGAGCGCGCTTCATGGCACGCGTCATGTCTTACTTCAACAGAAGTGAAAATGGCACTCTGCATATTCTTGTCGCAACTTCTGGAGACACAGGTTCTGCGGTTGGCTCTGCGTTCCACAACGTTCCGGGACTCGATGTAACAATCCTTTACCCAGAGGGAAAAATATCGAAAATTCAGGAAAAACAGCTTTCAACTTTCACAGGAAATGTCCGCGCATTGAAAGTAAAAGGAACTTTTGACGACTGCCAGAAACTTGTAAAAACAGCATTTACAGACGCTGAACTTAGAAAAGAATTCAGACTTTCCTCTGCAAATTCAATAAATATCTCTCGCCTTTTGCCGCAAAGTTTCTATTATATGTATTCTTCCCTTGTTGTAAGAAACCGCGCTCCGCTTGACACAAAACTTGAGGACGCTTCAATTGTCTGCATAGTTCCATCTGGAAATTTCGGAAACCTTACGTCAGGATTGATTGCAAAAGAAATGGGAGCTCCAATCCGCGGATTTGTTGCCGCAACAAACACAAACAAGACAATTCCAGACTGGATTGCAACTGGTGAATACAATGCCCGCGCTTCAGTAGAAACATATGCAAACGCTATGGATGTTGGCGCACCTTCAAACTACGAAAGAATAAAAGCAATGTATTCTCTTGATGAAGTACGAAAAATGCTAGCTTCCTACTGGCTTGATAACGATGGAATCATAGCTTCTATAAAAGACTGTAACGCAAGAACAGGCTATACGATTGATCCACACGGCGCAATCGGCTGGAAAGCATGGGATGACATCCGCAACGGTGGATTTGAAGCACTTAAAAACGAAATAAAGAATGATATTTCAAAGCCAGGACTTACTCCAAATCTTCCAGAATGGGCTGATGAAGTCATAAACAAAAATGCTGTAGGAATTATCCTTGAAACTGCACATCCCGCAAAATTCGGTTCAATTGTTGCAGAGGCAACTGGACGAGAACCTACAATCCCAGAAACATTGCAGGCTGTTCTTGATCTTCCAGACATGGCTATTCCTATGGAAAACAACTATGAAACATTCAAGGAATGGTTAAAGTCAAATCTTGCCAAATAATTCTGGTTAGAAATAAAAAAAGCGTCTCTTATGAGACGCTTTTTTGTTTAACTGTTCTTAAGATTAGAATGCGTATTCAATTCCGAGTGGAATATAGAAGCGGTTTGTTGTATTTTTTACTGTGTCTTCCACATCTGTAATTGTCAAAGTATCAGCAATTCCTGCGAATACAAAGCAGTCAGCAGCAACATCTTTTTTTACGTAAACTTCTGCACCAAATGTGTTTGTTATTTCATTTTGGTCACCAATATTATTGAATTCTCCACCATAATTTACTGTTGCACCAAGTGTAAAGTTGTCAAGTGCATATTCTACACCAGCGTCAACACCAAAAACAGGATAATAAGCCAAATCATTATCTTTATCAGTTCCGTTCATAGAACAATATGCTACATGACCTTTATAAGAAAGATTATCGTTTTCGCCTGCTACACCAGCAACTGCTTGGAACAAATAAGTTTCAGGGCCATCATCTTCATCTAGATATAGATTTCTTTTATCATTGTCAGACCAAAGTGGAATTTTTACACCAACTTCAAGAAGGTTGCTCTCATTAAGATTCCAGTCAAAACCAAGCTCAAGTTTTCCGTTAAAGTCATCATCTTCAAGTTCATCTTTATCAGCTTTTTTATTGTCCTTTGCACCAAAATAAGCTGCCTTAATCTGGAATTTGTCATCAATTGTGTAGCCAAAACCAACGTTTATGCTTTTGTAGAAGTTTTCAGCCCAAACAGCAGAATTGTTAGAAATTTCACCTTCATCATAAAGCACAGGACCAAAAGCATCAAATGTCGCACCAATAAAAAGTCCTTCTACAGGATAGAAAGAAAGTGCAACACCAGCCTGTGGATAAAAACGGTCAAAAATATCGTCCTTACCAAGAGAACCAATATCGCGGCGTCCGTTTCCCCAATCACCAATTGTTCCGCGAAGATCATCAACTTCAATCATACCAATCTGTCCCAGGAACCAGTCAGTTGGCTGCCACCAGACCTTTGCCTGGTCAGGAAGCTCCAACTCTCCCAATCCACCTTCAGAATCAACAACATATTCCAAATCAAGGTTGAAACCTAATTTATTGTCCTCTGTTGAAGCGCTGAAATTAAAGTCGTGAACAAATTCGCCGAATGTTGTGGCAGGAGAAGAATGAGAACCGTCTTTTCCAAATTTTTCAGCATATAAAATTTCTGCATAATCATTATCATAGTCATTGTTGTAGCCAGCAAAGTCAAAAACCCGTGCAGCACCACGGCCACTAACTCCAACAGAAACATCAGCGAATGCAAAGGAAGCTATTAATGCCCCCCCCCAATACAAAAGCGAATAATTTTTTCATGAAAAACCTCCATTTTTCACGCATAAAAGATATAACTCTCAAAAGTTAGTATACTCTAACAAAATTTTTAAAATGTGTACAGTATTTTTTAAAATGTGTACAGTATCTTGATATTTTTTTTAAACTGTTGTAATTAATTAGAAAACAAGTAAAAAGGAAACTAATACATGAAATATGCTAAAAAAATATTCATTTTGGTTGTATTTTACGCAATCAGCACATCAGTTTTTTCTCAAAATATAAGTAGCGACATCTTCTCCGACAAAAAATTAACAAGCATAAAAAATGATAAACCTAAAGGATTGGGATTATTTTCAAGAAAAATCAAAAATTATGAATGCGGAACTTTTTCTTACTATGCACAGAATCAGATTTCTAAAATGGAAAGCGGAGAAGGAACCGTTTACTACAATTCATCGCTAAAAATGGCAGGTTTTCAGGCAAATTATTATCATCAGATTTATTATCTTTTTATAAACGAAAATACAAGAAACAAATTAAAGGAAAATGTTGAGCAATATTTTTCAGAATTTGAGACACATTCGCTTTTAAGGAAAGGAAAAACATACAAAAAATATGGGGAAGAGCCAGTCCGACTTGAATGGGGCTCAATTTCCCCGATGATAGACGCTTACGGAAACGGAAGGATCCAGTTCGGTTACAGATTTTTCAAAGATTCACCATATTTTACGGTTACTGTCTGGCCAGTAAAGAATCTTGAAAAGAACAAAGCTGCCGGAAGTTCAAAGTCGATTAAAATTCAGTATTTTTTCACAAAAAAGCAGGCTGAAAACCTGGCAAATCTGCTGAGCAATGAAAATTTGATGGAAAAATTGAGTCCTTACATTGAAAAAATAGAAGAATCTGAAAATTCAGAACAAGGAAATCAGATACAAAACGACAAATATTAAAAATTTACATATTCTCGTAAGTCTGCACAGAATCTTCCAGATGTTCAATCTGAATCTTTGCTTCATTGAACATTTTTAATGAATCTTCCTCATCGTGATAATGCTTTTCGCATACAACACGTTTTATTCCGCAGTTTATCAGGAGCATTGCACAAGTCCGGCAAGGAGTCATTTTACAGTAAACAGTTCCACCATCAATAGAAATGCCACGCTTTGCAGCCTGACAGATTGCATTCTGCTCCGCATGAACAGTACGCACGCAATGGTTAGTTACTGTTCCATCCTCGTGAATTGTTTTTTTCAGTAGATGCCCTACCTCGTCGCAATGCGGAAGTCCCGCCGGAGAACCAACATAACCGGTTACAAGAATCTGATGGTCGCGCGCAATCACACAGCCACTTCTTCCTCGGTCGCAGGTTGCTCGTTTCGCAATTGTCCTGCTCACTTCCATAAAATATTCATCCCAGGTAGGACGTATGTATTTTTCTTCAATCATTTTTAAACCCTAAAAAAAACAGTTGTCCAAAATATATTCCAGACAACTGTTTTTTGCAATAGCAAGCAAATCTTACTATGAAAATTTCAAGGAAATTTATTCAGCTACAATTTCTACGTCAGCAGCTGGAGCCTCAACATTTTCTGCGGTGGCTTCCACTGCAGTCGGTGCATTTTTCTTTGAATCGGATTCCTTTACGCCCTCAAAAATAATATCACCAACAAAAATTGCTGCAAGAATCATTGTTACAACAGGAATTTCCTTATATTTCTTTGAAACGAGTTTCACAAAAACATAAGTAATCATGCCCCACATAATTCCTTTTGAAATTGAATACGCGAACGGCATTGTCATAATTGTAATGAATGCCGGAATTCCTTCTGTAGGATCTTCAAAATCAATTCCGCGGACATTTTTAAGCATAAGATATCCAACAAAAACCAAAGCTGGAGCTGTAGCACAAGCCGGAATGATTGCAAATACCGGGTTAAAGAAAAGCGCAGCAAGGAACAGAATTCCTGTCACAACAGAAGCAAGTCCAGTTCTTGCACCGGCAGCAACACCTGAAGTTGACTCAACAAATGAAGTTACTGTAGAAGTTCCAAGACAAGCTCCAACAACAGTTCCTATTGAGTCGGCCATAAGAGCGCCTTTTGCATTCAAGATATTTCCGTCCTTATCCTTTAAGTCAGCCTGTTCTGCAACACCCATCAATGTTCCGAGAGTATCAAACAAGTCTGTAAAGAGGAAAGTCAGAAGAACTACAACAAACTTTATAGACAAAGCATTTGCCCATTCAAATTTGAACATATATGGAGCAGCCGGAGTTGCCAAAGGAGTCCAGCCTTCTGCAATTTTTGTCACACCAAAAGGAATTCCGATTATTGTTGTGATTGCGATTGAAATAAGAACTGCACCAGGAACTTTAAGAACCCAAAGTACAATAGTAATCAAAAGACCGATTACAAAAACAAGCGCAGTAGGATGAAGAAGATTCAAATTTTCAAAACCAATCAAAGTACCTGTTGAAGTTGTACAAATTCCGGCATTTGAAAGTCCGATAATTGTTATGAACAGACCGATACCTACACTTACAGCTTTTTTCAGGTTTGCAGGGATTGACTTTATAATCGCCTCGCGGATTCCAAAAATTGAAATGACAATAAAAATTATTCCTTCAACAAAAACCGCAGTCAACGCAAACTGCCATGAGCAACCCATTCCAAGAACAACGGAATATGTGAAAAATGCATTCAAACCAAGACCAGGTGCAAGCGCAACCGGAAGATTTGCAAAAAACGCCATTACAAGAGTGGCAATACAAGCAGAAACGGCAGTTGCTGTAAATACTGAATTAAATTCCATTCCGGCACCAGAAAGAATTCCTGGGTTTACAGCCAAAATATAAGCCATAGCAAGAAAGGTTGTTATACCGCCAATAATTTCCTTACTGACAGACGACCCTCTTTCTTTAATATGAAAAAGTTTTTCCATCTTTTTCCTCCATTATTTTATTATAATGTATAAACTAATAAAGAACTAGAGTTAAAAATCACGAATGTTAAATAAAAAAGTCCTCTTTATTAAGAGGACTTAGAGCGGTAGAAGGGAGTCGAACCCTCGTCATCAGCTTGGAAGGCTGAGATAATAAGCCGTTATATGACTACCGCGTGTTGATGTTTATATATTATATTTATATCATTTTTTAGTCAAGTACCTGGCAAAAAAAATATAAAAAAAATCAATTTTTTTTATTCATCGCCCCCGGAAACCTTGTTTTCAAATTTTGTGATTGAAGGAAAGAACATCATCTCCACATCACCTGTAGCTCCATTGCGCTGCTTTGCAACAATGCATTTTGCTTCCTGAACTGGATTTTCGTCATCAATGATTTTTCGGTCACGGTGAAGGAACAGAACCACATCGGCATCCTGTTCGATTGAGCCAGAGCCACGCAGCTGAGCAAGATTCGGCTCCTGACCTTCCGCATCTCGGGCAACCTGACAAAGAGCCACAATCGGAATATTGAGCTCGCGGGCAAGAGCCTTAAGCGACTTGGAAATCTCAGAGACATTCTCCCAGGTATTCTGGCTTGGATTATCAAGAGTTATAAGACCAATGTAGTCAATAAAAATCACACGCACGCCATGATTTGCAACCATTCTTCGTGCAGAGGCGCGCAGATCAAGAAGTCCCATGTTCGGTGTATCGCAGATATACAAAGGTGAATTATAGCAAATTCCAGCTGCATCCTGGATTTTCTGCAGCTCCGCGATGGTCAGCATTCCTCTTCGTATTTTTCCGCTAGGAATCCTTGAGACTTGTGAAAAAAGACGTTGGCCTATTGACTGATAGGACATTTCCAGAGAAAAGAATCCGCATGGAATTTTCTTTTCGATGGCAATTGTCTGCATCATGGAAAGAGCAAAAGCTGTCTTACCGATTGAAGGACGCGCACCGATTATTATAAGCTCAGAATTCTGGAAACCGCTTGTCATTGAATCAAGACGCGCAATTCCAGAAGGAATTCCTGTAAGCTCCTCATTTTTCTGTGAACGTTTTGAAATAATATCGATAGTTTCGTTTACAACCTGCTGCATATTGTACATTTTGGAAGTTTCAGTATTTTCAGTAAGGTCAAAAATCTTCTTTTCAGCCTCTTCCAAAAGCATATTTGACTGTTTTGAATCATCAAATGCAGAAGCCCTAAGTTCTGTCGCAAGCTTTATAAGATCACGCCTTGAGGCGCAGTTCAGGATTATATCTATGTAGAAATTTATGTTTGCGGCAGTAGCAACAGTATCTGTAAGCCCGGCGATATATGCGGCTCCACCAGCCTGCTCCAGTTTGTTCAATTTTGTAAGCTCATTGATAAGAGTGATTGAGTCTCCACGGATATTCTGCTTTAAAAGAGAAACAAGGCCTTCAAAAATTATCTGGTTCTGCAGCGAATAAAAACGATCCGGACGGATTCTGCTTGCAACATCACTCATGACATCCCAGTCAAAAAGAATTGCGCCAAGCGTAGCCTGCTCCGCATCAAGATTATGCGGCGGAACTTTATCTTTTAAGTCAACAGCCATTTTTCCTCCTAAAG
>DLKK01000115.1:9231-24401 GCA_002478955.1 Treponema sp. UBA7590
ATGGACCATCGCCTTTGAAGTTCAAGCAAAATATTGTAAAGAATTACTCAGCTTTTGGTTCTTCTGAAGCAGCTTCAGCAGGTTTTTCTGCCTTTTCAGCTTTGGCTGCAGGCGCTTTTGCACCGGCAACTTCCTGTGCCTTTACAGAAACTTTGATTTCTGCAACAGCAGCTTCATAAAGTTTTACTGTGGCATGATAATTACCTACACTCTTGATTGTGAGTCCAGGAATTTCAATGCGCTTTCTTTCAATTTCAAAACCAAGTTTTGCCAAAGCTTCAGCGATTACAGTAGCTGTAACAGCACCATAAAGCTTTCCGTTTGAACCTGCCGGCATTTCAATCAAAATCTCAGCTGCCTCAAGCTTTTCTTTCAAGCTCTTTGCGTTCTGGCGTTTAACTTCCTTGCGAGCCTCGATTTCCGCTTTTCTAGCTTCAAACATAGCGGCTGTTGTCTCGTTGTAAACTACAACAAGGTTGCGTGGAAGAAGATAGTTGCGTGCATAACCTGTAGCAACATTCTTTACATCACCTTCTTCACCAAGGTGTTTTACGTCTTCGTTAAGAATAACTTTCATTTTTCAAGCTCCTCTTGAATATTTATGCGGAAGCAGCGTCACCAGGAGTTGGATCGTTGCTTCCAATTTTTGTTTTAGTTTGACACGCAGTTGTTTACTCTGCAACGAATGGAAGCAAACAGATTGCGCGAGCGCGTTTGATTGCTCCAGCAAGTTCACGCTGGTGTTTTGCACAAGTTCCAGTAATGCGGCGAGGAAGAATCTTTCCACGTTCTGTTGTAAAGCGGCGAAGAGCATCTGAATCCTTGTAGTCAATCTTTGCCTTGTTAGCGCAGAAACGGCAAACCTTCTTGCGGAAGAAAGTCTTGCCTTTTCCACGGCCGTTCTCACGAGTTTCATCCTCGCGGCCTTCATTTTCCACAGCAGGCTTTTTTTCTGCTACTTCTTTGTTTTCTTCATACATATCTTTTGTTTCTTCTGACATAATTTACTCCAAATTAGAAAGGAATATCTTCAGGGAAATCGCTTTCAGTTCCACCAAAGGAATCACCACCAAAATTTGTGGCAGGAGCCTGATTTGCCTGACTGTAATCGTTGCTTCTTGGCTGGAATCCGTTTGATGCACCCCCAGCAAAACTGTTTCCGCTCTGCCCGCCATCACTTCTTCCGCCTAAAAGCTGGACATTATTTGCGACAATTGTCACACGGCTGAAATTCTGTCCGTCTTTCTGCCATCTGTCCTGTTTTAGATAACCGTCAACAGCAATCTGCTTTCCTTTAGTAAGATAAGGCTTTAGGTTTTCAGCCTGTTTTCCCCAAAGGGTAACTTCAAAGAAATTTGCCTCTTCAACCCAGTTTCCACTGGCAGCATCTTTTCTGCTTCTGTTCACGGCGATGCTTAAATTTGCTCTAGCCTGTCCGTTTGCTACATATCCAAAGGAACGTTCGTCACTTCCTACGTCTCGAGTCAATCTTCCTACTAAAACAACATGATTAAGGTCTGTCGCCATTCTGTTACCCCGGTTATGATTTTTTACTATTTTTCTTCAAGTTTTACGAAAAGGTATTTCAAAAGGTTTTTCTGGATCTTGAATGCCTTGTCGATTTCTGTAATCTTATCTGGATTGAGCTTAAGTGTGAAAAGAACAAAGTGTCCTTTCTTTTCTTTGTCAATCTCGTAAGCAAGGTCGCGGTCACCGAATACTTTTTCTTCTTCGATTTCTGCACCAAAAGATGTAAGTGTGCCGCGTACTTCTTCTACGGCTTTCTTTGACTTCTCTTCATCAATCGGGAAGATAGTCATTAATTCGTACTTTCTCATTTTTGTCTCCTTATGGACTTATGGAAGCTCTACGAGCCCCAAGGGGTGTTTTAGTAGCATAACATTTTTAAGTATACAAAGTCAATTATATTTTCCGCGGATTCTTCTTTGCAAAAACGCGGGTTGACCGCAACAAAAGTGGACATTATAATTTTACTATGTCTTTACTATATAAGTTCAAAAAGTACAGCCTGATTTTCGCGGCAATGGTTCTGTTTGGCGCGAATGTTTTTTGCGCGGCTGAAAAAACTGTAAAATACGACAATTTGATGAAAACCGGAACTGCTGCGGAAATAAAAAAAGCGCTCAAAAAAGATCCGGATATGGTCTGGGTAAAAATCGAGCCGGAAAACGATACCCTGCTTATGCGGGCAATAATGTACAACCGCGATATTTCAATTGTGAATATTCTTCTGAAAGCCGGAGTTTCGCTCAGAAGGGAAAACAACAACGGCCAGAACGCACTTATGTATGCGTGCATGTACTCAACAAACCAGGAGGTAATCTCAAGGATTCTTGGAAAAATAACAAATCCACGTTCGGTTGTAAAAGAACTGAACAGAAAAGATGCATCCGGGAAATCTGCATTGAAATATGCCAAGGAATTCGAGAACCGACGGGCAATAGACTGCGTCTCAAAATATGTTGGAAAACCGGAAGGTTACCAGGAAGGCCAGGATTACGTGGATTTTCTTGAGTCATGGAACACAATCGCTTCAAAGGCAGAGGCTGATACAAAAGCCCAGACAGAAAACACGGATGACTACGAGGACAGCTGGGAAACAGGAAACAGCGCAATCGAAAAAAGTGAGAAATACGACGCCCTTATGAAAAACGGAAGCGCAGCATCAATAAAAAAAGCGCTCAAAAAAGACCCGGAGATGATACTGGCGAAAATTTTGCCGGAAAATGACACACTTCTTATGCGTGCGATAATGTACAACCGCGATATTTCTGTGATCGATTTGCTTCTGAAAGCCGGAGTTTCTGTGAAAAAAGAAAATATCCACGGCCAGAATGCACTTATGTATGCGTGCATGTACTCAAAGAACACAGGCGTAATCTCAAAGATTCTTGAAAAATCTACAACACCACGCACAGCAGTAAAGGAACTGAACAAAAAAGACAAAAATGAAAAAACAGCCTTGAAATATGCCAAGGAATTTGAGAACCGCCGGGCGATTGACTGCGTCTCAAAATACGTAGGAAAACCAGAAGGCTATCAGGAAGGCCAGGATTACGTGGAATTCCTTGAGGACTTGAATGAAAAACTTCTTCTTGCAGAAAAAAAGGCGGAACTTGCAAAACAAAAGGAAGCTGAACTCAAGAGAAAAGCCGAACAGGAAGAACAGGAAAAACTTGCTTTGGAACAAAAAGAACTTGAGAAAAAAACTGAAAACGTTGAAGTTCCTGCTTCAAAGCCGATTGACATGAACAAATATGATAAAGTCTCATTATTCGATTTTGCGGTTCAAGATGAAATTCCAGAACCGGACGACACTGAAGATGAAAACGATTTTTCCAGAATTGAAGATCCTGACAAAAAAGACAAAAATGGAAAAACGGCACTTATGCGAGCCGCAAAAAACGGAAATGCAGAGGAAATCGGCCGTCTTATAAAATCAGGTGCAAACATGAATCTTTGTGACGATGATGGCTGGACTGCGCTTATGAACGCCGCAAGATACCAGAATGACCCGGAGACTGTAAAAATTCTTCTGGAAGCCGGCGCAGATCCGGACCAAAAGAACAAATATGGCTCAACTGCCCTGCACCTTGCCGCGGCATATTCAGAAGCTCCGGAAATTTTAAGGCAGCTGGTCGGAGCCACAAAAAATTCAGATGAGATTTTTAAGTCATTCATCATGGCGTTGACTTCAAATTCTGTGGATGAAAAAAAACAGACTTCAAAAATAAAGATTTTTATTGATGCAAAAGTTTCGGTAAACAGATTTTACGAAGGCAGGACACCTTTGATGTATGCCGCGGAATATTCGTCATCAACGCAAGTGATAAAATTTCTTCTTGATAACGGCGCGGCAAAAAACTTGCACTCGACAGATGGAAAAACAGCATTTGATTTTGCGGAATCAAACAAACTTTTAAAACACGATAAAATTTTCTGGTCATTGAACCAGCAGTAGGATTTTTATGAGAATCACAGGCGGAAAACTTAAAGGAAGAGTTATAAAATGCCCGGATGGAATAATCAGGCCGGCAATGGACAGGATGCGGGAATCAGTTTTTGCGGTCCTTGGGGATTTAAGCGGAAAATCGTGGCTGGATCTTTTCAGCGGCTCTGGCACAATCGCAATCGAAGCTGTTTCCCGCGGCGCAGAGCACGTTGAACTTTGCGAAAAAGACAAAATCAAAATCAGCACAGTGCTGGAAAATGTCTCTGTAACTGAAAAAGAATGTGGCATAAAAATACAGTGCCATTTTATGCCGGTTGAATATTTTATAAAGCGCTGCAAAAACGATTTTGACTACATATTTTTTGATCCGCCGTTCCCATATAAATTCCACGAGCAGCTTATCCTTGAGGCAGACAAGAAAGGAATCTTAAAGAAAACTGGAACAATAATGGTTCACCGCCCGGAGGAACATTTCATGCCTGACACTATAGGAAATCTAAAAAGAACAGACCAGAGAATTTACGGCCGTTCAATAGTGGATTTTTATAAATACGAAAATGAATAAATTTATAAAATGGAATGAAATATTTTAGTACAGACAATTGACAAACTATTTTTTTAGTTTACTATTTCAGCAGGCATAAAAAAAGTTTGTTTTTTAACCCAAGTTTTTTAGCTAAAAAGGAATAGCAATTTTTAATGGATGAATCGTTAAAAAATGAAATCAATAAGAAACAGGGACCTGAAGGATTTATAAAAGTCACAGACAATCCTGTTTCCTCTTTGACTTCTGGACAAAAAGCAATCTTAAACAGAAAAGGAAATGAGCTGTTTAACAAAGGCAAAATTGAAGATGCAAGACGAATTTTCATTACAACCGGCTATTCTGACGGCTTGACGAGAGTTGGAGACATCTATCAAAAGAAGAATGAAACTTTAAAGGCCCTGAAATTATATGTCTTGGCGCATAACAAAGCAAAAAGTGAGCCAATCTACGAAAAAATGGCCGAAATAATCTCCATTCTTCTTAAGGAATAAAAATGAAAGAACAGTTTGATGAACATTTTGGCAATACCCAAAAAGAATTTCCATTCGCAGAATCGGCATTTCCTGTTGTTCAAGACCTGGAAAAAGACAAGAATTCAGAGAAAGATGAAAAGAATGCGCTGATTTCTGAACTTTCAATAAAAGGTTATCAGAAATTAAAGGCAAACGACCTTGAAGCAGCAAAGGAATTCTTTGAGAAAATCCTTGAATTTGACACAAACAATAATTATGCGCTTGTCGGACTTGGTGACACAGAGCGGAAACAGGAAAATTTCTATGCTGCAATAAATTTCTACAACAAATGCCTGGAATTCCACCCGGACAACAACTATGCCCTTTTCGGACTCGCTGACTGCTACAAGGCGTTAAACCAGTTCAGCAAGGCAATTGAAATCTGGGAAAAATATCTTGTCCATGATGAAAAAAACATCACCGTAATCACAAGAATTGCTGACGCCTACAGAAAAATTCATTCATATAAAAAGTCAGGCGAGCTTTACCAGAAAATCCTAAAAATGGAAGAAACAAATTCCTATGCGCTGGTAGGTCTTGGCCATCTGAATTTCGACTTGAAAAGATACCACGAGGCGCTTTATTACTGGAAAAAAATGCTAGAGCTCCATAAAGACAACGTTGACATAAGAATTCTTACATCAATCGGAAACTGCCACAGAAAGCTAAAGACTTTCAGCGAGGGAGTCTTTTATTTCCAGAAAGCGCTTGAAATGGACCCGAAGAATTTTTACGCCCTTTTCGGCCTTGCGGACTGCTACCGAGGAATGAACCAGCAGAACAAATCTGTGACATACTGGAATAAGCTTCTGGAAATTGATCCGCAGAACAAAGTCATTCTTACACGGCTTGGCGATGCGTACAGAAACATGGAAGACTACAAAGCCGCAGAAGAATATTACAGCCGCGCGCTTGACATAGATTTTGATATTTACGCCGCCATGGGACTTGCCCTTATCTGCAAATGCGAAGGAAAATACAATGAGGCAATCGACAGATTCAAGAATCTTATAAGAAATGACAGCAAAAATTACAGGCTTTATATTGATCTTGCAGATTGCTACATCAGACAGAACAGAAAAGATAAAGCGATAAAAGCGTTGGAAGACTTTCAGACACAAGGAATCCATAGTTCTGCGGTTAATGAAATGCTTGAAAACCTAAAGAAATAAGAAAATGGAAAAAATCGCACTGGCAGGGCTTTTGCCCGAAGAAATCACAGAAAAACTTGCGCTTGAGCAAAAATTCCGCGGGCTTCAGATATTCAAATGGATAGGAAGCGGAGTTGATTCTTTTGAGGAAATGACAAACCTTTCAAAAGAAATCAGGTATTCACTTTCAGAGAAGGCAATTCTCCGCTCGTCCAAAGTTTCAAAAGTCTTAAAAGATCCTGATGGAACTATAAAGCTTCAGATTACTCTTTCTGATGGAAATGCGGTTGAAACAGTTCTTCTTACCGACAAAGAAGGAAGAAAAACCGCCTGCGTTTCTTGCCAGGTCGGCTGTGCAATGAAATGCGCATTCTGCATGACAGGAACACTTGGCCTTGCCCGGAACCTTGAGCCAAATGAAATTGTAGAGCAATTTCTTTTTCTTGAAAAAGAATGTGGACGCCTGGACAATATTGTCTTTATGGGAATGGGCGAACCAATGCAGAATCTTTCTGGAATTAGAAAAGCAATCAAAATCCTTACAGACGAACGCGGTAGAAATCTTTCCGGCAGAAGAATAACGCTTTCAACCTCCGGGATTATAAGCGGAATATATGACCTTGCAGACAATGGGCCGAACATAAGGCTTGCAGTCTCGCTTACAACTGCAGATGAGGATTTAAGGAAATCACTTATGCCGGTTGCAAATGGCAATCCTCTTCCAGAATTAAGAAAAGCAATCGCATATTATGCTGAAAAAACCGGAAAACGCGTAACGCTCGAAGCTGCGCTTTTAAGAAACAAGAACACCGGCCGAGAAAGTGCAAACCGAATGATTGATTTTTCAAAAGGAATCAATGTGAATATAAATCTTATTCCGTGGAATCCGGTTCCAGGATTGAATTTCGAGGAACCTGAGCCAGAAGAAGTAAGAAATTTTGTAAGAATGCTTGAAAATGCGAACCTGAACGTTACCTTGCGCATAAAACGCGGAAGAAAAATCGGAGGAGCCTGCGGTCAGCTTGGCAAAACTGATTCAAAATAATATTTTCCTTGAATTATCACGATTTGTGTCTTATAATTAATTATAACGACTTAATGGAGTTATTTATGCAGAAAAAAATATATGTAGCAGGAATGTTTGATCAAGATACTGCCGGAAAAGTAGATTCAGCAGTAAAAGGCGTGGCTGGCGTTACAAATGTTGTTGCAAATCCAGATAAATCACAAGTTCTTGTTGATTTTGACGAGGGAACTGCAGGCATTGAAGATGCCATAAACAAGGCAATCGCAAGCGCAGGTGTTGAAGTTTTAGCATAAAATGAAGCTTGTAATACTTGACGCCCAAGCATTAAATCCCGGTGATCTTAGCTGGGATTTTTTTACTTCTTATGCTGAAGTTACTGTTTATCAGCATACTCCTGAAAATCTCGTTGCTGATCGGATTGGCAATGCGGATGCAATTTTAATCAACAAAATCAATATCAACTCTTCTGTGCTAGAAAAATGCAAAAATCTTAGATATATAGGTGTTCTTGCCACAGGTTACAATGTGATTCAGGTTGAGGCTGTAAAAAAAGCTGGAATTATAGTTTCAAACATTCCGGCATACAGCACATCCGCAGTTGCACAGCACACTTTTGCGCTTCTTTTGAATTTCACAAATCAGGTTGCGTTCCATAATGAGTCAGTTTTAAATGGCGACTGGAAAAAATCACAAATATTTTGCTACTGGAAAAAACCTATGACTGAACTTGAGGGAAAAACTTTCGGGATTTTTGGCTACGGAAATATCGGAAAAAAAGTTGAAAAAATCGCAGAATCATTTGGAATGAATGTTATTGTCTGCCCACACAAACCGAATGGAAAGCCAAATTGCGTCTCAAAGAAAGAACTTTTTGAAAAATCTGACATAATTTCCTTGCACGCACCTCTTACTTCTGAAACAGAAAAAATCATCGACAAAACTTCAATCAAAAAAATGAAAGACGGAGTTTTCATACTGAATACGGCAAGAGGCGGTCTAGTCTGTGAAAATGACGTAAAAGCCGCGCTTGAAAGTGGAAAAATCGCAGGATATGGCGCAGATGTCCTTGAAGAAGAACCGATGACGGAAGATTGCGTACTTTTCGGAGCTAAAAATTGCGTCCTTACGCCTCACATTGCGTGGGCTCCTCTTGAGACAAGAAAAAGATGCCTAAGAATCGGGGAAGAAAATTTTGTGGCATGGCTCAATGGCAAACCGCAAAACACAATATATTGAACATAGCTTCTGAATTAACTATAATAGAAAACTGATTTTTGGTTTCTTGATGAAAAAATGGAAACAGAAATTTTATAGGAGAACAAAACAACCATGGGAAAAACAATCGCACAAAAGATTTTTGAAAAACATCTTGTAGACACACCATTTCCAAACACTTACGTTTTAAAGCTTGACAGAGTATTTTGCCATGAAATCACAACACCAATCGCAATCAATGACCTAGTTGAACGCGGAAAGGACAAGGTTTTTGACAATACAAAAATCAAGGCTGTAATTGACCATGTGACACCTGCAAAAGACAGCAAAACCGCTGAGCAGGGAAAAATTCTCCGTGACTGGTCATTCCGAAACGGAATCAAAGATTTTTTTGACATCGGACAGAACGGTGTCTGCCATGCAATCTTTCCTGAAAAAGGATTTGTCCGCCCTGGTTTTACTGTAATCATGGGAGACAGCCACACTTGTACTCATGGTGCTTTCGGTGCATTTGCAGCAGGCGTTGGAACAACAGACCTTGAAGTAGGAATTTTAAAAGGAGTATGTTCTTTCCGCGAGCCAAAATCGATTAAATTTGTTTTGAACGGAACTTTAAAGGAAGGCGTCTACGCGAAGGATGTAATTCTTTATCTTATCTCTAAGATTGGAGTAAACGGAGCTACAAACTGCGTTGTGGAATTCACAGGGCCAATCATTGACAATTTTGACATGGAAAGCCGCATGACTTTGTGCAATATGGCAATCGAAGCCGGCGGAACATCTGGAATATGCTATCCTGACGCAAAGACAGTTGATTATCTTTGGGAATTCATCAAAGATGAATATAAGACAAAAGAAGCTGCAATTGAAGATTATTCTCAATGGCGTTCTGACGAAGATGCTGTATACGAAAAAGTTTACACTTATGACCTTTCAGATCTTGAACCGGTGTGCACAGTTGGCTACAAACCGGATCAGGTAAAGAAAATCTCTGAAATGGAAGGAACAAAGGTAAACCAGGTATATATAGGTTCTTGCACAAACGGACGCATAAGTGATCTTCGTATTGCCGCAAAAGTATTGAAAGGACACAAACTCGCACATGGAGTAAGAGGAATTGTAAGCCCTGCAACACCAAAAATATACAAGATGGCAGTTGACGAAGGGCTTATCGATATTTTCCTTGATGCAGGATTCTGTGTGACAAATCCAACTTGCGGCGCATGTCTTGGAATGAGCAACGGTGTTCTTGCAAGCGGAGAAGTTTGTGCTTCAACAACAAACCGTAATTTTAACGGACGAATGGGTAAAGGTGGAATGGTACACCTTATGAGTCCAGCTACAGCAGCAGCAACTGCAATTGCCGGAACAATCACTAATTCACCTTTGTATAAATAACTGGAGGAAAAAAATGAAACAATTTGGCGGAAGCGTTCTGTTCCTTGATCGTTCAGACATCAACACAGATGAAATTATCCCAGCTAAATATCTTACTGAAATCTCAAAGCAGGCTTTGAAACCTTATCTTCTTGAAGATTTGAAGCTTGAGGGCTTTAATCCAAAAACAGATGTTTTGGGAAAGAAAGTTATTATTACCCGTGAAAATTTTGGTTGCGGCTCAAGCCGAGAGCATGCTCCTTGGGCATTGGAAGTAAACGGAATTTATGTTGTTGTTGCAACAAATTTTGCGCGCATTTTCCGGCAGAATATGTACAACTGTGGAATGATGGCAATTGAAATGGACAAAAAATCAATTGAAGACATGTTCCGTACATTCGCAGACAAAGACACTGAATGTAAAGTTGTATTCAATGAAGACGGAACAGCAAAAGTAAAACTTATCGCCGGAAGCCTTTCAAAAAGTTATCCTTTCAAGCTTGATGACTTTGAAAAAGCTCTTGTAGAAAAAGACGGATGGATTGGTTTTGCAGACAGCAAATATTAATCTTTCATAAAGATAAAAAAAGGCGGCTTTCATATAAAGGTCGCCTTTTTTATTTTATAAAGCCTTGAATATTAAAATGCTCAAGATTTATATGTTTTATTCAGAAATCAGATTCCGCTTTTTTAGTTCCGCGGCAATAAGCTCAACAATCTGTTCCGGACTGTAATTTGCTGTGTCAATAATCAAATCCGAGAAAGCATAGTCGTTATTGTCGATATTATAGATTTTTTTGTAGCGTCTTGTATCCTCGCTGTCGCGCATTGCAGTAAAATCCTTTATTTTCTGCAAATCACCGCCTTCCCTGTTCAAGATTCTTTTTGCACGAGTTTCATCGCTTGCAAAAAGATAGACCTTCAAATCAGCTTCTTTTAACATCCAGATTGCAAGCCGGCTTCCTAGAACACAAGGCTCTGCCCTGGCAAGTTCCACCTGATGATTGTCAACGAAAATATCATAAGAATCATCAGTCTTTGCATTTTCTATAACCTGCGCAAGCGTAAGACCTTTTTCCGCGGCAAGCTGGCGGAATGTATAATTTATCAGCTTTACACCAAGTTTTTCTGCAAGCAAAGTGCTTACAGTTGTATTTCCACAGCCGGATTTTCCGCTTATCGCAACACGTACATCTTTATTCAACTTCATATATTACTCCACGTTTTTTGCCTGTTCACGGATATTCTCAAGAGAATCTTTTGCCTTTATGACCATTGCGCCAACTTCGCTGAACTGGTTCTTGCTTCCGATTGTATTTATCTCGCGGTTTGTTTCCTGACAGATAAAATCGAGTTTTTTTCCTGGAACAGGATTTGAATTTATCTCATCGCGCATAGCTTTTAAATGGCTGTACAGACGGACAACTTCCTCATTTATTGTATATTTAACAAGCATTGCGGCAATTTCCGTCATAATCCGGTTCTCATCCGCATTTTCACCCAAAAGTTCATTGAATTTTTTTACGATTGTTTCCTTAAAAAGACCTTCCATCTTTGGCTGCCAATTTTTAAAGAAAGCCGAACATTCATCCAAAACTGAAAGTTTTTCGAGCAAATCGATTTTAAGGTTTTCACCTTCCCTTGTTCTGTCCTGTATAAATTTTTCGTAAGCTGTGCTGAACACAGGCTCAATCAAATTTTTATATTTTTCAATATCATAAATCTTGTTGATATTCAAAACTCCAGGCTGGCTTATAATCAGGCTGAGGGGAATTTCATTTGAATCATAGCCGCAAGCCTCGCAGACTTTTTTTATGGCATTCTGGTAAGATTTCGCGGCATTTGCGTCAGCAATAACTTCCGTGTCAGACTCAAGTTCCTTGACGCGGATATTTACGTCAACTTTTCCTCGAAGAACTTTTTCGCTGATTTTTGAACGGTAATAGCTTTCAAGCTGGTTCAAATAAGGCGGAAGATTTATTGAAAGGTCAAGAAACCTTGAGTTTACGGATTTTATTTCAACAGAAACAACTGCATTTTCTGTTGACTGTTCATTGTAGGCATAGCCTGTCATTGATGTCATTTTAGCTGCTCCAAAATTGCTTTTCCAAGTTTCCAGTTATCGCCTGCTCCCATTGTAACAAAAAGATAACCGTCAGGATATTTAGATTTATCTAAAGGCCTGTTTAATTCTGAAAGGACAAAATCTTTTGCGTCAAGAATTTCCTCAAAATAATGCACATTTTTGTGATGCTTCAAAGTTTCTTCGTACAAAGTTTTTCCTGTAATTGAAAAATCCTTTGGATTTTCGCGCGCTGAAGAATATATTTTGTGGAGAATGACTTCGTCCGCAGAATCAAATGAAGATGCGAATTCTTTCAGCAGAGCCTGAGTCCTTGAGTAAGTGTGGCTCATAAAATCAACGATAAGTTTTCTTCCGCTGTAGAATTCCTTGAACCCTGCCAAAGTTGTTTTAACAGCAGTCGGATGATGACCGTAATCATCAAGCACAACAACAGAATTTCCGCTTTGTGTCTTGCCTGTTCCAACAACTTCGCTTCTTCTGCGGCCACCAGAGAATTTTTCAAGACCACGCTTTATGTTTTCAATATAATCACAAGGATTCTTTCCAGCATTACGTAAAAGCTCACAGCACAAGGCAACTGCCGCAGCCGCATCGCGAACTTCATGCTTTCCCGGAACTTTAAGAAAAAGTGAACCAAGAAGTTTTATGCTGAAATTATTTTTTTCATCAGAGACTTTCTCAAATGAAAGCTTGTAGTCATCGTCCGCATTTTCGCCATAAGGAACAAGAATTATGTCCGGGCGTTTTTCCTTTGCGATTTTTGCGGTTTCAACAGCGCCAGCATCATCCGCACAATAAATCAGCTGGCCTTTTTGTGGCAATTTGCAGATATAATCAACAAATGCGGCACGAATATCCTCATAGGTCGGATAATAATCCTGATGATCAGACTCAACCGAGGTAAGAACAATTTTTTGCGGAAAGAAAGACATAAAATGACGCTGATACTCACAGGTTTCTGCAACAAAATAATGTCTTGGTGAATCTCCGCAGTTTTTCGACGTGAAAGTGCAAGTATTTCCAAATGAATTTATGACACTTCCTGCAAGAATCTGCGCCGGCAAATCAAGTTCCTTCAAGATTGTACCAGCAAGTCCTGTAGTTGATGTTTTTCCATGAACGCCACAAATTCCGCATGAATATGCTTTTTTTGAATATTCGCCCAATGCCTGGGTATAAAGCATGCAAGGAATTCCTTTTTTTTGTGCGGCAATCAAATCAGGATTTTTCTGAAGGTTATATGCGGAAGAGTAAACAACAAATTGAACTGAATCTGTAATGTTCTTTTCATCAAATGGAAGAGCCTTCAAGCCGAGTTTCTGTAAGATTTCATCTGTGTAAAAATGCTCACTTACATCGCTTCCTGTGATTATTGCTCCGTTTTTAAAGAATATTTCAACAAGAGCCGCCATGCCGGTTCCTTTTATTCCGACAAAATGAAAATGAACGCCTTTTAAATTTTCCGGCAGAGATAAATTTTGCATGAAATTATTTTAATACAATTGAAACAATCAAACAAGACTTAAATAAATCTGGTCAGCAAGACCGAAGCCTGCATTTTTTGTCATATTCACAGCGTATTCATCAAAAAGCATATCCTCATACATCTGGCCTGCCATTCCAGAACCGCCAAGCGCAGATTTTGATACAGTTTTACGCATAGAAGAAAGAACTTGCTTTACAAAATAGCTTTCAAGTTCCATTGATTTTTCGTAAAGTTTTGAAGTCTTATCTATTTTCTTTGACTCAACATGACTGTTTGCCTGGTTTGCAGCAGCACCAATAGGATTTGCGTGGGTTGCGCTCTTGTTTTTGTACACTCCCGAAAAACCCGAGGAAATATCGCCATTCAGTTTTCCTTCCGGAAGAATTTGACTTGAAGAAACAGTGGAAGACTTTTCTTTTGTCCGCATTGACTGAACCAAATCCTGAAATTTTGAGAACTCCTTTTTCATCTGTGCAGCCTGAACCGCTCCATCACCATTTGTAATGCCAGAAAATCCATTAACCAAGCCAATATCCATATTTTTTCCTCTATATTTATTTTCGGAATTTTTTTTGTTGATTTTAGGAAAAATTATTGTTTGTAACAAACTTACCTAGGTAACTGCATCTGCTCTATCAAGATAAAATCTAAAAAAATGGGAAAAATTGAGATAAATCGCTTTTAAACTGAAGTAAAAAGAAATTACCCGGAAGGGGACTTGAACCCCTAAGAAGTTGCCCTCACTAGGACCTGAACCTAGCGCGTCTGCCAATTCCGCCATCCGGGCGAAAATTATAATGTGCTTAATATAACAGAATATTTTGCTGTGGTCAAGATTAATTGACAGGTTAATGCCAATTAATCTCAGTATTCAGGCTATTTATCTTTTCAGATTTACTGCTGTTGAAAGCATTGTATCTGAAGTCTGGATCGCCTTGCTGTTGAATTCGTATGCGCGCTGTGAGACAATCATCTGCACCATTTCATTCACAACAGAAACATTCGACATTTCAAGAAATTTATGGCGTGTGTCACCAAATCCCTCGAATCCAGGACGACCACCGAATGCCTCGCCGGATGCGTTTGTCTGCACAAAAAGATTATCACCATCAGCCTGCAGACCTACAGAATTTGGAAAACGGAAAAGCTCCAGCTGACCAACTTCAACAGGTTCGTTTCCGCCATTTACTTTTACGCTTACCCGGCCAGTCTGAGTTATGTTCAATGATGAGACATCATATCCTTCTGGAAGAATGATTTCCGGCTGGACGCGCAGTCCGTTTGAATTCACAAGCTGACTGTTTGAATCTATCTTAAAAGAACCGTCCCTTGTGTAAGCGTAGCTTCCGTCATACTTCTGGACGCGGAAAAAACCTTCGCCAACAATCGCCACGTCTGTGTCAACTCCAGTATTCTGCAAAGAGCCCTGCCTCATTATCCGCTGAGTGGCAGCAAGTTTTACGCCGGAACCTTGCTGTATTCCGACAGGCGTCACAGTATCTTCTGTCGCAGGAGTTCCCGCCAACTTAACATTCTGATAAATTAAATCTTCAAATTCTACGCGCTGCTGTTTATAACCTGTTGTATTGACGTTTGAAAGATTATTTGAAATTACATCCATATTAGCCTGCTGGCCATTCATTCCAGTCGCGGCTGTCCACAAACTTCTTACCATTTTTCAGCTCCTCCACGCCTATCTGTTATAAACAGCAGTTTTTGTCCACAAAGTTCCCATCATGCTGTCTTCGCTTGTTATTGTCTTCTGGTTTGCCTCGTAAGCGCGGTTAACTTCTATC
>DLKK01000075.1 GCA_002478955.1 Treponema sp. UBA7590
GCTTATAATGTTCAAATTACAAAAAAAGCTGAAAATGATTTGGATAGTTTTGTAAAATATATATCTGAAAATTTAAAGAATCCAAAAGCAGCATTGAATCTTTTAAATGATTTTTTGGAGCAGAAAAGCTATTTGGCTGAATCTCCGTATATGTATCCTCTTTGCCCGGACTTAAGACTTCAAAATGAAAAATATCATCGTTTTATATTTTATAAAAATTATATTGCGCTCTATTTAATAGAAGAAAATGATGACAAATCTGAATTTGAAGGAACTGTCATAATAATGCGTTTGTTTTATGCAAAATCTGATTATGGAAAATTAATATAACTCAACATTATGAAAAAACTTTTTTTCCTATTTCTACTCTTCTCCACCTTACCGATTTTTTCGCGCACTGCCCTTTCTGAATCGCAAAAAATAAAAAATATCTTCTATATAACTGATGTAAAATCTGAGCTGCAAATCCAAGAGGTTTCCGAGGAGCCAGACAAAAACGCCATCAACAAAATTATAAAAAACGGAACGCAAATAAAAGGATTCAGATTTTCGCCGGGCTTTGTGAACGGAACGCTTTGGATTTTGATTCAAAAAAATTCTGATTTTGCTGGTGCTCCAAACACACAGGATTTTCAGATTTTAGATTTGGGACCGGAGCTTGTTGACCGCGCTGAACTTTTTGTTCTTAGTGGCGAAAAATGGAAAAAAACGGATTCTACCGGGCGACAGGTTAAAAATTCAGAAAAAAACATAAAATCGTGGCGAAGTTTTGTTCAGATTCCTCAAGAAAATACCGGCGACGAGTTTTTTGTGCTAAAAATAAAAAGTTCCGATTCAATTTCACTAGTTTTTAGATTTTTTGCGCTCCCGCAATTTTTTGAGCAGACCGAAAAATTTTCTTTTGTTCATATAATTTTTGTTTCGCTGATGTTTCTTGCGTTTTTCGTTCTGTTTCTGTTTTTCATTAGTTCAAAAGAAAAACTTTTTCTGTATCTAAGCCTGATGAGTTTGTGCTTCTGCCTTTACCAAGTCGCAATGAAAGGTCTTGGTTGCACTTACATTTGGAATAATTTTTGCTCCTCGCTGTTTTTTTCTAGGTTCAGTTATGTTGTGTGCTGCATCGGGCTGCTTTTTTCGCAGATTTTGTTTCTTCAGAATCTTTCGTTCAACAAAAACGGCAATTTTTACAAGGCGATTCTAATAATTCTTTGCGCGGCGTGTGCAGTTTCCGTTGTGCTTTACAGTTTTGTCCAGAATATAAAAATTTCTTACATCACAACGATTTGTTTTTTGATTTTTGGCTGTTTCTTCTGCTCGGCAATTATGATTTTGTCCGCGCTTAAGAAAAAATCAATTCCAATTCTGCTGATTTGCTCCTGGATTCCGCTTTTTTGCTACATAATTTTCAGGCAGTCGCTGCATCTGCTTCGCCTAAAATACAACGTGAATTCTCTTCTGGCGATTTTTGACAACGACTATTATTTTGGCTACGACATCTGCTTTATCTTCCATATTTTTGTCTACAGTCTGAGCGTTTTTGTTAAAATCCGGCAGAAGGAACTTGAATTCAATATGTACCGCGAATCTTCTTACTTTTTAAAAGCTTCTGCACATGAACTTCTTGCACCAATCACTTTGATTCAAAATTCTGTAGACGCGCTGGAAAGCCAAAAAGTTCGGGGGGGGGGAGCTGGACTGATGAAAATTCAAAAGAGATTTTTTCCTGCCTGAAATCCGTAAAAGGAAACATTTCGCGGCTAAAAAACATTGCTTTGATGGTAAATTCGCTTGAAGAACAGGAGCAGGACGTTAAAAAAATTTCAAGACTGTGTAAGCCGGTCTGCGTTATGCAGATTTTCCAGCAGATTATGGACAATTTTGTTCCGTATTCAGAGTTTAAAGGAATTGAGATAAATTATTTTTCTTCATGCAAAGAAAAACTTTGCGTTTCGGTTTTTCCGCTTTTTTTGGAGACGGTTTTTACAAATCTGATTGACAACGCGCTAAAATATTCTGTTGAAAACGGCATAATCAGCATAAATATTGAATACGATGAACTGAAAAACGAGCTTATTTATTCGGTTTCTAATTTTTCTGAAAATATTTTGGCTCAAAATCTGGAATCGCTTTTTAATTTTGGCGAAAGAGGCAAAAACATTGCGGAAAATATCCGCGGATTAGGAATCGGACTTCATCTTGTGCGGCGAATCTGCAAACTTTATGGTGGAACCTGCCAGGCGTTTTGCATTCCACTTGAAAATAGAATAGAAAATCCGGAGAAAAACCAAAAAACAACTGATAAAAAAAATGAAACTGCCGCAAATCTCTGCAAAGTCGTCTTTGAATCAAGGTTAAAACTGAATCCTTGTGATTTTGAAAACGGAACTTTCCAGGAATTTTCCGTTAAAAAAGATTACAACAAAATTCTTTTTGACAAAAAACTTTTTAATGATGGAAATTTTGATTCCAGGCTGAAAAATCTTATGTCAAAAAATCTGATTCTGATTGTTGAAGACAATATTGCCCTGCTTAAAAATCTTTCCGAGCTTTTAAAACCATATTGCTCTGTGATTACGGCAACAAACGGAAAAGACGCGCTTGGTAAAATTAGCCAGAATGTGCCAGATTTGATAATTTCTGACATGGTAATGCCCGTTATGGGCGGAAAAGCATTCTTTGATTTTTGCCACAACGATGAAAACCTGAAAAATATCCCTTTTCTGTTTTTAACCGGTGTTCAGGATATTGCGCTTAAGAATTCTTTTATAAAACAAGGCGTTATCGACTACATTTTTAAGCCATTTTCGCAGGAAGAACTGCTGATGAAAATTTATTCAATTCTTTATTTGTGCGTGAATGTGCGGAAAGATTTTGCAAAAACCATAACCGATTTTGTGAATGAACAGACGGAAAGCGGAATGCACAGAAACTTTGCCGGAAAAACAGCACATCCGCAAACGGAACAATTGCAGGTGGCACAAAAACAAGAATTCTGGAAGCCACAAAATCCAAAAGAAGAAAAATCCCTTGCCACACAAAAAATGCGCCAGGAATACTACAAAATGTTCAATCTTTCAAAACGAGAAATCGAAATTGCCAACCTTCTGTACGAAAACTACAGCAACAAACAAATCGCCGAGCAGCTGTTCATCGCCATAAGCACCGTCGCAACGCACATCCAGCACATCTACGAAAAATGCAACGTCCGCAACCGCAACGAATGGATTCGCCTGATGAGCGGAGGATGAGTCTAAGAGAGGAAAATTTGTATAAAATGTGCAGAATGTGCTTTTCCTTTACTCCCTACTCATACTTCCATTCGCTTGCCTTAGTTATCAATGATAACAATTTCCCAACAAATACGAATATATTATAGCAAAAGTTACTCTCAATTAACATAATAAATAATTTTAATCTGAGAAATCAACAGATAATCCCGATTGACATCGGCGACCATAAAAAAATATACGGAAAAGCTTAGAGTTTAACTTATTAGTCCTCGTAGTGTCCGCGGCAGGCTTTTACGGTAATTTTATCTTCGGAAAATTCATAAACAAGCCGATTCTCCTTGTCAATCCGTCTGCTGTATTCGCCTTCCTTATGCTTTAGTTTTTTCAGGCTTCCCTTCGCCACGCAATGCATCATCGCGAGAAATACTTTTCAGCAACTTGTTGATTTTCTGAACAGTCTTTTTATCTTGATTCTGCCAATAAACATAATGTTCGAATCCAGTTTCTGTAAAAGTTATCTCACTCATTCTGCCGCCATTGTCTCAAGTTCTTCCATTGTTTTTACAACAACTTTTCCTTGACGAAGCTGCTCATCGCTTTTATCTAGCATGGCAAGATAAGCCGCATTTCTTTTCGCCTTTTCCATTTCCTTGAATTCTTTTTCGGAAACGATGACGACATTCTTGTTTTCCTTGCGCGGAACAACGACCGGCTCGCCGTTAAACGCCATGTCGAAATATTTCTTTATGGTTTGCGCGGATGTCCATCTGTTTTGCGATTGTCATAATTTTCCTCCCATAAAAAGTACAAATTTAGGTACTAAAAACCGTACTGTTTGTAAGATAAATCGGAATAAGTCGATTGTCAAGGAAAACAACAAAAAAAGCGAGGAACTTTTACGCTCCCCGCTCGTTTTTTTATTGTCATTCCTGTGCCAGGACACAGGAATCCCCTTACTAGTCTGTGTAATTATAATTTATAGTTGCCTTTGCAAGCGAATCATTGTAGTTCCCAATGCTTATTGCGTTCCACTGCTCTTTTGTTCCTCTGTAGTTTACTGTTTTTAAGTTGTCTAAATACCTGAACACAGATTGACCGATGGAAACAACACTGACTGGAATTGTCACGGTTGTTAAGCTGTCGCAGTTATCGAACGCACGACCTACAATCATCTTTGTGGCTTCATTGATGTTGCATGAAGTTATATTGCTGTCATTTGCTTCAATCAAAGCAAAATAAGGATTGCTTTCATTGCCAAGATAATTCGCATTGTCATATTCATTGAATTGTAAACTGCTGCAATATTCGAATGCAGAACTACCAATAGAGGTAACGCTATCTGGAATGCTCACATTTGTTAAGCTGCTGCATTTTATAAATGCAGAATCACCGATAGAAGTAACACCATCTGGAATGTTCACGCTTGTTAATTTGCTGCAACCATAAAATGCAGAATAACCGATAGAAGTAACGCTGTCTGGAATCACCACGCTTGTTAATCTTTTGCAATCTTTAAATGCCTCGCCTGCAATGGCGGTTATGTCTCCCGGAAGTTTTCCCTCGCCGCCGTTCGCGTCAAATTTCACTGTGTATGAAATTTTTGGTGGTTTCGGCAGGCTCAACCACCACGTTGTTTTGTGTCATTCTTGTACTTGCGTTCCTTTGTCATTGCCTGGCTTGACCGGGCAATCTCTGTATTGTGCATGAGATTATTGGGGCAAGTCCAATAATGTCAATGGGCTAATCCGAAGTATGACAGAGAAAGAAGAACATATGACACCAATTTTTCAGACTCTACATATATACAGTAGTAATAAAATATGCTATAATAATTTTATTGGAAATGCCTGATTTCCAAGGCGGCGTCTCCCAAAACTCAATCGGCACTGCCGAAATTTGACTATGGGAGGCTTACGAAGATGACTATTTACGAAATTATTTCGTTGGCTATTAATTTAGCCCTTCTGATTCTTGAAGCCCTTTCTTACATTAAAAATAAGAAGAGTTAAAAAGTAAAGCCGCCAAGTCCAACCCACTTGTAGCGGCTTTATATAATACATCTGTGGAGACGACCGACAAAAATCGGGCATTTCCTTTATTTCAATATACTACAGAAAAACGCTTACGTCAAACAGTTATGTGATGTTTCAGTAGATTATCAACCGATTTTGTTTCGCAAACGTCGCAAGTCAAGTACGACAATGACACGGTTTGCAAAGTTGCCAGGTTTATACAATTTACAAAGTTCATTGAGCTTAACGAAATGAATTTTGTAAATCAGGTGGTTTAGACAGGCTCAACCACCACAACAATGGCTTAGGGCATGGAAGCCCGGAGTTCTGGAACGGAGCGAAGTGCAGCGGAAGAATGAGCATAAGCGAAGGCTGGAACGCCCGACGGCGACGGGCGAAATGTAACAAAGTGAAATGAAGCCCGATGCCGGAAGCCCCAAAGATAAAAAAATATGTGGCAGCTAAAATGTCATTTCGGCAGGCTCAATGACCGTGAATCTGACAACCCAAAAAACGAAAACTTTTTCTAAAATCCCATGAGTTTTTGCCAGCCGGGCATAAAAAAATCCTCCACAACCGAAAGGCAGTGCTCGGTTTCCGCCTGCGTGTAGTCGTGGATGACCGGCTCGAGCATTGCGGTGTACGCCGCGCTCAGAATCGTGTGCATTTCTTTTTCACTCACCTCCACAACCTTGTTTCCGCGCGACTTTAGAAAATCCAGAACTTTCAGCATTTCCTTCTGGTCCTCGTTCACCATATCGTGCAGAAAATTTTCGTAGCATGTTCCTTCTGCCTTTGTAAGGATCAGAGCGAAATCCTTGCGGTGCGGATAAATAATTTCGCGAATCATGTCGATGTCGTTGTTTTTCATCAGCTCGGCGACGGAAACTTTTTCGGTGTTGCCGCTCACATAAACAGGATTTCAAATGTTTAAGATAATCTTTACAGATTCGTATGAAGCGCGGGCTAAAAAGTTCCTAAAAAAACATCCTAATTTGAAAAATTTCTTTAAGAGCGAACTTGGCTTAGGGATTGTAGTGGGCGCGAAGCGCGTGTTTTTTGCTTGCAAAAAATACCGGCCGCAAGGCGAGCGAAGCGGGAGCCACGAAAAGCCCGACGGCATTGGATGGAGTGAAACGAAGGCAATGCCGGAAGCTCCGTAAAATTTTTCTTTTTTTCTTGCCTTTACAAAGTTTTTACAAATATAATATATAGAAGAAAATTGTTTATTTTCAGAATAATTAGATGGAGATATTATGGGATTTTTGAAAGATAAAGTTGCAATTATCACTGGCGGCGGAAAAGCTGTTTTGAGTGATGGAAGTTGCGGCTCAATTGGATATGGGATCGCGACTGCTTATGCAAAAGAAGGCGCAAATCTTGTTTTGACAGGCAGAAATCTGCAAAAACTGAACGATGCGAAGTCTGATTTGGAATCAAAATATGGAATAAATGTGTTTGCTGTCCAGGCGGATGTAAATGCTGGTGCTGACAATGAATCGGTTGTGAATGGCGTTGTAAAACAGGCGGTTGACGTTTTTGGAAGAATCGATGTTCTTATAAACAACGCGCAGGCTTCTGCTTCTGGCGTTACGCTTGCGGAACACACAACTGAACAATTCAATCTTGCGCTTTATTCGGGTTTGTATGCGGCGTTCTACTACATGAAGGCGTGCTACCCTTACCTGAAAGAAACAAAAGGTTCGGTGATAAATTTTGCTTCCGGCGCAGGGCTTTTTGGAAACTACGGACAGTGCGCTTATGCTGCCGCAAAAGAAGGAATCCGCGGACTTTCGCGCGTTGCCGCAACAGAATGGGCAGCCGATGGAATCAATGTGAATATAATCTGCCCTCTTGCCTGGACAGCCCAGCTTGAAAAATTCCAGCAGGCTTACCCTGACGCATTCAAGGCGAACGTAAAAACTCCTCCGATGGGACACTTTGGCGATGTTGAAAAAGAAATCGGCCGAGTTTGCGTTCAGCTTGCTTCCCCAGACTTTAAATACATGAGCGGTGAAACAATCACGCTTGAAGGCGGAATGGGACAAAGACCGTAGGGAATCTGAAAATGCCCGGTTCTTTCTAAAGGTGGTGGAACTGGGTGTTTTTTCATTTTTTCAATAGATAATTCACATTTATTTAAGTGCAATGCTTAAGCAACTGCCAAACTAAAATCCAAGCTGATTGAAACTGCAAATATTCTGCAAAGAAAATTCTTAAATCACAGGCAAACTGTATAGCAACTACAGCCTAACTGTATAACCGCCCCAGACAAACTGTATAAGCGGCACAATCAAACTGGTGCGACGGTACAACTTGTCTGGGGCGTAAGCCCAATCAGGTTGGGGCGCTTATACAGGCAACCTGGGCAATATGTACAGACAGAATGGGATATGGAAAATAGCAAAAAAGCATGCAACAGTACTTTGCTGGAATATCATGTTATGGACGAGCTTCCGTTCTCAAACGAAAACGGAATTGTAAGGAGAAATATAAGGGAATGGGTTTTGGATATGTAAATTTCTAGACATCAATGATTAAAAACAATTCAATATTAAG
The DNA here is from genome assembly GCA_002478955.1 of Treponema sp. UBA7590. Taxonomy (GTDB): domain Bacteria; phylum Spirochaetota; class Spirochaetia; order Treponematales; family Treponemataceae; genus Treponema_D. The sequence continues at coordinate 7,802 of DLKK01000075.1, forward strand.
AAGAAATTTTAAAGGAAAACCAATTGATTAAATAATTCTATTTTATTGGTCAAATTGCAAATACTCAAGTTCAACAAAAATGACTGTTTCAACTTATAGTCGCCAATTTTCAATCATCTCCGCAAGCTCACTTTGCAGCTTACGGCATTCTCTATTTCCGTTTTCCAGCAAAAACTTTGTGTCCATTGTTACCGCGTGGATTATGTGGTAATTCTTGCTGCCGTCATGCCAGTCACTTGCTGCGTTTCCGATGTATTGCAGTTTTTCTTCTATGTTATTAGCCGGCAAAATGAACACATTGAAAATATCACTGGGATTGAACCGGTATTTTTCGCGATTTTTTGAGTCATAACTTTTTATGCTGGAATCTATGTACTGAGCATAGGTAATCTGCTTTTGGATTGAATCAGTTCCTGGAATCGAGCCGTGAAGCAAAACGCTTTCATTTTCACTCTCGTCTTCTTCAAAATCCAGCTTGCGGAGCATTGTGTAGCTGTAATATTTTGAATCGATGATGAAACATTTTCGCCTGCTTTTCGCCAAAGGATTTTCTGACGACGAAGTTTCTGCAATCATAATTGTGTCAGGCCTTAAAGGAGAATTTTTCCGTGGTTCTCCGTCCGTAAAATTCCATCTTGACGCAGGATAAAAATATTTTTCTTTTTCAGTTTGCCCGACAGTTCCAAAAACTGAATCGACCAGACTTTCCCAGACAACTTGAAAACAGTTTGTTCCGTAGCTCGCTTCCTTTGTCTCGCTTTCAGAATCAAAATTGTTTATAAAATCAAGCAGGTTGCCAAAAAGCTCAACGCTGGACTCAAGATAAGTCGAGTCGAGTTTTTCCTGCAGAACCTGGGCATAGTATTTTCTGTTCCTTGAAATATCATATTCATCAAGCAAGCCTTTTTCAGGAACATACGGAGAATAAAGAAAGCCGAAAATCTCAAAGCACTTGTGAACACAGTATTTGTGAATCTCGGTTACAAGATGGTTTTCTTGAATGCGGTTCTTGCGGATAATAAAATTCAAAAATGCGATTCCTCTTTCCGAAACCGCAGGCTTAACGCTTTTTATTGTGCGGGTCCAGCTGATTTTTCCACCGCCGGATTTCGTGTGCAAAATTTCTTTTTCAGTATAATAAGTGCCTCTGTCCAAAAAATCTTCTATTATAAAGAACATGGACTTTACAGGAAAATCGTTTTTTATCTCGCCGTTCAGGATTGAAACCCGCTCGCCATTTTTATTTGAAGTGCAAAGATGAATTGATTTTATCAGGTTCAAGATTTGCGCGCGCTCTTCCTTTTTGATTTTTGAAGAAACCAAAACCGAAGCTTCAAGAGAGTAGCCCATCGGAAAAGTTACAGAACGCTCCGACTGCGTGATTTTTATCCCGACAAAGTCGCTTCCGCTCTGCGCAGTTTTTAGAGAAATCTGAATTTCTTTAGATGAAGATTTTTCCGGCATAGAATTTAGATTTTTTTATCTATTCAGACTGCGGAGGTTGTTCTGAAGGTTCGGGCAATGGACTGTTGCTTTGCTTTAGTGCCGTGACAAAATCTGAGGAAAAGCATTTTTCAAAGGCGTCTGTGCCTTTGAAGTTCTCGATTAAATCTTCAAAGCTATTTATTTCTATATCACTAGAACATTTAAAAATATCCTTATCACGTTTAAATACATCATGCCAAAGATATTTTAAAACCTTGTCCGCAAAATCTTTTGCTGTGATTCCGTTAAAATCTCTGCTCTTTTTTATAAAGAAAAGTCCGAGCTGCTTGTCTTCCGCGTTTAAGAATCCGCTTCCAATGATTTCCTCGTTGATAAGATTTCTGAAATTTCCCCAGTAAATGCCGGTCTCGCCAATTTTTAGATTGAACTGGCTGCGATGCGCCTTATTTTTTGAATCTTCCTTATTTGGAATATACTCGCTCAAAAAACGACGGTTGAATGCGTTGTCCAAAGTGAACACATTCTGGTCATTCGTGTTCATTGTTGCATAAATCGAAAGATTCGGCGGAAGGCGGATTCCTGTATTTCTTGAAAACGGCTTGCTTCCGTCTGGATGATTTACACTTTCGGCACTGTATGGATGAGAATCCGAATATTTTTCTTCCCAAAACTCATATTCAGAGGCAATATAAAAATTAATGTCGTCATTATTGACAGGCGAGCAGCTCCAGCCGTTATCGTCTCTATCAAGAAGCTGAAACAAGTCTCCAAAAATCGCGGCGGCATTTCCTCGGTTTATTTCTTCAACCAAAAGATAATACTGATGATTTTTGTCCCGCAAGGCACGGCGCAAAATTGTTGTGAACGGGCCAGGCTTAAAACTATATTCAATCACAGACTTTTTATTTTCGCCATCGCCGGTTTCCTTCATTTTTGGAATTATCTGCCCGATAAAATCAGAGTTCGTATAATCGGGATGAAACACAACTTTCTGCTTTTGATATTCAGACGCGCCAGAAGTTTTTTCATTGTCAATTTTGTAAGATTTGCCGCTGCCGGGAACTCCATAGAAAACAATTTGCTCGTATTGCTCGGCAGGCTTTGTGGCTTTTAGGGAAGAAGGTTGTTCTGGTTCTATATTTTCTTTTCCTATAATACTTACAACAGGCTCAATTATTATTTCTCTATTATCTTTTATAAAATTTAATACAGAATTTTCTCCGATTAAAAAATCTCGAATAATAAAATTCTTTGCACCGTCCACTCTATAAAGGTAATATCGAGTTGTACTTTCATCATTAATTCTAAGTTTTAGCTTATATTTAATCTCTTCTTTCTCACCAAAAGTTTCTATGATTTCATTATAATTTGCTTCAAAAAAATCAGATGTAAAATCAGCTTTTTGAGAGCCATTTCTATAATAATATAATGGAAGATTTGAAATTATTTTGGAAAAAGCAAGCAAAAAATCTCTTTTTCTAAGAATGACTGTAATAACATCTCCATTTTGCTTTGCTCCTAAAAAGTCAAAGATTTCTTTTGAGATATTTACGCTAGTTTCCTTTGAAAGATTTTCTGAAAATTTGTATTTTGCATTTTGATTTTTTATATGCCATTCAATTTTTTCCATATTTTCTACACTCCTAATTTTTGATTAACAAATAAGTAATAGATGATGGCGTAAATAACATTTACACTAACCGCATTTCCAGCTTCTTTATATAAAGCACTATCAGAAATTTTTAATTCACGAGGCTTTCTACAAAAATCTTTTGGAAAACCTTGCAAATTAAAAGCTTCTTCTGGTGTTAGTTTTCTTATGTGATGAGTTGCCTCTTCTTCTTTTGTATATTTATGTTTAAGATACAAAAGAGGGTCATTTGAAGTTATGAATTCCTGACTGAAATAATTATCTTGGCAAGCTCTGTGCATTTTGTGCATAGTCGCACATAAAGGCCTTGCTGTTAAAAGATTGATTTTTGAATTCGATTTAAATCCAGCTGTTCCGTTTGATAAAATAGTAGGCTTTAATCTTTCACTTAAAAAATATTTTTCTGGAACTTCCTTACACAAAACGTCAAGTGTTGTTCTTTGTTTATAGATTGATTTAAAATCGTCTATATGAGCATCAAAAACTTGCTTTATTCTTTCTGCTGAAAAATCAAAATTTTCTGGTAATTTTTTTGTTGTTGCAAATATAATGATTCGATTGCGTTTCTGAGCTAGTGCAAAATTTTCAGTATTAAAAATGCTTGAGAAAAAAGAATAGCCAAGATTTTCCAAATGCCTTTTTATAGTGCTAAAAGTATTTCCTTTATCATGCGTATAAAGATTTTTTACATTCTCTAAAATCACAAAAGGAATTTGTTCTCCCTGCTCCTTTTTTACACGTAGAATTTTTTCAATCTCAAAAAACATAGTTCCACGAGTATCAGAAAAACCTTTTTGTTCACCCATCATGCTGAACGGTTGGCAAGGGAAACCGCCTGTAAGTAAATCAAAATGAAGATTTTTTATATTTTCTGCATTTGAATTAAATGAAACTATATCTCCCATTTCAATTTCATCAGCAGTATCATAATTGGCTTTATAAGTCGCAATCGCATTTTTTTCGATTTCAGAAAAAGCAACACATTCAAAAGAAATTCCAAAATCCTTTTGTATTAAATTTAACGCCTGCCTAAATCCGCCAATTCCTGAAAAAAGTTCAACGTGCCTCATAGGAATTTTGCAATTCCTTTGCCAATTGCATAGGCAAGCTTTACAGGAACAGCGTTTCCTATTTGCGCATACCAGCTATTTTGAGAACCGTAGAAAACATAATCATCTGGAAATGTTTGAATTCGTGCTGCTTCTCTTGGAGTTAGACCACGAGCGTACCATGGATGAATGTACATATTGCAGTCAAAACGCATATGAGAAGTTATTGTTTTGCAGACTTTATCTTCTTCGAGCTTGAAATACTTATCTTTAAAAATGTCATTACGGCTTTTATATGGCATGATGTCCTCGATGGACTCATGCAAAGAATTTGCCCCCTGAGGAAGCCGACTATAAATTTCTATATCACGAGGATTGTTATAACGATTTTTATGGTTATAAAGTTTTTCAATTTTTCTATTGCCATTTATGAAGCAATAAAAATCATTTCTCTTATACGCAAAATCACATTCTGTATAACCGCTGTCATCATCTTCAATATTATTTTTGCCTTTGACTTTTTTAATTCCAAGTTTTGGAAGTCCTTCAAGGGCATTTTTTAAAACAAAAGGCTTTTTCTTATTCTTGAAGATTTCATAAAAAACTGTCTCTGGAGAAATTCCAAGTCTGTTTCCAATGACAATGAATCTCTCCCTATGCTGTGGAACTCCAAAATCTTCCGCATAAAGAAGATGAGAAGAAAACTGATATTTCCTGCTGTCATCACTATTTAGATATGTTTCAAAGTTTTCTCTTATTTCCTCCCATTTGTTGCTCATCCCACGAACATTTTCCATAATGAAAAACTTTGGGCGAACAACTGAAAGAAGTTTTAGATATTCCTTGTAAAGCTGATTTCGCGGGTCATCAATAATTCTTTGACGATTTGCCATTGAGAAACCTTGACAAGGCGGTCCTCCACAAACCAAATCCGCATCTTTGAATCGTGGCAAATATTCATCAATTTTTTCATTCAGTTTTTTTATATCGCCAACAAAATATTGCTCATCAGATAGATTTCTATTTTTTCTATATGTTTCATTAAATTGAGGAACTATCTCATTTACAAAGATAGGCAAAAATCCAGCCTGCTCGAGACCAAGAGAAAGACCGCCAGCCCCTGCAAATAAATCTATGAATGTAAAAGGTGATTTTCCCTGCTCATTTAAACGAGCGTTTTTTGGGACAACTTTTGTTGTATTCTCTTTGTTTATATTTTTCTCAATGGACATTTTTGTTCCTATAGAATCTGATACATAAAAATGCAGTCAGCGTCATATTTTGGTTTTATATGGGAATAAATTATTTTTCCGTCTTTGCTTTTCGTTCATCTGCACGCTTCTTTTCGTAAGCAGCAACATCTTTGTCTAACTGCGTAAAGTCTGGACGAGGTGTTGATAAGATTTCTTCAAGAATGCGTTTTCCGGGAGTATTGGGAAAATTGCGCCATGAAACAGGTTTTCCGTATGTCATTTTACTGCTTTGCCCACATTTTCAGTATAGCATAAATTTCATATTCCGTCAAAAACGGCATTTCAATGCAATTTCTATATTTATTTCTAGACTTACTAGGCAGATATTGGGCAAAATCAAGCCTCAAACTCCGTTAAATCGACAGGTTCGGAAACTTTTCCATTTTGCACATTCTTAATTGCAGCATCTATCATATTTAGAACCGGCTGTGAGATTTCAAAAGAAACAGCCAATTCGCGAGACTCAAGTTCAATCTGACCTTCTGCAAATTTTTGAACGTGATAATATTCATGCTTTGAATTTCTAAAAACAGTTCTTTTTTTCATATCCATCTTTGCGTTAGACAGTTCCATTGTCTATAGAATACGTCATTTCATTGAAAAAATTAAGCATTTCCTGTCCCAAAAAACGCTCGTTTTAAAGAACAACTTTTTCCTCCCGAAAGATAAAATCACAGCAAAATCTATACTCTTCTTACCCTCACCGCCTCGGAAAACGCCTCCACACATTCGGCACGCTCGCGGCTGTTCGGATTCAGGCTTGTTACAACCGCAACGCAGAAAAGCGGCTCCTCCTCGCCGCTCTCTCCGTCGTAGTCAAGATTGAAGCTGTCCGGCAAGTACAGCTCAAGCTTCTTGGGCGTGTTTGTGTACGGATTCGGGAGCGGAATCCATTCAGAGCGCGGGGCGTACACATTCTGCTCGCGGCACGGAACAAGAAACACGCCGCACACCTCGCCGCCGACTTTAAGCCCGTTTCCCTTTATGCGAAGCGGACGGTTCAGATAAACCGTGTTTTTCTCCGCGCTTTCCGCCGCAAGGCTTCTAACTTCTGAAATATAGATTCTTGAGCTTTGCAGCACAATGCGCGATGGCAGAATATTCTTCAGCGCCTTCTCAGCCTCCTTTGACGGCGTGAACGCAAGCCTGAAATGCCCGGAGATTTCAAGCGCGGTCATAAACTGGTCAACGCTTCCCTCCACTGAAAAGCCGAGCGTTCCAAGCCCCAGAAGGTCAACCGCAAGCCCCTCCGAAAGCGCATCCCGCGCCGCCTTCGACAAAACATCCGCCGCATACAAAAGAGTCTCCTCTGAAAGGACAATTCCGCCCTTTTTCGCGCGCGCGGCAAGCTGCTTTGTGGAAGCCACATTCTTCCTGATTTTCCCCACGCATTTTCCAACTTTGTTTCCGTCCTTGTCCTTCAAGTTCGACGGATAAACCGAGACAAAAACTTTCCCTTTCGCGCCCTCAAATTCATCTTTCATGGCAATTTCTCCGTAATTTTTTTATTTTTTAGGGCGACTTTTTGCCTCATTCCACTACGTTGCATTCAGCAAAAAACAGGCTTTTCGGGGT
>DLKK01000111.1 GCA_002478955.1 Treponema sp. UBA7590
AACAAGGTATCGGACTGCGCAATTTTATTCAAAAATTGCTTGCCATCGCACCGAATAGCTCGGTTGCCGCTTGCTTTTTCTTCCCGCTTATTCAATTTATTCATTTAGATAAACTTTAAATCCTTTTTCCAGAAATGTTATTCAGCTTTTGCCTTTAGCGTTTCCGGATTTTTTGTGAATTTTTCTGTCTGCGTTTTTGTAAGCTCAAATTTGTGCGGCGTTCTGCTGCACGTTCCTAAGTATTTTGTCTCATCGCCGTTTTTCTGCTCGTAGATTTCAACAGAAACTGTTTCCGAAGTTGTAAAAAGCTTGAATGAAACAAGTTTTTCTTTTGGAAGTGCAGTTCCGTCATCAATCCAGGACGAAATATTCATGAATGCAATATTCTGAATCCATTTTTTTGCCTCATCCGGGTCAATTTCAAAATCTGAAGTTCCTGTGATTTTCCATGCTTCAGAATTTTTTGCGCTTTTTCCAGATTCTTTTGTCAAAGTCCAGTTCTGAGCGCCCATTTCAACATTTGCGCCGGTAATCATGTTTTCTTCTATAGAATAAACAGTTTTTGAGCGCAAGGATTCTTCTGTCTTGTCAAAAGTTGAAATCAAGTTGCCTGAAAAAAGAAAAATATCTTTTTTGCCCGAAACTGAGCCATAAGTCTGCGAGCCGGTAGGGCTGGTTTTTCCAAGCATAAGCGACTGGATTTCTTTTCCATCCTTAAAAGCCCGCACAAAAGTTGCACGCGATTCTGAAAGATTGTATTTTTCATCATTTTCGTTGTTTCCAAGCCGTGCGATTTTATCAAGAATTTTTACTTCCTGAATTTCTTTTATCATTTTTTCAACATCAGATTTGTTTGCAATGTAATTTTCTGAGCCAACCTGCCAGCCGAAGCCATTTTTGGTAAGCTCAACGGTTTTTCCGTCTTTTGAAATTGTAATTGCGTCTGGTTCTGCATCTGTTTTTATTGTCTTTACAGGATTTATAGCGCCTGTGATTCCCTGGATTATGCAGACTGCAAGCAAAAATGCAAAAACCGCAAGAAGTGTTATTTTTCTGGTTGTCATTTTTTACCTCTTATGTTTTCTATTTTATTTCACGCTTGTCGTTTGGATTATATTTATCGTGGATTTTTCTTCTTCTGATTGAACGGAGCCTCCACATTATAAATCCTGCTACCGCAACAAGAACTGCAAGCCCGAACTGATTGAAATATCTTATAATCAGGGCCAGCGCGCCGTTTGTGTTCTGCATTGTATTCAGTGTAAGTCCTTTTGTTCTCATTGTGCAAAGGTCCGCGTTTCCGTTCATGTAGTCAGCTGCATTTCTTACAAACATTGCGATTGGTTCTGAACCGTCTTCATTTATAAGCTGATTTGAAGTTGCATACGCTGTGTTTACAACAAAAATCCGCCCAGTCTGAGTTCCTTTCTGCAAATGCATAGTTGTCTTTAATCCGTCTTTTTCGTCTGCTGCGCCAGAATTCTGTTTTTCATCTGGATTTTCTGCGAACGCGCTAGGGAATTTTCCTTCAACAAGAACTGCAAGATTGTGGCTTTTGTAGATTGACTTGTCGTAAGGCGTCTGCATGTTCGGTCCGATTTCAAAATTCTGTGTCATTGTCCAAGATTTCGGGGAAGATTTTGCAAGAACAGAAACTTTAAGGTCTTTGTTCTTTTCTGCATCGTCCACAGAAATTTCTCCTGGCTGCAAAAGAATCACGTAGCCAAGATTTTTGGAAATCACATTTTTCTGGGAAAGCTGCTGTTTTGCAAGCATTGGAGCCCAGTACATCCTGATTTTTCCGTAGCCTTGCTGGTTGTAATTGTAGCAATCCTCATCAAAAACGTAATTTGATTCAAGCTTAACGCCATATTTTTCAAGAATTGTGTTCAATCCTGTGTCGATTTTTTCGTAGCTTGGCGCCTGGTAGTAATTTTCCTGTGTTGAGTTGAACGGATCCTGGAAAATCATTACATTTCCGCCCTTCAGCAGGAACTGGTCAATCTTGTAAAGTTCTGCCTCTGCGAATTTTTCTTTTGGCGCGTTGATGATAATTGTGTTTATGTTCAGTGGAATTTCGTTTTCCGCAAGGTTTATTTCCTTGAACGAATATGAATCTGAAAGAAGTTTCTTGAAATTTGTGTCGCTTCCGTTCTGGTCAGAAAGTTCCGCCTCGTTGTGTCCTTTTATGTAGCCGATTTCCGTTGATTTTGAAAGAAGGCTTTCCAGGCTACTTGAAAGATTTTCTTCTATATTATCTATTCCAGAAATTCCGTAGCCAAAGAATGAACGCTGGATTGAAAGTGGAACTGTCCGGAATGCACCATTGTGTTCAACTACAAGTCCAAAAATTCCTTTTCCTTCTGAACCGTCTTTGTTCTGCCAGTTTATAAGCTGAAGTCCGTACTGGTCGGCAATGGAATCCATTTCTTCCGCCGCCGGAGTTTCTGATTCAAACTGAAGCCGATTCTTGTTTTTCTGGTTCACTGAATTGAATGCTGTAATGGCAAGTTTCTGCACATTTTCAAAATTTGCGATTCTGAACTGTTCAAGCTCGTCGCTTGTGTACAAAGTTACGCGGATTTTGTCGTCTGTGGAAAGTCCTGCGAGTGTGTCCGCCTGCGAAATCATTTTTGAAATTTTTGTCGTAAGGTTATATTCAAAACCAGAGTCGCTTGAAATTCCGTCGATTATTTCAATTGCATCTCCGTAGGTTATCGCAAGCCCCATCCAGACTTGTTTTACGCCGACTTCGCTGTTCTTTATCTGCTGAATCTGAACCTGGCGCAATCCGTATCCACTGGCAATCCGCTGGTTTTCAGGCTTTTTCATGTTAAAAAACTGATAGCTGAAATTCTTGTTAGCCGCGCCTTTGTATTCCACCAGAATATCTTTCACGTACTGTGCGGTCGCGTTGTAAGGTGCTGGAAGATTGTCGCTGAAAAAAACTTTTACAGAAAGCGGTTCGGTCAAAGTTTTTACCGTATTTTTAGAAGCCTGGCTTATTGAATAAGAGCCTTGGCTTGTCAAGTCAATCCTGAAAAAGGCTTTGCGGCTTGCAAGATTTGCAAGAATAAGAATCATTGCAAAAAGAACAAAGTCGCTTTTCGGGCTTTTTATCCATTCAAGAAATTTTTTCATTATCTTGCCTCCTTTTCCTGAGTCACAACTGTAAGACTAAAAAAGAATGCCGTAAGCGAAACAAAATAAATCAAGTCGCGCGAGTCAATAATTCCGCGGGAAATTGAAGTGAAATGTTCATTCGCACTCAAAAACTGAAGAAATCCTACAATCGGTGCAGGCAAAAAGATAAGAAAATCGCTTATCATTGTGAGAGCAATGCAGATTATAAAAGCTGTAAAAAACGCGATAATCTGATTTTTTGTGATTGAGGAAGCAAAAATTCCGATTGCGCTGAAAGCTGCGCACAAAAACAAAGCTCCGATGTAACCGCCGATAACAGGACCTGCATCCGGCATGCCAAAAGGCAACATTCCTATAAGATAAAGCAAAGTCGGCGCAATCATGATTGCTGATGCTGCAAAAGAGGCAAGGAATTTTCCTGCCGCAACATCGAATTCTGTAACCGGAAGAGTGTAGAGCGTCTCGATTGAACCGACTCGTTTTTCTTCCGCATAAACACGCATTGTTAGCGCCGGGATAAAAAACGAAAGAATCAGCGGAAGCATCTGGAAAAGGTTCCTCATTGAAGCACGGTTCTGAAGATAAAATGCCGTAAAAAACATGATTCCTGTTATAATAAGGAACAAACCTGTAACAATATAAGCGATTGGGCTTGCAAAATACGCTGAAAATTCGCGTTTAAAAATTACAAGCGCAGGATTTTTAACTTTATTTTTCATTTTTTTGCTCCATTTTCATTGCTGTTTTCTGTAGTAAGAATGTGGAAAACATCTTCAA
>DLKK01000079.1:0-11277 GCA_002478955.1 Treponema sp. UBA7590
TGTCAATTCTGGACTGCATCAAGTCAGCCCGGTAATTCTTTAACATTCTTGCGCGTTCATCTGCGGAAGAAGAGATATATTTTCTTTTTGCAGAGGCATTTCTTTGAAGCATTGACTCAACATCAAGATACAAGAAGTACTGATCCCACAAAGATTTTTGACGGGCAATGATTGTCTGCTCAACAACTTTATCCGGGGAAATTTCTTCCGGCTTTAAAAGTTCTGCAGATTTATTTTTTACAGGAAGCACAGAAGATGATGCGGCAGAAGGAGAAGGGCGTATTTCCAGCGCAAGACGATTTGAGGTTATATTCAAATATTTCGATTTGTAAAGTTCCGGATAGAATTTAAGCTCAATATAATAAACAGAAGGTTCCTGGATTTCAATGTAATCTTTCAGGTTTTCAACAAATGAATATTCCTCTCCATTTTCCAGCGCGATTTCCTTAAAGTAAACTGTCTGGTTTGTCGTGCGTTTTCTTATAAGTTTTTCTGTCTGTGGAAGCTGCAGATTTTTGATTGTATAACCATTAAAGTCAACGCTGAACATCCTGTCATCCGCGAGCTTAAAGCGTAACGTTTCTGTTGAATTATTTTTGATGGAAATATGTACAAAAACCGGATTTGTGTCAGGATTTTCAGGATAATACATTGTCCTGTCATAATATTTTATTGATACCGACACATTATCGTATTTTGAAAAATCATTTTCTTCAGAGAACAATAAAGTCTGTCCAAAAATCAGCAAAGTTGTTATAATAGCAAAAAGTCGTTTCAATTTATACTCCCTAAGCGCAGTTCAATTTGGAACTTCCTAATTTATTTATCGGCAATATTTATGAATACATTATCTTCAAATTCACTTTATAATTTAATAAAAAACTGGAATTTAGAAAAGGAAGCTATCAGCCAGCTTTTGTCTGAAAATTTATCATATCCGGTAAATATTGGCGGAATTCAGGGCGCATTATACAGTTTCTTTCTAAGAAATTATTCAGATATAAAAAACGGAAAATTGCTTCAGGCGTTGAATTACAGCCAGTCGGGACTTGGTTCAAAAATTGCCGGAAACAGCCAAGTTTCCTCTGACTCCACAAATATTTTTATTTTTGTACAAGGTGAACGAGAGGCTTTTTCCCTAAAATCAGATTTGGACACGGTTTTTGAGGAAGCTGAAACAACAATCATTCCGATGTGGGGTTCTGTTCCTTACCGGCCGATAGCTAGCGGCGCAAGAATTTTTGGTCAAAGGGCAGGTGCATTGGCCAAAATGGCTTATAAAAACCCAAACCTTTCGGATGTTATAAAATTCAAGCGTAAAATTTTTATTGTTCCACTCAGGGTTATGCTTTCACCGCTTCCACCGCCGGAATATATCCGCACACATATTTTCGGGCTTTCAAAAAAACAGCAGATTGACACGATAAAACTTTCTGACAAACTTGCAAAAAACGGCTATACACGAGTTCCTCGCGTTACTGTGCCTGGCGAATTCAGCCTGCGCGGCGAAGTTCTGGACATTTTTTTACCAGAAGAGGAAAATCCAATCCGGATTATTTTTGATTTTGACCAGATTGAGGAAATAAAGATATTTGACGCGGACAACCAGACAACAATCAGGAATATAGAAAGCGCAATAATTTATCCGATGAAAGAAGTTATCTGGAATGCAGAGCTGATTGAAAAACTTGAAAATATTTTTGCCGAATACGATAAAAATTCCATAAACGCAAAAATTGACGAAAACAACGAGAATCCAAAAATTCCATTTTCAGAAAAGGCGATGGAATTCAGAAAAAATCTGATTGAAAAGCTGAAAAATTCCGGAGCAGGCGAAGGTGAGGAATTATTTTACCCAATGCTTTGGGATAAACAGTTCTCAATTTTTGATTATATCAACAGCGATTCCCAAATTTTTTATCTGGATTTTGACCGTCAGGCTAACGCAATAGAAAGCCTTCACAGGGAACTTTCAGGACTTTACCGCAAAGCACGCCTTGAGCTTCCTGTTTTTCCGCCGCAGGATATGCTTTTTGAATTTGAAAAAATAATTGAAAAGCACAGGAAGCGTATATATTTCCGCACGCTTTTGACTGCGGCAGAAGAAAATGAAGACGAAACATCTGAAAACAAAGAGAAAAATCATTCATACCTGAAAATTGAATGTGAACCGGCCACAAGTTATTTTGGAAATATCAATTATTTGAAGGAAGAACTGAAAAATCAGCTTGACGATGGCTGGAAAATTTTTATTTTTGCGGACAACCAGAACCAGGCACTAAGAATTGAAGAAATCCTAAAGGAATTTGCAGACCGTGAAAAAAATCCTTTGACAATCATTGCCAAGTCAGTTTCAGAAGGATTTGTGCTTCCGGACATCAAACTTCGGGTTATCCAGGAAAACGAAATTTTCGGCAGAAGAAAATATGTTCCAAAATCCCTGCACAAGGCAAAAAGCAAGGCGATTGACACTTTTGTCGAGCTGAATCCAGGAGATTATGTTGTCCATGTAAACTATGGAATCGGAATTTTCCACGGAATTGACCGGATAAAAGCCATGGGAAACGAGCGTGACTACATAAAACTTCAGTATGCCGATGAAGAATTTGTTTTTGTTCCGATTGAGCAGTTGAATCTTGTACAGCGTTACATTGGAAATGAAGGTGAAAAACCGGCTCTTGACAGAATCGGAAGCAAATCCTGGGAAAACAGAAAAAACAAGGTAAAAAAATCAGTTGAAGATCTTGCAGAAAAACTTATCAGTCTTTATTCAAGAAGACAAGCGTCTTATGGATTTCCTTTTCCTAAAGACACAGAATGGCAGACCGCATTTGAAGCGTCTTTTCCGTATGAGGACACTCCAGACCAGATTACGGTTACAGAAGAAATAAAAAAGGACATGGAAAAACCTCAGCCGATGGACAGACTTTTGTGCGGTGATGTTGGCTATGGAAAAACAGAGATTGCAATGCGCGCGGCATTCAAAGCCGTTATGGGCGGAAAACAGGTTGCATTTTTGGCGCCTACAACAATTCTTGCGGAGCAGCATTATGAAACCTGTGTTGAACGCTTCAATAATTTTCCTGTAAAAATTGCGCATCTTTCCCGTTTTGTTTCCACAAAAGAGACAAAACAGATTTTGGCAAAACTTGCCGCCGGTGAAATCGACATAATCATAGGAACTCACAGAATAATCCAGAAGGACGTTCAATTCAAAAACCTTGGACTTATGATTATTGACGAGGAGCAACGTTTTGGCGTAAAAGACAAGGAAAAATTAAAAACCATAAAAAACAATATTGACTGTCTTTCTATGTCCGCGACTCCGATTCCAAGAACTTTGCACATGAGCCTTCTGAAAATCCGTGACATGAGCCTTTTGACAACGCCTCCTCAGATTAGAAAACCGATAGAAACAATTGTCGATGAATATTCGGACGAAAAAGTCGCCACAGCAATAAGGCAGGAAATAGAGCGGGGCGGACAAGTTTTTTATCTGCACAACCGTGTTGAGTCACTGAACGAAACAAGAATCAAACTGGAACGCTTGCTTCCTGAAATGCTTATTGAAGTTGCGCATGGCCAAATGTCAAGTGAAGAGCTGGACGATATTTTCCGGCGTTTTAAGCTTGGAGGTTTCCATGTTCTTGTTGCAACCACAATCATAGAAAACGGCATTGATATTCCAAATGTAAACACAATAATCATAGATCGCGCTGATATGTACGGAATTTCCCAGCTTTACCAGCTCAGGGGGCGCGTAGGAAGAAGTGACAAGAAAGCGTATGCTTATCTTTTGTATCCGGAAAATAAATCGCTTAGTGAAATTGCGATGAAGCGTCTTCAGGTTATAAGTGATTTTACAGAACTTGGAAGCGGATTCAAAATCGCGATGAAAGATATGGAAATCCGAGGAGCAGGAAATCTCCTTGGCCGAGACCAGTCTGGGAACGTTTATTCTGTCGGTTTTGACCTGTATGTACGACTTTTGAATCAGGCTGTGAACCGGCTTATGGCACAGGAAGAATACAAGGAAACTCCAGAAGTCCTTATGGAACTTGAATACACAGGCTTTATTCCAGACAGCTATGTTCAAAATCCACAGACCAAAATGGAAATTTACAAAAAAATCGCCTCAATTCAAACAAATGATGAACTTGACAGCGTTTACCTTGAGCTTGAAGATAGGTTCGGACCGATTCCAGATGAAGCCAGCAGTCTTCTTTCGCTTGCTGACATAAGAATTATATGCCGAAAACTGAACATTGCCTCTATAAAAGAACATCAGGGAAAAGCAACAATTGAATTTGCAAAAGTATCCGATATTTCAATTGATAAAGTCCTGAAGCTGATAAGAACTTCTTCAGGAGCTGTTTCCTTGGATTCAAAACGCCCGAATATCCTGATATTGAACACAGGAAAAATAGCGCTGAAGGAAAAAAGCGAATTTATCCGTGAGAAACTCCAGCAGCTTGCATGAAATTAAAATCAAAAAAATGTTAGCTTTTTTGATAATCCATACAACATTCTATAATGCATATTCTGTCTACCAAGAAAGAAAAGATATTTTTTTTTCTTTATCACTATTTTTCTGCTTATTTTCTACCCTAATTCTACGTAAAATTATATTTTCGGCTATTAATGCTCATCAAAATTCCTACAGAAGTCATTGCCATAAGCAAAGATGTTCCTCCATAAGAAAGAAAAAGCAACGGAATGCCTGTGATTGGCATAATTCCCATTACCATTCCGACATTTACAAAAAAGTGCATCATGAACATTCCAAGAAAACCTGCGGCAATGTAAGAACCAAATCGGTTTGAGCAATTTTTTATAATCATTATTGTGCGGATCATAATAATAAAATACAAAACAAAAACAACAATTCCACCAACAAACCCTAACTCTTCAGAAAGAATGCTGAAGATAAAATCAGTTGACTGTTCCGGCAAAAAACGGTAATGGCTCTGCGTTCCATGCAAAAATGAGCGGCCAAAAAGACCTCCCGCACCAATAGCAATTTTTGACTGTATAATATTCCAGCCTGCGCCAAGCCTATCAACATTAGGATCCATAAAAACTATCAGACGTTTTATCTGGTAATCCTTAAGGACTTTTTCTCCGGCTGAAGAAAAAATCAGTCCAAGCGAAAGAATTGCAAAAACGTAAGCAATCCAGTAAAAATAATGTGCCAAATGAAAATACCTGCGGACAATAAAACAAAGCAGACAAATCAAAGATGTGGCAAAAATAAGAATCAGTTTCAGCCTGAAGTTTTCAAAAATTGCGGCAACAGCAAAAGAATTGTGCGCGATAAATTCATTCCAGACAGGAAGAATTGTAAACACAATCATTGAAAATCCTGTGGCAAGAAGAAAAATAATATATCTGCTTGGAATTCCTGCGACAAAGCACATTACAAAAAAAATCGGAATATAAACAGAAGCTGTTCCAAGATCAGGCTGAATCAGAATCAGTCCTGTTGGAATCATAAAAATCAGCACAGAAATTACCATTCTTTTCAGCTGATTTTCGTTTATCGAAACATCAAGATATTTCGCAAGCATGAGGACATAAAAAATCTTCCCGAATTCGGAAGGCTGAAATCCAAATTCTCCGATTCCAAGCCAACTTCTTGCACCGTGAGATTCCCGTCCAAAAAAGCGCGTAAAAATAAGCAATGCAATAAATCCTGCAAAAAAATAAACTGCATAACGGCTGAGTTTCCTGTAATCATATAATGTAAAGAAAATCATAAAAACCAAACCGATTCCAGCCCAGATAATTTGCTTGATATATTCATTTGTCACAAGAACACCGGAAGAATTAATCCCAGATGAATAAATAAAAGCGACTCCCAATCCAACAAGAATCAAAACGCTGAAAATCAGCACAAAATCAAAATTTTCCAGAAAGTTTTTTTTCATTTTTATTCCTGTCTTGCCCGGTTTTTTATAAGATAATTAAATCCAAGAGCCTGTACCGCCTCTTCATATGTCTGCTTTGCGAAAATTCCCTGAAGAATTATATTTGTGGCATAAGGCGCCCACCATTCCCAAGGATTGCAAGCTTCAACAATGCAGGAAACAACAACCTGATCTTCTGCGGGACCATCGTACGGAGCGTAAGCGACCATCCATGAATGCCAGCTGGTTTTATAAGGCGCAACCTCTGCTGTTCCAGTTTTTCCTGCTGCCTTTACAATTTTATTGTGCATTGGATATTGTGGAGTTCCATCAGAAATTGTATAACGCATTGAATCCTGAACCTGCTTCCATACATCAGAAGAAATATCCGATTTCAGAAGAATTTCTGGTTTTATTTCACGGATGACTTCATTTGAGACAGGATCACGCACTTCCTTTAAAAGATGCGGCTTGTACACAACTCCGCTGTTTGCAACCATTGCAGCCATGTTCGCAACATGCAAAGGTGTCGCCAAAAGATAACCTTGTCCAATCGAAGTTGACATTGTGTCTCCGCCAAGCCATTTTTCATGGTAACGACGTTCCTTCCACTCTGATGTAGGAACAAAACCCGGCTGCTGGCTTGGCAAATCTATTCCTGTGTTCTGACCAAAACCGAATTCCTTTGCGTATGCGGCAATTTTGCTGATTCCAAGATAATCACGTCCGATTGTCCAATAATAAACATCGCATGACTGTGCAAGACCATTTTTCATGTCAAGCCATCCGTGTCCAGGTTCATGGACGTGGCAATGGAATTTTCTATTTCCGTAATCAAGCACACCTTTGCATTCAATTTTTTTTGTGGGCGGAAAAGCATCTTCAGCAAGCATCGCTGTATTCATTATTATCTTAAATGTTGAAGCCGGCGGGTAAACTGCGTTTACAGCGCGATTTATAAGAGGCTGATTTTTTATATCCTCCGCAAGCTCCTGATAATATCTTCCTGCATCATCCCCGTTGAACTGGTTCGCATCAAAGAATGGATATGAAACCATCGCAAGAATTTCACCATTGGAAGGTTTTAGGACTACTACTGCCCCAACCCGGTTTCCCAAAGTTTTTTCTGCAAGCGTCTGAATCTCAGAATCAATAGTAAGTACAAGATTTTTTCCCATCTGAGGCGGCTCTACAATCGGAATATCAGAAATAATCCTACCGCGGACATCAACAGTTTTGCTTTCACGGCCGTCTTTTCCCTGCAAAAGACTGTCATACTGGCGCTCAATGCCAGTTTTTCCAACAATGCTGTTTATTGTGTATCCCTTGTTGTACATAACATTTATTTCTTCGCGTGTAATGTCGCCTACATATCCAACAACATGAGAAAGAGAACCTGTCTCAACATAGTTTCGGATAGGACGAGAAACCCATGATACGCCGGGAAGATCTGTAATATTTTCTGCAATATTAGAAATCACTGTGAATGGAACATTTGTCTTTATCTGGAAAGAACTGAACGAACGCCTTGAATTTTTCGGAACTTTTCTGTCAATATCAAATTTAGAAATTCCAAGCATTCCTGCAAGCTTTGTTGCGACAGTATCGTAATGTCCAAAAGGAATTTCTCCCGGAGTAATCTCCACGGCAAAAGACTCAGTGTTTATAACCATCGGCAAAAGCGCATTGCGGTCAAAAATTTCCCCGCGCTGGGCAGGAATTGTTGTAACCTGACTCGAAATTGTCTTTGACTGTGTGCGATATTCAGAACCATTTATAATCTGCATTGAAAAAAGACGGTATACATAAATCAAAAATGTGACACAAAGAAGAAGCAGAAGAACCATGGCACGAGAATTTTTGTCAATTGAAGAATTTCTAGCAAAACGTGTATGTCTGAATAAAGCCATTTTTACTAAAAATCTCCTCCAGAAAGATTTAATGCAATATGCTTGTCAAAACATCCGACAATTTTAAAAATTACAGGCGCTAAAACAGAATTCAAAAGAAGTTCTGTAAAAAAACTCAC
Organism: Treponema sp. UBA7590; assembly: GCA_002478955.1. Taxonomy (GTDB): domain Bacteria; phylum Spirochaetota; class Spirochaetia; order Treponematales; family Treponemataceae; genus Treponema_D. Next base: position 7,936 of record DLKK01000079.1, read on the forward strand.
AGAAATCATTGAATATGTAAGAACCGTATTCGGATAAAAAAGTGAGATCAGCCATGTTATAAAAACTTTCGCAAAAGTTCCGCATAGACCAATCAGAAAAGGTATAAAAATCCCCCTGAAATTCAGGTTTCTGTTCAAAAATCCCGCAAAATAGCAGATTATCGTCCTCAAAAGACAATTATATCCAAACGGACAACCTGTGATAAAATCAAGAATCAGTCCTGAAATAAAACCAAGAACAACTCCGGCAGTTTTTCCGTTAATCATTGCAATATAAATCGAGGCAAGCAGAACCAGATCAGGAACAGCCGGAAGAAAAGAAATATTTGAAAGAATAGCCGTTTCAACCATCGCAAGAATAAACAAAATTAATGTAGAAACTGAAAAAACTTTTATCATATTATTTCCTTGTTATTTTCTTGCATCATTGATTTCTCGGATATCAACAACAATAACATTTTCCAGTCTTGAAAAATCTATAATCGGTGTAAGCTCAATATCCAGCGAAGAATTATAGTCAATGACAGAAATTTTTGAGATAGTTCCGATCGGCAAATCGCGCATATAATTGCTGTTTTCACCGGAAGTAACAACTACATCACCGTAATGCAAATCCTCAAGAACCCTTTTCTTTATATAGTTCATCGAAAGCGGAAGTTCTTCTTTCCCCTTGCCTGTCACAAGCCCCAGATCCCTGGAATTCTGAATTCTTGCTGAAACCGTACAGTTAATATTGTAAATCGGCATAACGATGCTTGTAAAAGCACCAACCTGAACAACTTTTCCGACAAGCCCGGAATTTCCATTCTGGTAGGCAATCACGCTCATATTTTTTTTGATTCCAGATGAGCTTCCTTTGTTGATTGTCAGGTACGCATAAAGATTGTCCGCATCACGGCTTATAATCTGTGCCGGATAATTTTTTTCCTCAAGATAAGTTGTAAAATTCAACTGTTCCAGAAGACGTTCATTCTCTTTACGTATTTCTGCATTTGAGCGGCGCATCTGCTCATAATTTTCGAGTTTTTTAGTAAGCTCGGCATATTCCTTTTTTAGCCGGGCAAGTTCCTTGACAGCACCAAAAGTATCCTCAACTCCATCCACAATCTTATGAACGCCAGCCTGAACAGATGAGAAAACAGTAAAGCCAATCTTCTTGAAATTCAAGACAAAATTCCCGGAACTAAACCCTAACAGAACTCCTGAAATAAGCACAAAAACAACAAGCAAAAGTTCCGGCAGCCTAAATGAAATTTTATTCTTGTTCGCCATATTTATCAGTCATTAAGACTATCGTAAACAGAACGGTCTGATGACATATCCTTGAAAAGCTCAAATGCCTCACCAGCGCCAAGCGCAACACACTCAAGAGGATTTTCAACAAGAATTACAGGAACTCCAGTTTCCTTTGAAATAAGTTTAGGAAGTCCTTTTAACATTGAGCCACCACCGGTCATAACAATACCGCGGTCAATGATATCAGAAGCTAATTCTGGCGGAGTCTGGCTAATTACGCTCTTGATTTCCTCAACGATGCGCTTAACAGGTTCTTTTAGAGCTTCCCTTACTTCTACGCTGTCAATCTCAAGCCTACGAGGAAGTCCTGTAATTGCATCTGTTCCCTTCAATTCCATTTTTTCAATAGTCTTGTCGGCAGATGCATTACCAATCTGAATTTTCAGACGTTCAGCAGCCTGCAAAGAAATGATAAGGTTATGAACGCTTTTTACATGCTTTACAAGAGCTTCATTGAATTTATCACCGCCTACACGGATTGAGCTTGTTATTACCATTCCACCGAGAGAAATAACAGAAACTTCTGCCGTTCCACCACCAATATCACAAATCATGTGTCCGGCCGGTTCATAAATAGGAATTTTTGCACCTATCGCCGCTGCAAGAGACTCTGCAATTACCTCAACCTCTTTTGCACCAGCTTTCAACGCTGCTTCAATAAGCGCACGACGCTCAACATCAGTAACGCATGAAGGAATTCCAACCTTCATTCTAAGCGACTTGAATATCTGATGTTTTGGAATAATTTTCTGAATAAAATATTTAATCATTCTCTCTGTGCTGTCAATATCAGCAATTACGCCATCCGCAAGCGGCCGAATCGCAATAATATTAGACGGAGTTCGTTCAAGCATATTTTTTGCTTCAGAACCTACAGCAAGAATTCGTTTTGTGCCTTTTTCTACCGCAACAACAGTCGGCTCATCAATGACAATGCCTTTACCGCGCACATAAATCAATGTGTTACAAGTGCCAAGATCAATACCTACATCAGTAGAAAATCTATCTAAAAATCCCATAAATCCTCCCGGATTTTCCCTATTTATTTTTATTTAATTGTAATCTGCCATTTTTTTCAGGGCGCCCTGATGATTAACCTGAACGCGCAAAGCTTTTCGCCATTCCGCCCGGGCTTTCACCAGTTCGCCTTTCTTTTCATATATTACACCAAGACCGTAATATGCGTCACCTGAATTTTTATTTTTTTGCAAAATACCTTCAAATTCTTTCTGGGCATCATCAAGCTTGTTCTCGTCAAGGTAAATCAGACCAAGAAGATTCATGCTCTTTAACACAAGACTATCGTCCTTGCTCGAAGTTGTGATTCTATAAAGATATTGTTTCGCAACAGAAGATTGCCCCAATTTATAATACTGCTCTGCAATTGAAAGCAAAAGGGAATCTGACTCGCGGACCAGAAGTGATTCAGTAAAACACTGGATGCTTTTTTGTGGCATTCCAAGAGCCGCGTAGCAAAGTCCAAGATATTCAGGAATATCATCTGCCTTATAGCCATGCTCCCTGCTTGCAACAAGATATTTTTCAGCAAGGTCTGAATAATAATACGTAGAAACTGTGTTTTTGTAGAAATAACATTTTCCCAGCATATACTCAAGCTGAGGAACAGCAGATTTTTTCGCATAAATCAATGCTATTCTAATAGAATTTATGGCATCATCAAGAAAATCCTGCCCAGCAGAAGAATCAAGTGATGAAACAGCAAGATAAAAACATGAAAATCCATGGTATGTAAGCGCAAAATTATTGAACGGATTCTCATCTAAAATATGCTGAGACAACTCACATACAGTCTTATAGTCGTATTTTTTCCAAGCCGTTAATATAGTACTTTTATTTGCAGAAACAGCTTGTTTTGCGCTGATTTTTGAAACAAGAAAATAAGATAAAAATATAACTGCAACAATGCCAGCGGCAATAATAATGAGATTTCTTGCCAGATTACTTTTTCGCCTTGTTATATTTCCGTTATCCATAATACAATTTATAAAAAACAGACGGGAAAATAAGCCGGGTTCTGTCAACTGC
>DLKK01000079.1:11291-11465 GCA_002478955.1 Treponema sp. UBA7590
TGCTTGCGCAATCCGTAACCATCTATCCGAACCATCTGTCACCAGATGGCTTTAGCAACCTACCCGAAGTATTACAGCCCGGAAACCAACTTCTATACGGTCTTGCTCCAAATGAGGTTTACCTGCTGCATCTGTTACCAGAATGCACGGTGGTCTCTTACACCGCCTTTTCAC
>DLKK01000001.1 GCA_002478955.1 Treponema sp. UBA7590
CTGGTAGAGCACGTGATTTGTAATCTCGGGGTCGTGGGTCCAAATCCTACAGGCAGCTCTATAAAGGGAAGTTGGCACAGTGGGACTGCGGGAGACTGTAAATCTCTTGGGCAACCGGATGGGGTTCGATTCCCTGACTTCCCAAGTCAAACGAGCAAGAAAGACCTTGCTCGTTTTTTTTATTTATAGTCCTTTTTGCTTTTGCTGATAAGAATCAGGAGTTAAAAGTATGAAAAACAAGCGACTTTTTATTTCCATTGTCTGTATTCTTATTTTGTTCTGCGCTTTTTTTTCGTTTGTGCAGATTATGCCTGTTTCCTCAGAAAAAAATAAGACAGTGCAGCGTGTGGAAGTTCCATCTGGCACAACTATAAAAAAAATCTCATCAATTTTAAAAGAAAAGAAACTTATACGTAACGGTCTGTTGTTTTATGTGTGCGCGCGTTATTCTTTTCCGCGGATTATTGCAACAGGCTCTGCGGCGCCTTTTTCCCTGAAAAGTGGAGTTTACCAGATTTCTGATTCAATGAATTATGCAGAGATTTTCAGAATTCTTTCTTCCGGGCAGCAGGAATATATCCGTGTGTCGTTTCCTGAGGGGCTGACAATTTCTAAAATTGCGCAGAAACTTGAGGAAAATGGCGTTTGCGCTGCGGAAGAATTCAAGTCTGCGGCAAAAGACAGAAATCTTCTTTCTGAGTACGGAATTCCAGGAGAATCTTTTGAGGGATTTTTGTTTCCTGACACATATTTTTTCACTCCAAAAATGGATGGCTCGGCTGTTGTCCGTAAAATGGTTGAGAATTTCTTTGAAAAATTAAAAACTGTGAAAAATGCGTCCTTGTTGAGTAAGACAGAACTTTACAACAATGTTATCCTTGCCTCGATTGTTGAGCGAGAATACAGGATAGACAGCGAGGCTCCGATTATAGCAAGTGTTTTCAGGAACCGGCTTAAGCATAACATAGGTCTTTATTCGTGCGCGACGATTGAGTATATCATCACGGAAATTCAGGGAAAACCTCATCCAGATGTCATAACATATGCAGACCTTGCTATTGATAACCCGTACAATACTTATAAGTGGGCGGGGCTGACACCTGGACCTATTTCAAATCCAGGGGGCGTTGCTTTGGATGCCGCGATAAATTCTGCAAAAACAGATTATTATTTCTTCCGGCTTGTTGATGCAAATGCCGGACGCAATGTTTTCTCGAAGGATTTTTCCACTCATGTAAATGAAGGATATATTTACAGCACAAAAAAATCTGGTAATCAATAATGGCTGGTTTTATTTCTTCTGAGACAATTGATGCAGTTGTGAATTCTGCGGATATAGTTTCTGTAATCGGTGAATACACAAAACTTGAATCAAAAGGAAACGGTGATTTTTGGGGCTGCTGTCCTTTTCACGGGGAAAAAACAGCTTCTTTCCATGTTGACAGTGAAAAAAAATTCTATCATTGCTTTGGTTGTGGCGCCGGCGGAAATGTTGTGAAATTTGTTGAGGAGCAGGAAAAACTGTCTTTCCCTGATGCCGTGGAATTTCTTGCGAAACGTTTTGGGATTCCTATAAAATATGATTCCGGCGGAGGCGCAAAACCGGATCCTCTTATAAAACTCCGTGAAGAGTATATTGAGCTTTATGAACGAACCGCCTCAATGTTTCATTATCTTCTGACAGAAACCGAGCAGGGGAAAAATGCGTTAAAATACATAACTGAGCGTGGACTTTCAATGGAAACTTTGAAAAAATTCAAGCTTGGATATGCGCCGGCCGACAGGACTTGGCTGAAGAATTTTCTGCTAAAAAAGAATTTCAGCAGGGAATTTCTTGAAAAATCCGGGCTTTTCAGTAAAAAATATCCAGACATCGCATTTTTTTCAAATCGTCTTATGTTCCCGATTTTTAACAGGCAAGGTCAGGTTGTAGCGATGGGTGGGCGTCAGCTTGATAATAATCCCAACAGCCCTAAATACCTGAACAGCGGAGATTTGATTCAGTATAAAAAAGGTGAAACCTTGTATGCGTTCAACTTTGCAAAAAAAGCTATAAAAGAAAACAGAAAAGTTATTTTTTGCGAAGGTTACATGGACTGCATCGCTTATCATCAGTGCGGAATTGAATTTGCTGTCGCACCGCTTGGAACATCCCTTACGGAAGACCAGATAAAAATAATCCGGCCGTTTGTTGACGAAGTCCTTCTGTCTTTTGACGCGGATGGAGCTGGACAAAAAGCTACGTTGCGTGCGATTCTTATGCTCCGCAAAGCCGGACTTTCTGTACGCGTAATCAGTATTGAAGGTGGAAAAGATCCTGCTGAGTTAATGCAGAATTTCGGTGAAAAAATCTTGACGAATGCAGTTTCCGGTGCTATTATTGATAGCGACTTTTTATTATCTAAACTAGGGAAAGAGTATCCTGTTGATACTCCTGAGGGAAAAACTAGAGCCGCGCTCGAATATTTTCCTTATTTGGATGTCCTTCAGTCAGATATACTTAGAGAGTCTTGCCTTGCGCAGTTGTGCGAGGCGTTCAACTTAAAGCCGGAGGCCGTGAAGAGAGATTTTGTAAATCGTGAGCAAGCTCGTCAGCGTCTTGAAAACCGGCAGCCAAAAAATAATCCTGTTCAGAAGAAAATAAAACTCAACGCAGAATTAAGAAGTCTCTTGGCAATAATCGCCGATTTAGAAAAATTTACACTTGTACGCAATGAACTTACTCCAGACGATTTTGAAGATCCTTCTGCCAGAAAGCTTTTTGTTATGATTGAGGAATGTTTTAAAGAAAATTCCTTGTCTTTTACGACATTATTGAATCACTGTGATGATGAGAATCTTTCCAATCTGATAACCAGTGCGGTTTCTCTTGGAGAATTCAGGGACAACACCGAAAGTGCGGTAAAGGATTCCGTGATGTTGCTTAAGGCAAGAAGCATTGAGCGTCAAAGGGAGAAACTTATGGAGCAAATCCGAAGTTTCAATTGTCTTACCGAAGACGACAAGGCGGAATTTCAAAAACTTCTCTCAAAAAAAATTGAGCTTGATAATAAGATAAAGTCTTTAAAGAATTAGAAAAGGTGCAAAATGGACCAGGAAGTAAATCCTTATATTCAGAAAATTCTAGATTACGCTAAAGGTAAGACTGGAATCAGTTATGATGAAATTGCTGCTCTTGTCGGGCAGGATTTTACAAATTCTCCTGAGATGGAACAAGTTCTTCAGCTTCTTGCAAAAGAAAATATTGAAGTTATCGAGTCTGGCTTGAATCTTGATGAAGATGAAGAGGACGAAGATATTTCTGTTGAAGATGATGAAGATGTTTCAGATGATGAGGTTCTTGACGATGAAGCTTTGGTTGATGAGGATTTGTCTAAAGATGACAAAATTCATCTTGTGAATGGCGACAAAGACTCCAGCATTGATGATCCTATAAGACTTTATCTGCGCGAAATCGGCAAGGAAAATCTTCTTACAGCAGAACAGGAAGTGATTCTTTCCAAAAAGATGGAAGACGGAAACAATATTATAAAAGATGTTGTTCTGAAATCCGGAATTATGATTCCTGAATTTTTTGGCATTGCGGTGAAGGCATTCACTAGAATTGACCAGCATGAGCCGGGAAAAGCCAGGAAGGAAATCAACGAGGAAATGGCTGAAAAGCGCCGTCTGAAGAGTTGTTACGGTGAATATATAAAACCAGTGCTTCAGGAAATGAAGCAGTATATGGCTATAAAAGAAAATCTCTACAAAACTGAACAGTCCAGCCGTATTTTTAACGATCCACAGTTGGTGGCTTTACGTGAGAAAATCCAGCCTCAGCTCATGAAAATAGAAATTCAGACAGAAGAGCTTGACCGCTTTACAATGAAATTCCGTGATGCGAAGAATAAGATAGAAGAATTCCGCCAGAAACAGGAAAAAAAGATGAAGGAACTGCGGATTTCCAATGCGATGGAGCTCCGCTCATTGGGTCGAAGAATTTCTATCCGCTCGGAATCTGCTAAAATTGAATCTGAACTGAACATGACAACGGATGACATCCGCGATATTTACACGCAGATTCAGAAAATCGACCGTAAGCTCAGTAAATTTGAATACGAGTTTGAGAATACGATTGATGAAATCCTTGAGAAAGCCCAGGAAATCAAGCGTGGAAGCAAAATGATGGAAGACGCAAAAAATCGTCTTATCAATGCCAACCTGAGGCTTGTTGTTTCTATCGCAAAAAAATATACAAACCGTGGACTCCAGTTCTTTGATCTTGTACAGGAAGGCAATATCGGTCTTATAAAAGCTGTTGAGAAATTTGAATACAGAAAAGGATTCAAATTTTCAACTTATGCGACCTGGTGGATCCGGCAGGCAATCACAAGAAGTATATCTGATCAGGCAAGGACAATCCGTGTTCCTGTCCATATGATTGAGCAGATAAACAAGGTTGTCCGTGAGTCTAGACAGCTTCTGCAGAAACTTGGCAGGGAACCTACTGATGAAGAAATCGCTCAGCAGCTTGGCTGGCCGGTAGCCCGTGTTAAACAGGTGAAAAATGTTGCCCGTGAGCCTATTTCCTTGGAAACTCCGATTGGAGAAGAAGAAGATTCTTCATTGGGAGATTTTATTGAGGACAAGGAAGTCGAGAATCCTGCGACACAGACATCCTACAAACTGCTTCAGGAGCAGCTACGTCAAGTTTTGGGAACTTTGCCTGCTCGTGAACAGGAAGTCCTGAAAATGCGTTTTGGTCTTGATGACGGTTATTCTCTTACATTGGAAGAAGTCGGACTTTATTTCAATGTAACACGAGAACGAATTCGCCAGATTGAGGCAAAGGCATTGCGTCGGCTCCGTCATCCGAGACGTGCGAACGGACTTAGGGATTATATTGAAAACTAGACATTGTGAAAGGAAGTTGCTCTTGAAAGTCCTAAAAATGTGTTTTTGGTGGCACTTTTATAGACATATTTCCTTTTTTTCTATATATTTTAAAGATACAACAGTAATTTAAGGAAAACTTATAATGGTAACAACAGAAATCTTTGACCGGCTAAAAAGCCTTCAGGTAATTCTTGGTCGCAAATACGAGCTTGAATCAAAAATTGATGAGGCACCAAAGCAGTTAAGCTCTCAGGATGAACTTCTTGCGCGAATGAAGAAGGAATACATTGAAAAAAATAGAGAATATGAAGCTGTAAAAGAAAGAGTTGGACAGCTTAAGCTTGAACTTGATGAAGCTGTTAAGCTCCGTGAAGACGGTGAAAAAAATATGGACAACATAACAACTCACCGTGAATATGAGGCTTTGGACAAGCAGATTTCTGAGGCATCAGCAAAAGAAGCAGATGTACGAAAGGAACTTCAGAAAGAAGAAAAAACATTTGCTGAACTTAATGATATTCTTAAGACAAATGAGGCTATTATAGATTCAACAGAAGCAAGCTTGAACGAAAGCAAAAAAGCTTTGGATTCACAGTTATCTTCTTATAAATCTGAAATTGCAGACCTTAAGAACCAGGAGGAAAAAATCATTCCTGGACTTGATCAGGAGATTCTCTTTAAATTCCAGAGAATTATCCAGCGCAACTCAGAAGGTATTGTTGCTGTGAAAAACGGAGTTTGTACAGGATGTCATATGATTTTGCCTGGACAGTTTGCAAATGAAGTCCGCGAAGGTGAAAGCATTCTTTTCTGTCCTTATTGCAGCCGAATTCTTTATTATGAGGCAGCAACTGAAGGTGAACAGATTACATATTACAATGACACTGGAAGTCTTGCTGATTCAGACGAAGAACTTGAGGATGAATTTGAAGATGATGAAGATTCAGATTCATCAGAATTTATCGATGATGATGAAAACATTATTGATGAAGATGATGATTTGGATGATTCAGACACAGAGGCAGATGACTAATAGTTTCTGAAGTTTGATTTTTTAAGATTGTATTTTAATACAGACGGGAAGTAATCGCGCCGCAGTTTTTAATGATAAAGGTTTGCGGTGAGGAAAGTCCGGGCTCCA
>DLKK01000086.1:0-8040 GCA_002478955.1 Treponema sp. UBA7590
GCAAAATGATAGCTGGAAAAACTGTTGTGTATACAAGTGGAACTTTCGATATGCTCCATGCGAACCACATAAAGATGATTGAGTATGCACGCTCATTGGGTGAGATTCTGATTGTGGGCGTTAATACGGATGAGCTTGTAGCTTCGTATAAATCCCAGCCTATTATTCCGTTTGAGGAGAGGATTGCTCTTGTCAAGGCTCTGAAATATCCGGACATTGTGATTCCTCAGCGTTCGCTGAACCATGCGGATAAAGTAAAAAAACTTAACTTTGATGTTTTCGTTGTGGGCGATGACTGGGCAGGCAAATATGACTATTTAAAAGAGCAGGGCGTGGATGTTGTGTATTTCCCATACGGAGCAGGAATAAGTTCAAGCAGCCTGAAAGAACGTGTCTACGAGCGTTACAGCGAGCTTAAGAAAACTGCGGACAATCATTTTCCGAATGATGTGGATGTAAGGAAATAAATATGCAGGAAGTTTTGAGAGAAGAATATATCGATGTTTTAAAGCAGGAACTTTCATTTATAGACAAAATTTGTTTGGAACAGAATATAAGATATTTTGTTTATTATGGTTCTCTTATAGGAGCAATCAGACATCATGGAATGATTCCTTGGGACGATGATATTGACATTGTAATGCCAAGAAATGACTATGAGAAATTTCTTGAGTATTTTAAGAACAATAATACTGGTTGCTATAACATTGTAAGTAATGATACGGATTCTTCTGTTCCATACCTTATTTCAAGAGTAAGCGACAAAAGGTATCATCTTGAATTTTTACAGGGGGTACAGCATGAAGTTGGAATTTTTGTGGATGTTTATCCTTTTGACGGAATGGGCAACAGCAAGCTTTTTGCGGATGTTCATGGGACAGTTTGTTTTTTCTTAAGAAAGTTTTTTTATGCAAAATACGCTTTTTATTTTCCTAAAGGAAGGATTGTTAAAAATTCAGTTATAAAGCTTTTAAAGAAACTGCTTAATATGCATAAAAAGCCTTTTACTCAGTCTCTGCTGGAAAAACTTGCAAAATCTAAGAATTTTGAAAAGTCTAAATATGTAAACTGTCCATTATGGGCAGATGAATATATAACTGGAAATTTGCCACGTGAGTATTTTGATAAATGTAAACGTGTAAAGTTTGAAGGAATAGATGTAAATATTCCTGCTGAATATGACAAAATTCTGACGGCATTGTTTGGAAGCTATATGGAACTTCCTCCTGAGAAAGACAGACTTATGCATCATTTTTACAAAGTGTACAAAAAATGATTTTTAGCTTTGCTTCTGCAATAATTTTTTCTCTATTGTTCTCAAGTTGCACAAATGAATCATCTTCATTTGATTCTTTATGGTATGAAAAAAATCCTGTAACAGCCCATGCTTTTGGCTGTGTTTATGATACAGATGGAAACTGCTATTCATATACAAATTGCAGAGAGGCTTTTGTGCAGAGTTACAAAAAAGGCATAAGAATTTTTGAATGCGATGTAGATTATACAAAAGATGAAATTCCTGTCTTGTGTCATGATTGGAATCTTTTCTGTAAAATGACGAATTTAAATTATGAGGGGGGGGGCGATGAATTATAGTGAATTTAAAAGCGCACTTATTTATGACTCTTTCCGCGTTCTTTCCTTGCAGGAAGCTATAGATTTAATGCTAAGATTTCCTGATATTTATATTGATATAGATTTTGGCGGAAAATCTCCGGAACTTGCAATAAATCTGATTCAAGAGAATTTTTATAAATATGGATATGCTCTTTCAGACAGGTTTATAATCGAAATTTACAGTTTCTCTGATTATGAAAAAATAAATTCTCTTCACCATTTTAAAAATTATCTTTTCACAGAAAGCTTGTTTAACAACGGAAAAGATTTAACAGACTCGCAAAGAGATGAAATTATTGATTTTTGCAATAAGAAAAGCATAAAAACTGTTGCTGTTTATTCTTCTTATATAACAAAAAATATCACAGAAAAATACAGCAAGGCTGGTATCGCAGTAATAGCTTATGGAGAAATTGCAAATTCTGTAGAAGATTTCGGTTCCTTAAAAGAACTTGGATGTTCCGGCATTCAGTCTGACTGTGTTGAAAATAAAGATTGGTGGGCTTATGGCGACAAGTAAAGCATTAAAAGCTGGAATCGGATATACAGTTGGAAACTATCTTGTAAAAGGAATTTCGTTTTTAACGATTCCAATTTTTGCAAGAGTTTTGTCTCCTAGCGATTACGGCATTTTCAATACATATCTTGCATACGAAAGTATTTTTTATCTCTTTATTTGTCTTGCAGTTCATACTTGCTTAAAAAATGGAAAATATAAATATCAGGAAAGTTTTTCTTCTTTTTCATCTTCTTGTCTGCTTTTAATCTGCATAAATTTCGTTATATGGCTTTTGCTCGTAAATATTTTATATCCAGTCATTAAAATATTTACAGGTTATTCTATATGGATTATTAATATATTGATATTTCATTGCTTAGCTTCTTCTGTTTTGATTTTTTATAATTCATATATAAGCCTTAATTTTGAATACAGGCCTTATCTGATTGTTTCCGCATTGAATGCAATAGGTAATGTTGTTTTATCAGTCCTGTTGATTCATTTTGTTTTTCCGTCATCAAGATATATTGGAAGAGTTTTAGGGACATTTATTCCTCTTGCAGTTATTTCAATTTATGTTTTTTTCTATTTTTTTAAGAAAGCAAAACCAAGTATAAACAGGGCATATTGGAATTTTGCATTGAAATTCAGTCTTCCGCTGATTCCTCACGGCATATCGCAGGTAATTTTAAGTCAGTTTGACAGAATTATGATTACAAAGATGGTTGGAGAGACTGAATCTGGAATTTACAGTTTTGGATATACAATTTTTTCGATTGTTCAGATAACAGGCGCTTCTGTTGATTCTGCATGGGAGCCATGGTTTTATAAAAAAATGCATGAAAATGACTATGCAACTATAAAAGAAAAATCTTCTATAGTTATTGTCCTTATGGCTCTTTTTATGGCTACTATCATGCTGCTGAGCCCAGAACTTTTAAAAATTCTTGGCACTAGTGCTTATAAAGATTCTGTTTATTGTGTAATACCTTTGGTTGCAGGTGGATTTTTTGCATTTCTCTATAATTTTCCTGCTGAAATTGAATATTATTTTGAAAAGACAAAGTTTATTATGGCAGGAACTATGGCCGCTGCAATTTTAAATATAGTTCTAAACTATATATTTATCAAAAAACTAGGATATATTACTGCCGCTTACACAACTCTTGCGACATACTTTTTATACTTCATTTTTCATTGCTTTCTTGCTAAGAAAATATTTAGTGAAAATGTTTACAGTAAAAAAATGCTGATATTGACTTCATTTTTTATTTTTGCAGCTACGGCAGTTTCTGTCTTTTTCTTGAATATTTTTGTAGTTCGAGTTTCTCTGGCACTTCTGTCTATTGGTTTATTTATTCTTTATGAAGAGAAAAAAATTGGGATTTTAAAAAGTAAATTGAAAACTAAAAAATGATGGATGGAATGTAAGAATGAATGATTGTTCTATAAAAAAAATTATAAAAATACCGGATTTTTCATTTGAGAAAAAACTAACAGAATTCTCTTTCTTTTACATAGGTTTAATGACAGGATTATTGATTTTTAGAAATGTTTTTAAACCTCTTGGAATGCTTTATAATTTATGTATGGCTTTTCTTGCACTAAGAGCTTTTTGGCTTTGTATAAGAGATAAAGCAACTCTCACGATTTGGCCATTCAGATTTAAACTTTTAGCACTTTGTCTTTCTCTTACATTTTCACTTTGTTTTTCTATAGAATTTTTTGCAAGAAATTTAGTTGCCTTAACTAGTCAGTTTTTAATGTGCTTTATATTTTTGAAAATGCCTACATACAATGAAATAAAATCATTTATAAAGGGTTTCAAAATAGTTCTTGTAATAAATTATATTTTTGCAACAGTTCAACTGATAATCATAAAACTTTATGGAATAAACATTTTCTTTTATCTAGGATTTTATTTAGGGATTTATGATTCTATAGATTTGGCAGAAGTTGAAGTTTCCAGAATTACAGGCTTGATTTGGGATCCTTATGTTCTTGGTATGTTTTGTGCTATTGGATTTTTTCTTTTTAAGAAAGTTTGGACAAAGCTTTGGATTTTGGTTTTGCTATATTTTTCATATTCAAGAGCAGGCGAAGTTGGTTTTGTGGCGGGATTTTGTTACTGGATTTTACCAAGATTAAAAAGAATTTTTAAGAAAGATTTTTTTGCTTTGCCGTTTGCTCTCTTACTTTGTGTTCCATTTTTTTCTTTTTTGCCAAAAGCATTGGATGCAATGGATTTTAACAGGGGATTCAGTAGAGATAGTCAAGGATGGCGACGTGTTGAGTATATAACAAAGATTCCGGAAGTTTGGGCAGAAGACAACAATCCTTTTCTTGCAATATTTGGTGGAGCTCCGTTTTATTCAGGTGCAAGATACCTTTTTAGCCCGGTTGACTCACTTATAAAAACAGATGTTCAAAGAAAAGCTGATGGTGATGAAGAAAAACTTTTTTATTGGACTGTAGAAACAGACTGGTTTGCAATTTTAATAGGTCGCGGAATTTTTGGTCTTTTTGTATATCTTGCTTTGTTTTTCTATATTTTCAAAATAAAAATTTCAAGGACTAACAAAGCTATTGCAATGGCTGTTTTCATTGCAGGTGTTGGATATTATTACGACTCTGCAATTTTTTCTTGTTTCATGGTTTATTTCTGTGCTTGCACAAAGAACATTGAGGAATATTTATGAACGTTTCAGTAATTATTGTAAATTACAATACAAAAGAACTTACTAAAAATTGTCTTGCTTCAATATTTGAAAAGACAAAGAACATTGATTTTGAAGTGATTGTATCTGACAATGGAAGCACTGATGGCTCTATTGAAATGATAAAATCAGATTTTCCGCAAGTTGTTTTAATTGAAAATAACGCCAATCTTGGATTTGGAAAAGCGAACAATATAGCAGCAAAGATTGCAAAAGGAAAATATCTGCTTTTTTTGAACAGCGATACGATTTTGCTGAATAATGCAGTAAAAGAATTTTTTGATAGGGCGGTAGGTGAAAAAAATAAAATTTTGGGTTGTATTCTTGTAAATGAGATAGGAACACCTGTCCATAGTTATGAACGATTTTCTCCTTTTTTTAAAGCAATTTTTAGAACCGTGATACAAACTTATCCTATTTTGACCAAAATACATCTGTTAAAGAAAAAAGAAATAAACGATTCTAATAATAAAATTAATAATGATGATATTCAGTTTATTATTGGAGCTGATTTATTTGTTTCTGCAAATAATTTTTTTGCACTTTCAGGTTTTGATGAAAATTTCTTTATGTTTTTTGAAGATGAAGATTTGTGTAGAAGAGCAGCTATGAGAGGTATTTATTGTGATATTGTCGATACTCCAAGAATAGCTCATCTTGAATCTAAAAGTACAAAAATAAAAAGCAAAAAAATTGAGTTTTTTGAACACAGTCTTTTTATTTATTCTAGAAAGTATTACACGAAATTTTCGTATTCATTTATTCGGATTTTATTTTTTGTTTATTCAATCTTTAGGATGTTTGATTTTAGATTTTCATTGAAAGAAAGAATATCAATGCTGAAGAACATTATTTTATAAAAGAGGATAAAAGATGACTGCAAGAGCATTACGGAAAATAACCGATACGATGGCATTTTGGGCTAAGGCATTTAATAAATTAAGAATTATGCCAATTTCAGTTTTTTTATTTAAATTCAAAGATAAAATTGTCTTAAAATGGATTTATAAAAATTATTATGAATTTATAGAAAATTACAAAAAGCCAATGTCCGTTGAACAAAAATTTAAATTTGAAAAACTTCCAATTTGGGTTTGCTGGCTTCAGGGGGAAGAAAATGCTCCTATACTTGTAAAAAAATGCATTGCAAGTATAAGGATTAATTCTAATGGGCATAAAGTAATTGTTGTAACAGAAAAGAATATTTCTGATTTTGTAGATATTCCAGAACAAATTTTTGAAAAAGTAGCAAGCGGAAGTCTTTCTAGAACTCATTTTTCTGATATTTTAAGATTTATGCTTTTATCTACTTACGGCGGAATGTGGATTGATTCTACATTTTTTATAACCAAAAAACTTCCAGAATCTTATTTTGAATATAATTTATTTTCTGCTGCAAAACAACTGGAACCAAAAGATAGAAAAAATGTATGTATTTCAAGATGCCGATGGACTAGTTCATTTTTGGGAGCAAATAGAAATAATCATCTGCTGTTTTGTTTTTTACGGGACATTTTACTTGAATATGAAAAAAATAATTCTGTTTTTATAGATTACCTTTTAATCGATTATTTTATCTATATTGCATACACAGAATTTAAAGAAGTAAGAAATGATATAGATTCCATTCCTGTCAATAATATTGATTTTGGTTGGCTTTTTCATTCTATGAACAAAAAATTTGATGCAAATGAAGCTCAAAAAATGCTTTTTGGTGAAACTTTAGCATTTAAACTTTCATATAAAATAAAATGGAGAAAACAAACAAGAGGGAAAATTACATATTTTGGAAAGTTTATAGAAGATAATATTTTTATTGACAAAAACTAGGTCTGTATGCTATATTGAGAGTGCATAGGAATTTGTCCTATGGTTGAACAGACCGGTAATGAACAGAGCTCCCACGATAGGGGAATACTCCAGATTACACGGTCTTTTTTTATGGGAGAGAAATATGAAAAAAACAGCGATTCTTGTTGACGGTGGTTTTTACAGAAAAGTTGCAAATCATCTTTGGGGAGAAAAAACACCTGAGGAAAGAGCAGATGAACTTATAAAATACTGTCATTTTCATTTAAAAGATAGGGACAGTTATAGAAAAGTTGAAAACAAGAGAATTTATGATTATTCAGAATTGTATAGAATTTTTTATTATGACTGTGAGCCTGTAAAAAAGACAATTTATAATCCTATTGCCCAAAAAAATTTTGATTTTGCGAAAACTTCTTCTTGTAACTGGATGAATTCATTTTTGTCTTCATTGAAACAACGGAGAAAGGTTGCATTACGAATGGGATTTTTCGCAGATGATGAAATGAACTATGTTTTTTCTGCGGATACTGTAAAAAAGATATGCCGAAGAACATTATCTGTTGAAGAGCTTACAGAAAAAGATTTAGTGCTTAATATGCGGCAGAAAGGCGTTGATATGAAAATAGGTCTTGATATTGCGACTTTTGCATATAAAAAACTTGTTGACCAAATTGTTTTGATTTCTGGTGATAGTGATTTTGTTCCTGCAGCAAAACTTGCAAGAACAGAGGGTATTGATTTTATTCTTGATTCGCTTGGAATGCACATAAATGAAAACCTTTTGGAACATATAGATGGCTTACGTTCATATTACGGAAGCTTCAAAAATAAAGAAGAAAGTAAGGTTAAATCATGACCTTTCTCTATATCACCGCTTTTCCGCCGAACAGCAGAAGTGGCGGGCAGGCTTTTAGCAAAAATTGCATCGAACATTTGTCAAGCCGATTTTCTGTGGATGTGGTTTATTTTTCATATCCAGAACATGAGTGTGCCTCTTTTGATAAGGTTCAAAGAATAAAAGAATTTCATCCGTCAGCAAAAAATATTTTTTTTCATCCTTTTGTTTTTCCTCTTTTTACAAAAAGGTTTAATCCGTATATTCTTAATTATTTAAAAGAAATTGCGCCAAAATATGATGTTTTATATTTTGATTTTACACAGGTTGCACTTTACAGCCTTTATATAAATCATCCACGTAAAATTGTTCGTTGCCATGATATTATGGCACAGAAATTTTCGCGACGTGGAAAATTTTTCCTTTCTTGGATAAAAAGAGCAGAACGGAAAATCTTAAAAAGTGCAAAATGTGTTTTTGTTCCGTCAAAAAAAGATTCAGAAATTGTTTTGCAAGAATATGGAATAAAAGCTGAATATACAAATGAATATCTGCACGAT
>DLKK01000086.1:8056-14885 GCA_002478955.1 Treponema sp. UBA7590
CAATTGAAAATAAAAAGTCATTTTTGTTTTTTGGACTTTGGTCTAGGAAAGAAAATCTTGATGGGCTTATATGGTTTATAAAAAATGTTTTTCCGTTGTTAAATGACAGTATAAAAGATTCCATTTTTGTAATGGGAGGTGGGCTTAACAAGGAATCTCAAGAAATGTATCTAAAACCAAATAAGATAAATTATCTTGGATTTGTACAAGACAGTTACACACGTATAGTTCAAAGCAGTGCCGTGATTGTTCCGTTGTTTACTGGTGCCGGCGTAAAAGTGAAAGTTTTGGACAGTTTTACGACTGGAACTCCAGTAATAGGAACAGATGTCGCTTTTGAAGGAATTCCAGAAATTGAAGGACTTACAAATCTTGCGATTTCCGCAGAAGATTTTGCAGATAAAATAAATAATTTTGTTCCTTGCACGCTTGAACAGAAAATTTTAAATGCAAATGAATTTCGCAAGATTTATGACAATAATCATCTTGATGATAAATTGCAAGAAAATTTCAAAAGTTAGTTTTATTACATAACAAATCCCCTTCCTTTCAGTCTTGTCCAAAAGAAGGGAAAAATCTATCACACTGTTCTTCTGTTGTTACGGCAATGCTGCTGATTCCTATGACAGGATTTTTTAGCGTCGTTGTTCCGTGGAGGATGTCTGGACGGCTATAAAATAGCTTTTCCTAGTTTCAATCGTTCGCGGAATGTGGCTTTCAGTTTTCCATCGGTAAAGTTGTTTATAGACTGTCACTCTGATTAATCAATAGACGATTTTTTTATATATAATATATAAATTTCTTGTGCCTTCTCTGACGGATTTTGTGTGGTAAAACAGTTTAATTTAACAATGCGCGATAGGCTGTTTTACAGGGTATGCAATAGGCTAGTTTACAGGGTATGCAATAGGCTAGTTTACAGGGTATGCGATAGTCTTGTTTATTGAGATAAAATGTGTTTAATTTTCTTAAAAATCTTTCTAAAACCTATTGATTTAGTGGGTAAAATGTGCAAGAATATGATTATAAACTACTAAATCAGTAGGAAAATATGTAAACAGGAGGATATGATGAAAACTTATTTTGAAAAATTAATTCGCGAAAACTTTAGAAACGGAGTCATGTGCTGCTGTTGTCTTTTCGCTTAGGCTGAAAATTTCCTAGTTTCGGCAAAATCAGTTAAATCAAAATTCAAATTCTCAAAAAAAACTTACCTGTAAAAAGGCGTATTGATTTGTTTAGGTGTTGACCATGAGTTCGGCAGGCTCAATCACCGCGCAAAACGTCACAGGAAAAAAAACACAAGGAGCTTTTTATGTCAGAAAATATTCTTTTCAAAAAATATACACCGCAGGATTATGTAAAATTTGCTGAGCAGACTGCAAACTGGATCAAGACTACAGGAAAAACCGGCAAGACTGGAAAACTGTGGCTTCAAAGCCCTGATTCAAAGGAAAATTTTGACGACTACCCGATGCTTACTCCAAAATCGCTTTATGGCGGTTCGGCTGGTGTAGGTCTTTTTTATCTTCGTTTGTATCAGGTTACAAAAAATCCTGAATATCTAAAAGAGGCGGAATCTGCCGCAAAGGAAATCATCAGCACTTACGAGGGCAAGGCTTTTTATGAGAACGCGCTTAGCCACGGAACAACAGACGACAAGTTGGTTCACGTAAAGAATATGCCGGGCTGGATTGCAGGATTCAACAATGGACCTACAGGCCAGGCTTATCTTACATTGAAGCTTTACGAAGTCACAAAGGACAAAAATTACCTTGAATTTTCAAAAAAGGTTGCGGACGATGTGATTTCTGTGGCAAAGACTAAAGATGACGGAATCTACTGGAGCGAGCAGCTGGACTACTGCGGAGACGGAAGCTACATTCCGTATTTTGCGGAGCTTTACCGTGCCTCAAAGGACGAAAAATATGTGGACGCGGCAAGAAAATTCGGAAACTATCTTCTTACAAAAGGAAAGCCGGCTCCAAACGGCGGAACTTACTGGAATGTTGTTGACCTTACAATAATCGATTTTCCAAAGGACGTTTTCTGGGTAAATCTTGCGCACGGAACAAGTGGCGTAGGGTTTGTCTTTACACTTATCTACAATCTTACAAAAGATGAAAAATTCCTGAACGCTGCAAAAGAGGCTGCAAAGTATATTCAGGGAATTGCGGTCGGTGACGAAAATGCGGTTCTTGTGCCTTATCTTGACAGTTTGGAGAGAGGCCCTTCGACTGAATTTTATTATCTTAGCCAGTGCCACGGGCCTGCAGGAACTTCGCTTTTGTTCCACGCGCTTTACGACATCACAGGCGAAAAAGAATATTTCGACTGGATTTTAAAGCTTAGCCGCGGAATCATAAAGGCGGGCGCGCCTGAAAACTTTAGCCGCGGATACTGGCAGAGCCAGGCTTTGTGCTGCGGAACTCCGGGGCTTCTGGAGCATTTTGTTTCAGTCTACAAACTTACCGGCGACAAAGAATTTCTTGAATATGCGGAGCGCACTGCAAAAACCGTTGTGGGACAGTCATTTGTGGAAGACGCAGACGGCGATATTTACCATCAGAAGAACGCAAGAAGATGGAGCGGAGCTTGGTGGCGCACAATCCCGACGGATGTTCACAGCTACACAGGACTCTACATCGGAACAGCCGGAAACGCATGGACGCTGCTTTCGCTTGCGGCAGTACAGAACGGCGAAAAATTGATTGAAACCGTGGAATACGATTTCTTTAAATAGGAGACGATAGGAAAATGGCAAAACTTTATGATTCAATCACAGAACTTGTTGGCGATACTCCGCTGGTGCGCCTTCACCGTTACGAAAAACTTGTTGGCGCGAAAGGCAACATTCTGGGAAAATTTGAATATTTCAATCCGTCTGGAAGCGTAAAAGACCGTGCGGCTCTGAACATCATAGAAGAGGCGGAAAAACGCGGCGACATAAAGCCAGGAATGACGCTTCTTGATTACACAAGCGGAAACACAGGAATTGGCGAGGCGACTTTTGCGAACGCTAAGGGCTACAAGCTTGTGATTGTGATTCAGCCTGGAGTTTCTGCCGAACGCACTCAGATTCTAAAGGCACTTGGCGCAACTCTTCTTCAGGTTGCTGATGTGCCGGGCTTCCCTGAGCTTCTTAAAAACGGACTTTCAATGGCTGGGCTTGACCGCGTCTTTAAGGACTTTGCAAAGAAAAACGGCTGGTATTATCTGAACCAGGCCGCTGATGTGAACAATTCACTTGCGCACGTAAAGACAACCGGCCCTGAAATCTGGGAGGCAACAGGCGGAAAAGTTGACTATGTTGTGCAGCTTGTAGGAACTGGCGGAACTCTTTCTGGCCTTGCAAAATATTTCCGCGAGAAAAACCCGGATGTAAAGATTATCGGCGCGCAGCCGGCGGAACAGTCAAAAAAGAACCCAGCTTTCCCGGAACGCAACACGATTGACGGAGTTCTGAACTTTGACGGTGTGCCGGACGAAAATTATCCACCGCTTTTCAAGAGCTTCAACACAAAATACGACGAATGTTTTGACGTTGTTGCCGAGGACGCTTACGAAACCGGGCGCAAGCTCGTCAGCCAGGAAGGATTTTTTGTGGGCCAGTCGGCTGGAGCTGCTCTTTGGACGGCGACCCAAATTGCAAAACGTCCAGAGGCGGCTGGAAAAAATATTGTGGTGATTCTTGCGGACAACGCGTTCAAATATCTTTCCACAAATATGTACAAATAGCCGGGGGTTGCGGCAATTTGCATGCAAATTGCCGCCGGGCTTTCCGTGGCTACGCTTTCGCTTCGAACCGCCTTGCGGTTTGCCTGCGGTACCACTCCAATCCCTAACCCATGGAGGAAAGGATTATGAAAAATTCAATAAAAAAATTTCTGCCGCTTGCCGGAGCAATTTTTGCATTGGCTTTGCAGCTGCTTATAAAAGACAACCGCCGCCATCCTGCGGCTCTGCATCATTATTATGCAAATCTGCTTATAATTTTTGCAGTTCTTGCGCTGGCGGCTCTTGTTTCATCATTCTTCTGGAAAAAAACTAAATTATTTCTGGAAAAAAACGGGCCTGTAATCGCTGTAAGTTTTGTGCTTCTTTCAGTCCTAAATATTTTGACGGCAAAAACTGTGGTACTTCCTGTAATGCTTTTTCCAAGTTTTGACAATATTCTGTCTGTCTTTGTGGAATCGCGCGCATTAATGGTAAAATGTGTCTTTCATTCTGTAAAACTTCTGTTTACCGGGATTTTTTTTGGTGTGCTTGTGGGTTTTCTTACAGGAGTTGGGCTTGGTTTTTCAAGGCGGTTCAATTATTGGGTGAATCCGTTCATCAAAATCATCGGACCGATTCCTGCGACCGCATGGATTCCGATTGCGCTGGTGGTTTTTCCGGGCACTTTCTGGGCAAGCGTTTTTATAGTCGCACTTTCGGTGTGGTTTCCGGTTCTGCTTTTGACAAGCTCAGGAATCCAGAACGTTCCGAACGCGTATTTTGAAGTCGGAAAAACTTTGGGAGCCGGCAGATTCTACCAGATTTTCAGGATTGCGATTCCGGCGGCTCTTCCGAACATTTTTCAGGGGCTTTTCTTTGGAATCTGTTCTTCGTTCATCGCGCTCATGACGGCAGAAATGTTCGGGGCAAAGGCAGGAATCGGCTGGTTCATCAACATGGAAAAAGAGCTTGCGGAATTCAAAGGCGTTTATGCAGGCCTTATCCTGATTGCCGTTTTCTGCTCGGTGATTCTAAAAATCTTGTTTCTTGTAAAAGACAGGACGTTAAGATGGCAGAAAGGACTTGTAAAGTAAGGCTTCAAAAGGAGATTTTATGGAAGGCGAAGTAAAAATTCAGAGCGCATCAAAAGTTTTTAGTTCTGCAAAAGAATCTGTAACCGCCCTTTCAGGCGTTGATTTTGAAATCCCGGCAGGAAGCTTTGTGACTTTAATCGGGCCTTCCGGCTGCGGAAAAACAACTTTGCTCCGCTGCATTGCAGGCTTGGAAACTCTTACAGAAGGAAAAATCCTTGTTGACGGAAAAACTGTTTCAAAACCCGGAAGCGACAGGGGATTTGCGTTTCAGCAGGCGAATCTTTTTCCGTGGCTTACAATCCGCGAGAATATCAGTTTTGGATTAAAGGCACGGAAGATTTTCAAGGCAAACAAAAGTTCTGTGGACGAATTTATAAATCTTGTGGGCTTAAAAGGCTTTGAGAATTCTTTTCCGCACCAGATTTCAGGCGGAATGAACCAAAGGGCAAGCCTTGCGCGCGCTCTTGTCGGGCATCCAAAAATCCTTCTTCTGGACGAGCCGCTCGGAGCTTTGGATGCATTCACAAGAATGACAATGCAGGACGAAATCTTGCGCATAAAAAAAGAGCACAACATGACAATGATTATGGTGACGCACGACGTGGATGAGGCGGTCTACATGAGCGACTATGTTGTTATTATGACGGCGCGCCCGGCAAAAGTCCAAAAAATCATAAAGATTGAGCTTAGCCAGCCGCGCGTAAGAAAACAGGACGTTTTTGTGAACTACAGAAACCAGATTCTTGAAATATTGAACTACGCAGGAAAACTTCCTGAGCTTGAATTTACATTATAAATAAAAAGGAGGATACAAAAAATGAAAAAAATTACTTCTATTATATCAGCAGTTTTGGTGGCAGTTTCGGTCGTGTTCGGGCTTGCCTCGTGCAAAAAAGAAGCGCCGGTAACAGTAATCGGCTACAGAACAGGAAGCCTTTGTGCGATTCCGATTCATATTGCGGTCTTGAACGGACTTTTTGAAAAGGAATTTGCGGCAATCGGGCAAAAAGTTGAAACTCTTCATCAGTCAGGATTCAGCGGAACAACAGCGGAACTTGTAGGAGCTGGAAAAGTTCACGGCGGATTTGAGCTTATCGCATCCAATCTTCAGGCAATGGAGAACGGGCTTCCAATCGTATTTGCCACAGGCGTTCACACAGGATGCACAAGATATTTTGTCCGCCAGGATTCAGGAATCAACAGCCCTGCGGACTTGCGCGGAAAGAAAGTCGGCGTTCTTAATCTTACAGATTCTTCTGTAATCAACTTAAAAAGAAAACTCGGCGACTATGGCATAAAAGTTTCTCTTGCAGATTCAGAGGTTGAATTTACAACTTACGAGATGAGCGCGCTCGGTCTTGCGCTAAAAAATGAGCAGGTTGACGCGATTGCGCTCCACGAGCCGATGGCTTCAAAAGTGGCAAACGAATTCGGCTTCAAACAGATTCTTGACACAGGAACAGATGAAAAATTCAAGGACGAATACTGCTGCCAGATTTTTGTTACAGAAGATTTTCTTGAAAAAAATCCAGAGGGCGTAAAAGCGTTTATCCGCGTAATCCAGAAGGCTTCGGCTTATGTTCAGGCAGTTCCTGAAGAAGCGGCAAGAATCCAGCTTGAAAACAATTTTACATCTGGAACAGTTGAAGGAAACGTGAAAATCCTAAAAACACTGAACTACACTTCCTCGTATGAAAAAGGCAAGCAGACTTTCGTTAATGCTGTCCACGAGTTAAAAGATTTGGGCGTATTAAAACCGACAACCGATGTTGAAGCGTTCATAAAACGCGGCTACGTGGACTTGAAAGGAATTCCGGAAGGCTACACATACGACCCGGCAACCAAGGAATTTACTGAAATCAAATAAAAAGGGTTGATTCTGAGTTTTTTTATTTTTTGTGAAAGAAATTGAATAAGCTACCATAAAAAGCGTGTCAATTCGCCATGCTGAGCGTACAAAGTATCAGACTAAGCTATCGCTCAGAATGGCTCTGTTGCCGCTTTCTTTTTCTTCCCGC
>DLKK01000086.1:14894-16159 GCA_002478955.1 Treponema sp. UBA7590
CGCTTATTCAATTTATCTCTTTAGAAAAAAAATTACAATAAAAACAAGATGTTTGGAGGCAACAATGGAAATCAGTTTTGAGACAAAATGTCTTCATCTTGAGGAAGAAACAGAAAACAGCGGAGACTCTTCGTGTAAAACTTTGCATTACGGCGCGGTTAGTTTTCCGATTTATCAGACTGCAACGTATGCGCATCCAGCAGTTGGAAAAAGCACTGGATATGACTATTCGCGCCTGCAGAATCCTACGCGTGCCCAGCTGGAAAAAATTGTGGCGCAGCTTGAAGGTGGTCTGGACGCATTCGCTCTTTCAAGCGGAATGGCGGCAATTGCGCTTCTGTTTGAGATTTTTAAGCCGGGCGATCATCTTGTGATTGATTCAGATTTGTACGGCGGCTCGATTCGTCTTTTTGATCATGTTTCTGCAAAAAATGGCATAAAATTTACCCGCGCAAACTGTAGTCAGGATGACATTGAATCATTGCTTCAACCTGAAACAAAGGCTATTTATGTTGAAACTCCAACAAATCCAATGATGAATGTTTCAGACATCGCAAAACTTGCTGAGATAACTAGAAGACATAAGATTCTTCTTATTGTTGACAATACTTTTCTTTCTCCGTATTTTCAGAATCCATTGGCTTTGGGCGCGGATATTGTAATCCATAGCGGAACAAAATTTCTTGCTGGCCACAACGATACTCTTGCCGGATTCATTGTTACAAACCGCACGGACATTCAGGAGAAACTAAGGTTTTTGATAAAAACCACAGGTGCAGGACTTGCGCCGTTTGACTGCTGGCTTGTTCTGCGCGGAATAAAAACTCTGTCGCTAAGGATGGAGGCTTCCCAAAAAAACGCGTTCCGGATTGTTGAGTGGCTAAAGACGCAGAAAAAAGTGACAAAGGTGATTTATCCGGGGCTTCCTGAACATTCGGGCTACAAAATCATGAAAAAACAGGCAAAAGGTTTTGGCTCAATGGTAACTTTCAATGTTGAAAATGAGGCTATGGCAAAAAAAATTCTTGGCTCAGTAAGGCTTATAAAATATGCAGAAAGCCTTGGTGGCGTTGAAACCTTGATTACATATCCCACAACGCAGACGCATGCTGATGTGCCGGAAGAACTTAGGCTGAAAAACGGAATTACACCGGCAACCCTGCGGCTTTCTGTTGGAATTGAAAATGCTGACGATTTGATTTACGATTTGAATCAGGCTTTTTTAAGTTAGTCTGAATGTTGAATTTTTTTCTGAAGAAATAAAT
>DLKK01000107.1 GCA_002478955.1 Treponema sp. UBA7590
AGACCTTAGGGCACCAGATTTTATTGACGACGGTTTTGGCGGAAAGAACTCTATGGCAGAACTTGACGCTATTGCTGGCGGTGATGAGTCTGCTGCAGGTGCAAAAGCTGGACTTGAATTCCAGACTTGGTCTAACCTTGGTTTGCAGTCTACTTTTGACCTTTATGACACAGAAACAAAAGGCGGCAAAAAAGAATATTCAAATGATTTTAAACCGGCAGCTGTAGGTCTTGGCGCAAAATCATACTGGAAATTCGGTGGTTCAATTGTTCCTCACGTACCTGTATATGTAGAAGTTGCACTTGCAGAACTTGAGCCAGACAACGAAGGCAATGCTGGTTATTCAAATCTTTACAAGAGAAACAGCCTTGACCTTGGTGATGGTATGAAGAATTTCCTTGTAGACTTGTTCTTTGATCCAATTTATTGGTTCGGCGGACAGGATGCTGCAAAAACATATCTTGGTCACTTTAAGTCTGGAATTGAGACAGGTTGGGTAGATTGGACAACTGGTTATAAATATGCAAAACTTCCACCGCACAAGAACGTAAACTGGGACACTGTAGACCAGGAATGGGAAGCTGGTTTCTCTAGTGTTGGTGGATTCAACCAGTTTGCAACAGGTGCTTCATTCAACGAATGGCTTAAAAATCTTACAGACGGAAATGTGGACTTGAACGTTGTATTTGCGCCAAACCGCAGCGCTGACCGTGCTGGTAACCGCTATGGTGTTTACTCTTATGCAAACGCAACATTGTTCGGAAACCATTACATTGATGTACAGTACAACGGTGCTTACGGAACAAAGTTTGATGAAGTTCTTGACGAAATTTACGAAAATGACCTTATTTTTGGATATAGAGGAAAATTTGGTCCTGTAACATTCAATGGAAACTATTTGCTTAACCTTTATGGCTCACAGAAAGTTACTGTAGGCGGAAAAAAGATGAAAGCATTCTTTAATCCAGCTGCTTCTGATGTTGGTGCTGTAAATGATGATGTTGACGACAAGCAGGACAACATGGCGGCAAATGCTAACATTACATTCAGCAACGACTTTATCACAGCAAATGTTGGCTACCGTTTCCGCGGTGCTCAGGCAAACATGATGTACATTGAACAGGGGTCAGATGACCATGACCACTTGCAGGACAACCTTGGTTACCTTAACCGCCAGAGATTCTTTGCAGACATTAATGTAAATCCTACAGAAGCACTTTCTATTGGAGTTGTTCCATACCTTGAAACGAAGTTCAATAAAGATGTTGATTCTAACGACAGTGCTCATAACTTTAAGAACAAGGACACAATGCTTTTGGTAGTTCGCCCGAAAGTTGGATTCAAATTCAATGACAATATGTCTATTGATGGTTATGGCGAAGTTTCTTATGTTTCAGAAGACGAAGATAAGTTTGTTCGCGGTTCAGACACAGAAAACTTTGTATTCAACGAAGCTGGTTTGAAATTTGCCGCAACATTTGAGGACAGCCCACTTGCAAAGCTTGATGTAATCTATGGCTATGATGGAAATACTGATGAAACAAGCTATGCATTGCATTCTTTGCTTGCGGAAGCAGGACTTACAAACGGATGGAATCTTCAGGCTGGTGTTGGAGTTCGCACTCACTACGCTGATGTAGGCGACTTTGAAGACACAGGAGTTCTTCCTGCAGGATTTGCGCTTGGAACTTACAAGCAGATTTGCAAGAAGTATTCTACAACATTTATCGCACAGTTCTTGTACGGATTCAACCCATTCAATGACTTTGGTGACAAATGGTGCAACTTTAAACTTGATGACTACATCATTGACCGCGACATTGTTACAGCAGAAGGAAAAGTTTCTTCTTTGTACAACAAGGCTGCAGTACGTGTAGGACTTAGCTTTGATTTCTAATTGAGTAGTGAGGAAAAATAATATGAAAAAAATGATTAGTTTATTTGCTGCTCTTTTAGTGGCAGTAGGAGCAATGACTGTTACAAGTTGTGCAACAAGCCATGATGACTTGGATTCTGTTATAGATCTGTCATCTTTTTATGTGCGTGGTTCATGTGGTTCGTGGGACGCAAATGAAAAGTCAAATAATAAACTTACTGCAAAAGGCGATGGTAGTTATGAATACAAATTCAAAGCTGCTACTGAAAAAGTAAATTTTGCAATTGATGATGGTGCATGGGGAACAACATATCGTATTCAACCTGGTTCAACAGATACTCTTGTAACATACAAGATTGGTAATGAAGTTGAAGCAGCCAGTGGAAATAGTGCCGAATGTCCGGAACTTAATGGTTTAACAGTAGGCACTTACTACACAGTAAAAGCAACGCCTCTTGTAAATACAATTAAAATCAAAGTTGTGGAAGGAGAGGCTTCTGTTCCTGCTATTATGATTGTTGGAAACGGAACTGTTACACCTTTGTCTTACAACGGAACAGCTTATGAATATGCATTTGATGCAGATGATACAACAACAGCACTTACTGTATATTCAAGCAAGAATTACTTGAAATGTGATTCTGTTGCGCTTGATGCAACAGACGCGGCGACTATTACAAAGGATGAAGAATCTTCTAATGTTGTGAAAGTTACAGGCTTGACGAAAGGAAGTCCTTATATTCTGACAATTACAATAGGCTCTGATGAAAACGGAAACGAAGAAATCACTGCAAAAGTTGTGAAAGATGAACTACTTCGTCAGGCAGCTGGTGTTGGTGAATCTTTAGGTTGGGATGGTTCTAAAAAACTGACAAAGAAAAGTGAAGGAGAATATTCTGTTGAATTTACAGCTTCTGATGCATCAACTCATTTTGCAATTCAGAAAGTTGCTGGTAATTGGGATAAGCGTTGGTGTGGTGATACAGATGGAACTGAAGAGAATGCTGTTACTTTTACTGTAGGACAAGATACTTCTGCAAAAAAAATGGTTTATAAAGTAGGCGGAGATCCAAAACACGCTCAAATAAAAGGGCTTGAAAAAGGGGCTACTTACGTAATCACTGTTACTGTATCGGCAACAAACGATGTGTCATTCAAAGTTGCTAAAAAATAGTAAAATTCTTTTTAGTTAAGTATTAAATAAAGGTGGCTCGATTTATTTCGAGTCACCTTTTTTGAGGAGAATAAGTCATGGATTTTGACAAGAGTAAATCATTTGCTTCTTTTAACAAATGTTTAGAAGATAATCAAAATCAAATTAATAGTAATTTAAATGTCAGAATTTGTGCAACAGAACGTTTTACTCCGATAGGTTCTAGATGTTTTGAATATACAGGAAATATAAAATTTATCCAAAATAAAAAAAGTGGAGTTTTAGAAATACCTGTATTAGTAGCATTGTTATTTACAGACAAATTCAAAACTGATGAGCAAGAATTTTTGTATATAGAAAAAGAACATAAGTTAAGAATAAATTTTAATTTTAATACAATAGAGCCATTTTCGCGTGTGCTTATAGAAGTTTATTTTTAGCAATTATTGCTTTTTATATGTGCAGATATTTCCATATTTTACATAAATTAAACAAAGAGTAAGAATATGAATTTTTATAATAGTTTAGATGCCATAAATCAGTTCTTTTATGCAATAAAAACTTCAAATACTTGTTCAGGAATAAAAACACACGATTGCCAAGTTACTTATAGAACGGATATAGATAGTTTTAATTTTATTTCATGTCCAGTTACAGTGAATATCAATAATAAAGATTATTATTCTGTTTATATAGAAGGTTTGAATTCGAATGACTATCATACAGAGTTTCAGTCTGATTATCAGAATTTTTGGTTCGATAAAAATACACAAAGACTAATAATAATAGGAAAAGCAAACAACAAGCAATTTTCTGAATATCAAATCGAAATTCAACTCTAATATTCGAATTTAATAAATAATAATTTCAGGGAGGATTTTATATTGAATTTTTGTAATACCTTAGAAACGGTTATTGAACTTGTAGGCGAAATTAAAGATTTGTTAGTCGGGACGGAATTTGCAAAAACAGAATTAAATAATGGTGAAATTCCTTTAGGAGATTTAGTTTTTAATAAAGAGAAACATTTTCTCGGCAAATATTTTGGTAAAATCAAAAGCAATAGAATTTGGGCTGGTTTTTATGAAAAATATAACTGTTTTTGCATTTCATTTTGTTTCTATGAAGATAAGAAAAAGGAACTGATTTCAAATTTAGAAAAAGATAAAATTTCATACATAGCAGAATATTCAACTTTCCCAGATGAAGATTATTGGTATACAGTTCCACTTTCCATTTTAGATTTTACGAGCTCAAATATTTCTTTGCAGAATGTAAATATTGAAATAAACAATAGTCAAATTTCTATAAATGGTCAAGAAAACAAAAAGTCAAAAGAAACTATTTTAGATAATGTTAGAAAAATTATAAATATTGTGAAAAATTTATTTTAGTTTCTATAAAGACTTTAGAAATAAGTTTAATAAAACAGTTTCAAGAGAAACAAAGTAACGGCTTATGAAAGAGAACAAAATTATAAAATTTATTTTAGGATTCATAATTTTAGTTTTTATTAGCTTTATGATTCTTTTTGGAATTAATTTATTTTCAAAACCAGAAATATTAACTTCGTCTATGAAAACTACTTGTGAAATTACTGCTGAAGATAAAAATAACAATGATTTAGAAAATCAAAGAATAGTTTTTGCAATAAATACTGAGAACAATACTGAAATTATATGTAAATGTATAGGAATAACATTCTTTTTATTAGCATTTCTTATTCTCTTTCTTTTATTTTCAGATTTGTTAAATGAAAGCGTAAAATTTTCGAAGATTGATTTACTTTCTAAAGAATACAAAAAAACTCTGGAAAAACTAAAAACTCAATCCCGAGCAAATGTCTGCATAAATGTGAGTATTGATGAGGGATTTAAAACAGAACATTTAGATAGGCTGAAAGATATAATAATTTCTAATCATAATGACTGTACAGATTTGTATAAATATTATGCAAACGCAATAACAGAAGTTTAGATTTTTTGTTATTAAAGCAATTAAGGATTTGTAGAAATGCCTGAAGCCATAAAAGATATGTGTTCTATGATTCAAACGATTTTTTCAGTTCTAAGTTTCTTTGTCGCTGTCTTTATTCCTGTCTGGATAATGCATAACCAGCGTTATGAGAATCTTCTGCAGGCGTACATGGCAAATGATTTTGCAGAGGCGGTAAAAGGTGTTACTGATTTCTTTAAGAATGACTGTAACTCAGATGTGAATCAGATTGCCGCTGCATATAAAAA
The DNA here is from genome assembly GCA_002478955.1 of Treponema sp. UBA7590. Lineage (GTDB taxonomy): Bacteria > Spirochaetota > Spirochaetia > Treponematales > Treponemataceae > Treponema_D. The sequence continues at coordinate 5,273 of DLKK01000107.1, forward strand.
ACGGTTTGAAGATGATTTTAAAAAGTCAGACAAAAATCTTGGAGTCAAAACGGCTTCTCAGATATTGCATCATCAACGGCGACTTTTAAATAACTTTTTCTGGGGATTAAATTCCTGCGCAAAAGATCCATTCTTGAAACATAAGGTTAAAAACGAATTTTCAAGGAATGAGGCATATATCTGTAAAATTCTAATTTACATGAATACTGTCTCTGATTCAGATGGTGAAGTTTTTAAGGATATTTCAGAAATAAAATATGAGCCTATGCCAAAAACAAAGGGTATGAGCAGTGCTCTGAATAATATTTATGAAATTTTGAAAGACCAAAGCAGATGGATAAAGTAGTCTGCCATTCGCTTTGTTTCGTTCTTTGACAATTAAATTGTTTATATTTCCGGGCATTTTATTAGTGGTTTATAAAATGCCCGAAAAAAACTGAAATTTATTTTTGCAAGGAGTCTTTTATCTTTAAGACTTCCTCAACAGAAATCTGTTCGGCCGCCGCGATTTGTTCCACTGTAAGTAGGTTCATTTTTAGGAGATTTTTTGTGGCTTCTATTTTTGCGTTTCGTTCTCCAGATAGGAGTCCTTCTTTGCGACCTTCTGCTAGTCCATCTTCCCTGGCTTCGTCTTTCCATTCGCGGATCTGGTCTTTCCACAGCATATATTCTGCCCTCCATTTCTGATGATTCTTGCACGAGTCGACTGCGGTCTGAATCTCCCTTGTGAGCGGGTCGGTTGCGGTGCGCCTTTTTAGGAATTCAAGGAACGCACGCACATCCGGATTCTCAGCCTTCTCAAAGCTGCTTGCATTATAGATTACTTTGTGGATTCTGTCATTCAGAATCCGGCTTCCGTCCAGCTCTTTTGTGACGAAGTTGTAGACCGGCTTTCCGTCACCGAATGGGTCATCGAGACAGATGAAAACGACATAGGATTCCTTGAGTTCCTTGAAACTCTCACCGCGGTTCAGGTGGTCTATGTCCATCATGCTCTGATAATAGCGCATTCGCAAGCCTTCATCTCTCTTGATTACAGTTTGCATTTCTATGTCGATGATTTTATCTTCGTCTTCAAGATACGCGTCAAGACGGATGCCTTTGCCGTTGTAAAGCTCGTCGATTGAATACTGCGAGGTGACGAACTCAATCTTTTTGACTTTGATTCCTAGAAGGTTCTGCACGACGCCCTTTGCGATTTCAGGATTCCGCATGATTTTACTGAAAAGAAAGTCGTCCGTGAAAAACAGTTCATCATAAGGTTTCATGGTGTATTTTGATTCTTTTTGCATTTTTTGCTCCTGTATAGTTAACGCAAAAAAATTGCGAAAACGGAAATAAAACACAATTTTTTTTTGCGTTTTGCGTAGCAAAAGGCAGTAGCAGGTTAAAGAAACTTGTGGGCGAAGAGATTGCAACCTGCGTAAAAAACTTGGTAGCAGGTTGGAAGAATTTGTTGGCAAAGAAATTACAGCCTGCGTAAAGATTTCTTACGCGGAGTGTTCGTGCGCCGTGGTGGAAGGGCGGCCGCAGGGCGTTGCGGAGCAATGAGGCGGAGGAGCCGAACCCTGGAAGCGCGGTTTTCTGGTGGAATGGAGCGTGCGGGGGAATTTGCCGCGGGGAGGAATCTTTGCGCAAAGTAAGATTTTTTTTATTGAGGATATTTTTAGGGCGGAAGCCTTTTGAATATAGATTGAGAGTTTTCATAAACACAAACAGACTTTTCTGGAGGTTTTAATGAAAAGAATGAGATTTTTGCTTGGGTGCGTTGTCTGTGCCCTTGCGTTTTTTGCGGCGGGATGTAGTGATAGCGGTGGGAGCAGTTCAGAAGTTATAGACGTAAAAGTTAACGTCCTTTATGCGGATGCGTCAAAAAGCTGGAATGTATGGGCATGGAAAGGCGGCACGGAAATCAACTATTCCACGAAGAAATTTCCGGGAGACCTTTCGCTTACAAAAAACGGCACTGTGTTCAGCAGGACTCTGTCTGTTGATCCGGCATATGATCTTGGTCTTCTTTTCTGTGAGTCTGGCACAGGCTCTCCGCAGACAAAAGATATGACAATCCCAAAAGACAGGCTTACATCCGGCGCTGAATTCTGGTTCATCTATGGCGACACAACGGTATACAGCTCGGAAGATGAATGTACAGGGCTGAAGGGCGCGAAGGTTACAACAAAAGACGGAAACACTGTTGTTCTGAGCGTGTTCGGTATGGCGGATGCCACAAAGGATTCATTCATTGTGACTGGCTCAGACGGCACGGCTTTTACGGTTAGCTCAGTTACGGCAAGCTCAACATCCGCAACGCTTATGCTTTCTAACGGAGATATAAAGAAGGTTCCTTACACAGTCTCTTGTGGAGAGGTTACGGTTACCGCAAACATAACGACAGAACTTATTGACGCTCTTGGCATAAAATACGATGGAGATGACCTGGGGCTTACGCTTGACGGAAACAAGGCCACATTCAAGGTGTGGGCGCCGCTTGCGTCAGAGGTTTCTCTTCTTCTGTACAGTGGTGTCGAAAATGTCGGGAACTTTAAGCCTGCGACAGTGGCGGCAATGGCTTCCGGCTCATGCGATGAGGCAGAACTTAAGGGAACACCTGCCATTGACCCGATAGAAATGGAAAAGGACAATGCGACCGGCGTATGGAGCTATGAGCTTACAGACTATTCCCCTTACAAGTACTACAAGTACCAGATTGTGAATGACGGAACAACATATTATGTATGTGACATAAATGCAAAGGCGGCAAGTCCGGACTCAATAGCGGCCCAGATTGTGGACATCAATGCTGGCGGCAGCTACGGAACAGAGGACGGATATGTAAATCCGTTCGGCAGCTCAGGAAGCGAGCCAAAGTCATATTCAGACGCAGTTATCTACGAGATGCACATCCGCGACTGGTCAAAGGCTGTTGGCGGAGACGGAAAATTCCTTGACCTTGCAGAAAGCGAAGAATTCATCGGCCACCTTAAGGACATCGGAATCACCCACGTGCAGGTTGTGCCGATGTTTGACTACGCGCAGGTTAATGCCGACCCGAACTATAACTGGGGATACAATCCGTACCATTACAATGTTCCGGAAGGACGCTATGTAAAGGACATGAAAGACGGAACAGACGCGGTTGAGCAGATGAGAGCGTTCATAAAGGCCCTGCATGAGGCTGGAATCGCCGTAAACATGGATGTTGTGTACAACCACACAAGCGCCACAGGCGGCGGCTCCCTTTACGACTCAACAGTGCCGGGATATTTCTACAGGATGGACTCGGCAGGCGGCTACTCGAACGGTTCTGGCTGTGGAAATGAAACAGCCACAAATCATTATATGGTAAGAAAATATGTGATTGATTCACTTAAGCACTGGATGCTTGACTACCATATAAACGGATTCCGCTTTGACCTTATGGGCGTGCATGAAAAAGAAACCATGAAGGAAATCTACGACGAGCTTTACAAGATTGACCCGAATGTTATGGTGTACGGTGAGCCATGGACTGGAGGAACAGCATCCGTTAAGGATGGTGCGGTTTGTGCAGGACTTGGAACAAACGGTCTTGGCTACGGCGCGTTCGACGATGACTTCCGTGACGCAATCAAGGGCGCGGAGTATGGCGGATTCAAGCAGGGGCACGTGCAGGGAACATTCAGTGATGACGGAATCATAAAAGGACTTACAGGGGTTTCAGGAACGAACAAGCGGAACGAGACTGGAAAACCTGCGCTCGCGCTCCATTACGTTGAATGCCACGACAACTACACACTGTTTGACAAGCTTGCCATCAGCTATCTTGAAAAAACAAAGTTTAGCGGCGACCTGTTCAATGAAATCGGAAAAGACGGCCTGGACGCAGTAAAGGCACAGAACAAGCTTGCAGCGGCATACGTGATGCTCAGCCAGGGAACACCGTTCATAAACGGCGGCCAGGAATTCCTTAGAACAAAAAAAGGCAATGAGAACAGCTACCAGTCAGACGACACAATAAATGCCATTGACCTTTCGTTCAAGGAAAAATATGCAGATGTGTTCGCAGTCTACAAGGGACTTATCGCATTAAGAAAAGACTATTCAGCCTTCAGGAATGCTACCAGCGCAACGGCAGAAAAACTTACGGAAGGTGTAACACTCTACAATGTTACCGCAGATGACGGAAATTTCACCGTTGTGTTCAATGCGACATCAAAACAGGCGACAATCACACCGCAAACTGGAAAAGTTGTGGATGTTGAAGGAAATCTTTCCGTTTCCGGCTCATATCTTGGTGTTGGACTCAAAAATATCTCCACCACCGCAGAAAAGTATACAGTCGCAGACGCGGAGACAACAGTTGACTCAGTTCCGGCAAAATCATTCGTGATTATCAAAAAATAATATTTTATGTGATGGGGCGGAGCACCGCCCCTCGCTTCAAAAAGAGCACGGCGCAAAAACACCGCGCTCTTTTTTTCGCTACCCCACCCAACGGGGACACCCCGTAACGCCCCGCGCAGGTTGTAATCTCGTTGCCTGCAAGGGCGTAATTGAACGTCTTCTTGGAATCAAGGTTGAAAAGATTAAATACCCGGAGCTTCAGAAGGAAATCCGTCCGTACTACAGCGCGCACGGAATCCGCATGGATATCTATGTAAGAGACAGAAACAGAATAAGGCAAATTTCCTAGCCAGTTTTGCAATGCAAAACTGGAAACAAAACCTGATGAATTAGAATGATGATAAAGAAATAACTGTTTTGTTAGAGATGCAGACTAGCGTCCCGGACGATTTGCCGCGGCGCATGCGCTACTATCAGAGCATGATAGACGTTGACTCCCTGATTTCCGGCTACGAGTATGAAACCCTCAAGGAAAGCTATGTGATATTCCTATGCACAAAAGACCCGTTTGGCTTAAATTTGCCGGTCTACACGTTTAAGACAGCCTGCAAGGAGGCAAAAGACTTTGCACTGGATGACGGAATCAACAAACTATTCTTCAATGCGAGCGCCTTCGCTGCGGAAGAAAATCTTGAAATAAAGGGCTTCTTGGGTTATCTTTGTAACGGAAAGCCTTCCGACAACTTTACAGAAAACATTGATCAGCGTATCGAAAGGCTCAAAATGAACGAGATATTTAGGAGCGACTACATGATGGACGCACTGCCACTTCACGACGCAAGGAAAGCCGGCTTGAAAGAAGGAATTGCCCTTGGCGAAGCTCGAGGCGAAAAACGTGGACTTTTAACCGGTGAACGAAATGCAAAATTCGAGACCGCAAAAAAAATGCTTGAAAAAAACATCCCAACGGAAATAATTGCAGAATGTACAGGACTTTCTTTGAAAGAAGTGAACAGATTATTAAATAAAAAATAAAGCATTAGAAAACTTTCTTTCAGCGATAATTGCAAAAATTGCAACTATAGATTTTCTTCCAGCAAGAACTTAAAACGTTCTTACTGGAAGCTGATTTTATAGAAAATTTATCTTCATGTTTTCATATTGCCAAGTTTTATTTATATTTTTTTCAAGTTTTTTTATAGTTGGTTCAATTTTATCAATAACTTTTTCTAAGTTTTTCGCCACTTTATCTGTGGTCTGATTTTTTAACTTTGCATTGTTATAAGTAAACCATAAATAATTGCCACGAGAGCCAGCTAAATAAGTGGATTCTGACAAATATTTTTCTATTTTCTTGTTTTTGTTTTTCAATAGATTAAAAAACTTTTCATTCTCATTTTTAGTTGAAAATTCTATATGAAATTGAATTTCATTGTTTATATATTCATAATGGATATAATCTTTAAAATACTTTCCAGCCTGAATATAAATCCATTGGGAATTACTATCAGAAATAATTATTTTTTGCCTAGATTTTCTAGAAGATTTTAATTTTTTTTTAACTCATCAAAGTTTACATTATTTTTGGAGTTCAATCCTAAATTTTTTAATGGATTCATATTAGTTTTTAAAAAAAACTTTGTTAAGTATAATAGAACAATTGTCAAAGCTATAGAACTTATTATAAATAGAATTATGTGGTTCAATCCTATAAAACAAAAAATATTTGAGCTCAATAAGTATCCCCAGCAAATGGTTATACAAAAAGCCAAGAACAGAACTATTTTTGACGTTGAAAAACTTGCTCCAGAAAAAGGAATAAAAACATTGTTGTTGTAATTCTTGTCAGCGAAAACAGAATAAATTTTATCTTCATCGTTTAATTTTTCCTCATATTTATGAATCAATGAAATCCAATTTGTTTCCCAGTAAACATATCCTTTTGCAGAAATGAAAAAGCAGAAAGATGAGATATATCCACATATTAATATAAACAAAACAGGAATATTATTTTTTGACGAATCAATATTATACAAACCAACAAATAGCGCACCTATAATGACCGTAAAAAAAGTCATCCAAATTGAAAAATTCTGATAATGAAAATTTCTTGCATTTATAAGTCTATCAAATGTCTTATTTCCTTCCATAAACAAAACTCCATTTATAAAATAATAAAAGCTACAGCAACCACAAGGGCTGCTGTAGTTCAAAATATTCTAATTAAATCAGAAAACTAATAATTAGAAACTCCAGCGGATACCCATGCGAACAGAAGCTGCTCCATAGTAGTAGTTTACAGCATCACATTTACATGTATCACCATCACCTGCATATACATAGTGATCTCCAGCACCGTAATCAGAAAGGTTCAAGTTGTCCTGACCGTCTCCGAATTCGTTGTAAGGATCCATATCATATACGAACTGAGCGTATACAACAGGTTTCTTTGCAGCTTTAAGTTTCTTTGAAACACCTACACCAAATCCGAATGGATGGTTAAGGTCTGCATTGTCAAATTCTGGTGTAAGGCTGCGGATACCAATGAATGCGTCTACGCGGGTGTCACCCTTAAAGTTCAAACTTCCAATCAATGTGTTGAACATCATATAATCGTTTGAGTTGTTCAAACCATAATAAAGGTCAAATCCTGTAAGAGTATCGCCCAGGTCGCCCATAGAGAATTTTACACCAAGGTTGTTCATAAGAGCTTTTGAATCATATCCGGCAAATTTGTCTTCATCTTCTGTAACAAATTCCTGGTTAGAAACCAAAGAAATTGAAGATGTTTTTCCAATGATGTCGCTCATGTCAAAATCAACTTTTTCTGAGATAGCAAAGCGTTTTCCGTCTTCACTTTCAAAAGCGTTTCTGTTGCGATTGCAAGCCCAGTCAGAATTCATGGCAGCCAAAGCATCATGATAAAGTTTCCAGTCATCTGTAGAAAGAACTGTTTCAAAATATGGCGCAATGTTGATAGAAAGAGCATCTGTAGGCTTTATTGTTGCATCAAGGCTTACACGCTGTGTGTTGATTTTTCCAAGCTGATCTGTCTGTGTGGACTTTCCACCTGTCTTATGATGGTCTGTTACGAACAAAAGGTTCTGTTCTGCACCACGGTAACGGTAGTCTGCTGTGATGTTAATAAGGTCAGAATCATAAGAAGCTCTTACTTCTCCGGCTGTGTGCTTGATAAAATCAAAGTCTCCTTTGTCAGCAAATGCAATTACAGATGAAGCATAGCCTCTCATGTTTGCCCAAGAAGTGGCTTCTGTTCCTTTCCAATATCCTTCACCATCAGCAGAACCACGTTCTTTTACAGCATCATCATAGTTGTCATACAAAGTGAATGCCATCTGTGCTGCCAAAGTAAAGTTGTCGCCAAACTTGTTCTTTGCACCAAAAATAACATCCTGCTCAAACGGTTTGTAGAAAAGTCCGTCTCCAAGGTAGTAACCGTTGTACTGAACTTCTGCAACAAATTTCTCATAAGAAACATTAGCGAATGTCCACAAACCGTATTTGCTACCATGGCGGTCTGCTGATTTATTAGGTGCAAAAGTAAAGTTTATAGTTGCGTCACCAATGTGCGTGAGTTTTTCGCCAAGGCTGAATGCATTAAATCCACCGATATGGTCATAACCGGCATCCCAGCCACCGTCAACTGTTGTCCACAAAATTGTCTTGTTTGTATCTGGTTTTGCATAGTTAAAGCCTGTTACAAAGTTGATGTAAGGTGTGTTCCAGCCAAATTTAAGATGTCCAAGGAATGGGTTTGAGCCAGGACCAGCACTTCCTTTTTCATTTGTTGTAGCGAAACCAAAATAAGCAGGAAGATTTGTTATGATTCCATTGAAAGCATCTTTTATGCCGTCATCAAAATCAACTCCGTTATGAGAGAGATTGTTTTGTTTATAAAGGAAGTGATTCTTCTTGGAACCTTCTCCTCCGATTCCTCCTCCTATGCCGCCATTCCAGTACTCCTTGGAATTATTTGGATTATCGGCATTGTTAGCCCACTCTGGAGCAGATCTATTGGCAATGCCCCAGGCATCCCAACGAGTACTTTCAAGTTCGTTTTCTGCAAGAGCAAGTTCAATATAGAAAGGTGCATTTGGCAATAAATTTCCACCAAATTTATTGTAAGACTTTGCAGCTAATGTCATGTTGTCAAAGTATGCATCGTCACCTTTTCCTGTGGCAAACTGTCCTTGTGTACCAAGCATTGTCCATGTTGAATAAACGATTTTTGCTTTAGAAGCATCGCCGTTGTCATCACCACCAGCAAGGTCAGCAAGTTCTGCCCTAGAATTCTTTCCACCAAAACCATCATCCACAAAAAGCGGTGCACGAAGGTCTGTTGTCCAGTTTCCGTCAGAAATGAACTTGTATACTACAGCTTCTGTGCTAGCAGGCAAGTTTACAGAAACAGAAAATCCTTTCTCCCCTTTTGTCATAGGAAGAGCACCACCCTGCCAGTTTGTAAAATCACCAGCAAGAAGAACTTCTGTAGCGCGCGGATTTCCATAGAAGAATGAAACTTCATAAGAACCATCCGAATTTTTCTTGGCAGTAACTTCGGCAAAAAGGCCAGTCATCATCACTGCAAGAACCGAGATGAAA
>DLKK01000120.1 GCA_002478955.1 Treponema sp. UBA7590
GAAGACCGTTGTATTGCGGCGCGCAAAAATTTGCGTGCCTGCAGTGCAGCGGTCTTTTTTTGTTTAAATCATTTTTAAGGAGTAAAAAATGAAGAAATCAAGGATTTTTGCCGTGCTTGCGGCAATGGCAATGGGGCTTGCAGTCTTTGGCTGCAGCGATGGTTCAGAAAGCGGCAGCACTGGCGGTACTACTGGAGGCTCGACTTCTTACAGCATAGCAATTTCTTCTGGTTTAAACGGTACTGTTGAGGCTGATAAAACTTCTGCGCAAAAAGGAGAAAAAATCACGCTTTCTGTCAGTGCAAAAGAAGGCTATGAACTTGATTCTATTACTGTAATGGATGCAAGCTCTAAAGCAATTACCCTTACAACTGTAACATCAGATAAAAAATACTATTTTACTATGCCTTCTAGCAATGTTACGGTAACAGCGGTTTTTGATGTTAAATATGTAAATCCACATTCTGTTGGCGACATTGTGCTTAAAGATGGAACTTTTATTCCTTATAGCGAAGACTTGACCCTTACAGACGAGCAGAAAGCAAATGCCATTGCTGTAATTTTTTATGCAGGAAACAGAAGCGACACACTTGGCGCAAGGACACTTGGCGTCGGCTTAAAAACAAGCAAAGATGATGAATATGACAAAACCACAGCTATTGAGATGTATGATATTAGATATTATAGGGGAACTCCTTTGCAGTGGGCGCCAAAAGATACAGCTGGCTATAATATCAATTTTACACAAACCTTTTCAGGATACTTTTTAAAAGGAGATTTAGACGGCAGCGATAACTGGGACATAATTTGTAGCATAGACAGCAATGCCCAAAGCACGGCAGCAACAAATTACCCTGCGTACAATTGGGTAAACACTTATGCTTCTCGCTACGGAATTACAGGAAAGTATGCAGACGGCTGGTATATGCCGACAATATCTGAGCTTATAACAGTATTCAGTTCTGAAGTAGCAAACAAAATAATGGATGTGTTTGAAAAAATTGACGGAAGCCTTTCTTTGTTTAAGGAAGAAAATGGTACATTCCAGGATGAAGATTTTAGCTGTTCCTTAGAACAAGGAAAATATTGGTCTTCTTCTCACTATTATCCAAATTATGTGACTGAATACATTTCGGTGGCAGGCTATGAATATAATGAAGAAGGATATCACAGTGATTACAGTGATTGTGAGGAGAAAAATGAAGTGAATTTTAGCGTGTATGCTGACTCTAAAGACCGCTATCTCTATGTACTTGCAATTCACTCGTTCTAAAAAACAGCTGGCATCATAGAAGTTTACCGGCGGCAAGCCGCTCCTTCGCTTGTAAAAAGTTTTGTTTTTGGCGAAGGAGTTTTTTTAATCGTCCGAATAGCGAATTATCGCCACTTTGCCGGCAAATTCAAATCGCTTTGGAAAACCGTCATAGATAAGATAATAGTTGACAGAAACTTTTACGAAAACCAGGCGCATACGGCATAAAGAGGCAGGTTGTCGAACCGCTTTTCTGCCCTGTAGTTCGACATAGAAATCCTTAAGCCCCGCAATTTTTCATCTTTGTCCAGCACGGCTTTTAAACTTCTTGAATGAAGATTTTCTTCGGCTTTTACTTCTATTGGAAGCACGGCGGAATCTTTTTGGACTACAAAATCAATTTCATTCGTCGAATTTTCGTTGGTATAATAATGAATTGCTTCTTTTCTGCAAGAAGAAATTTGCTGCTCAACATACTGCTCTGTAAATGCCCCTTTGTATTCTTCAAAAATGGAATTTCCCATTATGATGTCCTTTATGGGAGTGTCAGTGAACGCGCCAAAAAGTCCGCAGTCATTCATAAAAAGTTTAAATGCATTGAAATTCTCGTAAAACTTTATGGGCATGGAGATTTTGTTTACCCTTGTAATTTTATGAACAATTCCCGCATCGCAAAGCCATTGGATTGCGTTTTCATATTCTGCCGCCCTGGCTCCTTTTCTTATTGCTCCATACACAAATTTTTTGTTTTCCTTTGCCAGCTGTGAGGGGATTGAATTCCACACAATTCTGATTTTTGCTATGTCCGATTTTGGAGCGTGTTTTGCAATGTCATCATCGTAATCATGAAGAATCGCTTTTTGAATTTTCCTGACTTCAAGCACGTCACCGCTTGCCGCATATTCTTTAACACATTCTGGCATTCCGCCTGTAAAATAATATTGCCGTAAAAGTTCAATAAACGAAGATTTTAAAGAGGCTGTGTCGTTCCATTCGCAAGATGATAAAATCTGCGCTTTTTGCTCTTCCCCGACAGCAAGCAAAAATTCTTCAAAATTAAGCGGATAAAGACGAAGCGTATCAACTTTTCCTACAGGAAAGGACTCTCCGTTACGAGTTTTTAGCCCCAAAAGAGAACCTGCGGCCGCAATATGAAACTCGCCTGCGTTTTCACAAAAATATTTCAACGAGCCGAGAGCCTTTGGAAGCTCCTGAATTTCATCAAAGAAAATAAATGTTTTTTCTGGAACAACCGGAGTGTGAGAAATCGCAGAAATAATCCTCAGGATTCTCTTTACATCGTAGTCAATAAAAAGGTCTTTTACTTCTGGATTATTGTCGCAGTTGATTTTAATGTAATGCTCATATTCGTTTTTGCCAAATTCGTCTAAAAGCCATGTTTTGCCGACCTGACGGGCACCTTCCAAAATGAGCGGTTTGCGGTTTTGAGAATTCTTCCATGCGGCTAAATCTTTGTACAGTCTTCGCTTCATAATTTTATTATCACACTTTTCTTGGGATAATTCAATAAAAACAGCACATTTTTCTTTGGATAAAAAGGGGAGAATCTTACATTTTTCTTGGGATAAAAAACCAGCCTTTAATTTCGGTGCGTAAAACGCACTTTCGCTCCCCCCCCTTGCCCTGTAAAATACTGTCATATTAACTTTTTAAGGAGTTTCTTATGAAGAAATTTTTAAAAGCATTGGCAGTGCTTGCGGCGGTCGCAGCGCTTGGATTTGGATTCGCATCTTGCTCTGATGACGATGATGATGACGGCTCAGGCTCAGGAGCGTTGGCAGCGTTTACTTATACTGAAGATTCTAGAACAGAAACAATTTATTTCTATTCAGATAATACGTGGGAATGTGTAGAAACAATTACTTCTCTTAACTATACAGAAACAGATTATAAAGGAACGTATGCAATTACTTCTGGAGATTTTACAAACGGAACGCTGGATTTTACAGTTGTAGAGCATAACGGAACAAAACGCGGCTGGAAGAAAGTTTCCTTGGAAATCAAGGACGGCGTGTTCTATCTTCAGGTATGGGATGGTGATCCAGGTACAGTTGACGTGAATGACCCTAGTGATGATAAATATGTAAAACAATAGTCCTGCGGCTTAATCCGCTAAAGACTTTGTGAAAGGCTTCCTGTTTTTATGGGAGGCCTTTTTTTATTTAGGATTTATCAAAACCCTAAAAACGGCTGAGTCAAGGTCTTGAGCGTAAGCGTACCTAGACCAGACGTATTTTGTTGCGGCAAAAACAGAATTTTGTGCTATACTGTAATAGCAAATATCTGTATATTTGTTGCAGGAGGTCTGTAATAAAAACTTTGCCTAAAATTGCGTCAAAGTTTTTATTCACAAGTTTGCGTTGCAAACTTTCTTATCAACTGCAATTTCCGCTGGAAACTTGCGTCGCGAGTTCACTTTGTTGCGAAATTGTGCAAAAAGTCAAATCGGAAATTGATATTTCCTCATTGACTTTTTTGAGAGGTATGTTATGCGAGTGCTTTCAAAAGAGTATCAGGAGCAACTGAAAAATAATGAGGCTTACCAGTTTATCGTGAACCATCCAAAGCCGGACTTTAAGGAACTGGATAAAGAATGTAATGATTTTGAAGTATGGATTTCAAATGTACATAAAAAAGAACGTTCAAAGCTGAAGGAGATTTCTAAAAAGTGATTGTTGAATTCTCGGTTTTAGACACAGACGATTTTTCAATTGAGCATATCTTTGATTCTCCGGAGAACGAGGGTTTGATTGCTGATTTTTGTGCGCTGAACGGAGCAGAAGGGCTTGAAAATTACCTGAAAAATCAGGCTGCATCAGATGAAAAAGACTTGAACGCAAGAACATATCTTGTAAAAGACAAAGTGTCAGGTGAGCTTGCGACTTATTTTACTTTGCGGAGCGGACTTATAACAATCCAGGCATTTCATGAAAGTTTTGATACGATTCCCGCCGTTGAGCTTTCTAATTTCGCAGTGAATAAGAATTATCGTAACAATCATCCTGAGACGGCAAAAATCGGAGCATTTATACTAAGACGTTTTATCATTCCGCTTTGCCAGACGATGAGCAAATACATTGGGCTTGCTTCTCTTTATATTTATGCTCTCCCAGATGAGAAACTGATTGAGCATTATACGAAACTGGGGTTTACACGCCTTCCAAAAAAGCAGGAAAAATTCGTTCAGAACCATATAAAGCCAAAATATGACGAAGACTGCGTGTTCATGTTCCAAAATCTATAAGCATTAGCCTCTCTTAAAATTCAAAAATAGAAATCAGATAAAATCAATTCTCTTTTCAGCCAGAATAAATGGCTGGAACAATTCAAACAAAATATCCACATTACGACTATCTCATCATAGGCTCAGGCTTATATGGGGCGACTTTTGCCAATCTTGCTGCTAAAGCCGGGAAAAAGTGCCTTGTCATAGACAAACGTCCGCAGCTTGGCGGAAATATCTACTGCGAGGACATCGGCGGAATCCATGTCCACAAGTATGGCGCGCATATTTTCCACACCTCAAACAAAAAAGTCTGGGATTTTGTTAACAGCTTCGTTCCGTTCAACCGCTACACAAACTCGCCTGTCGCAAACTTCCGTGGAAAACTTTTCAATCTGCCGTTCAACATGAACACTTTCTATCAGATGTGGGGCGTAACAACGCCTGCAGAGGCGGCGGCAAAAATCGAGCAGCAGAGAAAGGAAAGCGGAATCGCTGAGCCGAAAAACCTTGAGGAGCAGGCAATAAGCCTTGTTGGGCGCGACATATATGAAACTCTTGTGAAGGAATACACCGAAAAGCAGTGGGGCAGACCTTGCACAGAGCTTCCGGCTTTCATCATAAAGCGGCTTCCGGTGCGGTTCACTTTTGACAACAACTATTTCAACGACGCATACCAAGGAATTCCGATCGGCGGCTACAACAGGCTGACAGACGGATTGCTTTCAGGTGTTGAGACAATATGCGGTGAGGACTATTTTAAGGACCGGGAAAAATGGAACGGCATGGCGGAAAAAATCGTGTTCACAGGAAAAATCGATGAGTTCTTTGGCTACAGGTTTGGAAAGCTTGAGTACCGCACAGTCCGTTTTGAGACAGATACGCTCGGGGTGCAGAATTTCCAGGGAAACGCGGTTGTGAACTACACAAGCCACGACGAGCCGTTCACAAGAATCATAGAGCACAAACATTTTGAGCCGGAAAATCCGTTCTACCAGCAGAACAAGACGGTAATCTCAAAGGAATACTCAACCGAATGGCACGAGGGAGTCGAACCTTTCTACCCTGTGAACGACGCAAAAAATGTGGAAGTCTACAAGAAATACAAGGAGCTTGCAGAAGCTCAAGACAAGGTGATTTTCGGTGGGCGACTTGCGGAATACAAGTATTACGACATGGATGATGTTATTGAAAAATGCATGAAAGATTGGGATAAAGAGAATGAAAGGTAAAATCACATTGAACAAAGAGAACTGTAAAATCCTGATATGCTGCCACAAGCCTTGTGAGCTTCCGCCTAATCCTGACGGACTGTTTCTGCCTATTCAAGTTGGAGCGGCAATCAGCGATGCTGATTTGGGAATGCAGCGTGACGACCAAGTAAATGACGTGCCTTGCGACAACATCAGTGCAAAGAACAAAAGCTACTGCGAGCTTACGGCACTTTACTGGGCATGGAAAAATATCAAGAAACTCTATCCAAATCTTGAGTATATCGGACTGAACCATTACAGAAGGTATTTCAGTTTTGACAAGAAGAATTGTTTTGACGATGCTGTGATTCTT
>DLKK01000092.1:0-7623 GCA_002478955.1 Treponema sp. UBA7590
CGGAAATAAAAGCCGCAGACAACGGAAAAGTCGCGGTTGTAATCACAGATTTCCAGGACGACACAAGCTTTTTTCCGTCAACCTTGGGAAACAGCATAATTTTAACGCACAAAGACAATCTTCTTACAGTTTATGGAAACATTGACTACGACACGATAAATGACGCCGCAAAAGAGACAAACGAAATCGCTTCCGGAACAGCATTAGGCTCATCCGGCAACACAGCATGGCAGCAAGGACACAGCTCGCTTGAATTCCAAGTGATTGACACAAAAAACAACACATCAATAAACCCAAGAATTCTTATGCCGCGTGTCGGCCAGGAGCTTCCGCTTTATTATGGCGAAGTTATCCTCAAAAACAAGAGCGGAAAACAGTTTAAGGTCGCAACACAAAACGTTATTCCATCAGGAATTTACAAGGTCTACAGAAAAAGACAAAAAATCGCCGCGCCATACAGGACAAGAGTTGCAATAAATGGAACTGTTGTTGACCAGATTTCCTATGATGTCCTTATGCAGAATGATTTGCAGCTTTGCGCAATGGGAAAAAAGAATTATCCAAAATCTGCGCTTTACCCAGACGAAGAGCTGCAGCTCATGGGAGAAGCGTCTCTTACGCCGGGAAAAAATTCCCTTCAGCTTACGCTTACTGATATTCTTGGAAAGGAATCTCCGGCAGTATATATCTTGAACGTTTACTAAATCTACAAAGTCTTTGTGATGATTCCGCCGCCGATACATACGCCATCATCATACAAAACAGCGCTCTGACCTGGCGCAACGGCACGCTGAGGTTCTGAGAATGTGATTTTCCACGGTTTTCCCACAAAATTCTCATTTTCAGACAGAACATAAGGTTCAACTGTACATTCGACAGGTTTTGAGGCCAGACGGATTTTTACAAAGGCGGTAATTTTTTGCTTCGGCTCAACATTTCCAGGCCAGACAAAATCATCTGCAATCAGACCATCTGAAAACAAATCATCATTTGAGGCCAGCACAACAAGATTATTAACCGCATCGATAGAATGTACGTAAAGCGGCTTTGAAGAACTTACACCAAGCCCTCGTCGTTGGCCAACAGTGTAATGCTCGATTCCGCGGTGCTTTCCAAGAACATGGCCGTCCAAATCAATAATATCACCGGGAATGCTAGGTTTATCGCTAAAAAGAAGGTCAAAATATTCTTCCGGGATAAAATCCTGGCTTTCCTCGCGTTCTGCAGCTGCAAGATTATATTCGCGGGCAAGCCTGAAAACTTCCTTTTTTGGAGTATTCGCAAGCGGAAATCGGACTTTTTCCAAAATCGAACTTGGAACGCGATAGATAAAATAAGTCTGATCTTTTGACTGATCCATTGCTGTATGAATCATGCAAGGTTTTTGGTCTGTACCAAAAAGCCCTTCCTCCGGACGCACAATTTTTGCGTAATGCCCTGTGCAGAAATAATCATATTCAATGTTAAGCTGCTGGATTCCAAGCTGAAGCGCACCAAATTTTATGTAGCGGTTGCAACGGATGCACGGATTCGGCGTTCTTCCTGCGCGATATTCCGCCTTGAAATAGTCAAGAACTTCTTTT
Source organism: Treponema sp. UBA7590 (assembly GCA_002478955.1). Lineage (GTDB taxonomy): Bacteria > Spirochaetota > Spirochaetia > Treponematales > Treponemataceae > Treponema_D. The sequence continues at coordinate 1,584 of DLKK01000092.1, forward strand.
TTATATGTGTCTTTCACATCAATAACGTGATATTCGATTCCCTGCTCTTTGCAGAATTTCCTACATTCCTCAATATCTTCAACCTCGCCAGGACCATAACAAGAGTCGTGAAGCGTTTTTCCGGCTGAAAGGTCAGGAAGTTTTCCGTCCCACAACGACATTGTGACACCAATTACCTTGCAGCCCTTCTGCTTTAAAAGTAATGCTGTCAATGTTGAATCAACTCCGCCAGAAAGCCCTACGACAACTGTATCGCCAGCCTGCGGCATATTTTGCTCAATGAATTTCATACAAAAAAATCTTATCAGATAATTTGTTTATTAACAATTCCCCCGCAAAATTGTAAGATGTAGAGATTTTAAGTTTCATGAAAAAATTAAAAACAGGACAAGCACAATGGAAACTAATATGATACTTTCGGCTTCGGGCTGGAGAAAAATTTTTGCGATAAGCGGTGATGAGCAGGACAGAACGGCAATGATTGGCGAAAACAACATTGCAATATCTATATTTTCAGCGGCAGTTTTTGCGGATTACCTGAAAAAACAGACAAAAAAAGAAAATCCGACTGTAATTGTGGGAATGGACGCGCGCCCTACGGGTCCGGCAATCTCTGAGGCTGCGGTAAAAACATTTCTGTCAAAGGGGCTTACTGTAAAATTCGTTGGAATAACAGCCGCACCGGAAATCATGGCTTATTCAAAAAAAGCTGACGGATTTATGTATATTTCTGCAAGCCACAACCCAGTCGGACACAATGGAATCAAATTTGGGCTGGACACAGGCGGAGTGCTTAACGGCACAGAAAACGCAAAGCTTGTTGTTGAATTCAACAGACTCTGCGACCAGGAAGAGGCACAGAAAAAAGCGTTCGCAATAATCCAGAATGTAAAAGAAGCAGATGTCGATTCAGTTTACAAGGAACAAAAAAAAGTAAAGAAAGAGGCTCTTGCCGCATACAACAATTTTCTTTACTGGACAATTTCCGGCTCGGAGCAAAAAGATGAGCAGGAAAAAATCTTTTCTATAATAAGAAATGCCTGCGCACAGAAAAAAATAAGCGTTGTTGCGGATATGAACGGTTCAGCGCGCTCAGATTCTGTTGACAAGGATTTTTTTGAAAAGAATAATATCGGTTTTTACGCAATCCATAACAAGGCTGGAGACATTGCGCACGAAATCATCCCGGAATCAGAAAACCTTGTTTATGTTGCCGCAGAAATGGAAAGACTTCAGAAACAAGGCCACAAGGATGCAGTTCTTGGTTATATGCCTGACTGCGATGGAGATCGCGGAAACATTGTTTTTTGGGATGAAAAATCAGAAAAAGCGGTTATTTTAAAAGCTCAGGAAGTTTTCAGTCTTTCAGTTTTAGCAGAAGTTGCGTACCAGGATTTTACAGGCAAAAAAAATATTGCAGTTGCGGTAAACTGCCCTACTTCAATGAGAATAGAAGAAATCGCCGAAAAATTTGGCGCAAAAGTATTCAGGGCAGAAGTCGGCGAGGCAAACGTTGTAAATCTTGCCGCGGAAAAAAGACAGGAAGGCTACAACGTGCGGATTTGCGGAGAAGGAAGCAACGGTGGGACAATCACATATCCAAGCGCAGTGCGCGATCCGTTGAACACAATTTTTGCAATAATCAAGCTTTTGAACATAAAAGAACTGTTCAAAGAATGGTGCAAACGCTCTGGAAACAAATTCAAAGAAGGCTATTCGCTTTCTGACATTCTGGAAACACTTCCGGTCTACACAACAACCGGTGTAAGCGAAAAACGCGCAGTCCTTCACATAAAGACAAAAAATCATTCAGTTTTAAAGGCGGAATTTCAAAAGATTTTTGAACAACAATGGAAAATGCAGAAATGTTTTCTGGAAAAATACGGAATTTTCGGATGGGAATGCGACATTACAAACGGAACAAAAGAAATTTGTGGCGAAAAAGATTTTTCTAAAAGCGGAAAAGGCGGCCTGAAAATACGGTTCTTCGGCAAAAATCTAAAGCCGGTCGCATTCATCTGGATGCGTGGAAGCGGAACCGAACCAGTTTTCAGAATTATGTGCGATGTAAAAGGCAATGCCCCGGAACTGGAAAAAGCGCTTCTTTCATGGGAAACCGAAATGCTAGAAAAAGCGGATAAAGCCGTGGCAGAAGAATAGGGATTTTTGCTGAGCCAAGTCAACAGAAATATATTCAAAATTACTCATCGGCAATATTATAGCATATTATCGGCAAAATAAGTAGGTAAAAACAAAGTAAAAGAAGGATGTATATTTTGCCGATAGAATCTCAAGTTTCTAGTTATTCCGCATTGCGGGCAAGGCGGAAGCCTATTACATTATATTGACCGATATTGCTTACAGAACGCTGCTCATTAGACCAGTCTAATCCTTCTAAAGAACCTAAACACCATTCCGTGATATTTCCTTGCATATCATACAGACCATAGCCATTGGCTTTTTTGGTTGCAACAGGATGGGTTGTATTTTTGCTGTTGCTGCCACACCAAGCTACTTCGTCAGGATTATCACTACCTGCATATTTAAAATTCTGTCCGCCTTTTTCTGCATAGCGCCATTCTTCTGAAGTTGGAAGCCTAAAACCATCAGCATCTACATTACGCTGAAAAGTTTTATAATAAATATGATTGCCTTTATTAGGCGTATACCCCCATTCATTCGCATCTGTTTTACCATCCAAAATATAAACACAGTCCAAACCGTACATCATGCTTAACTTGTTGCAGAAATAAATCGCATCAAAGAAACTTACATTTTCAACAGGATTATTTTTTCCTTTGAATTCACTTGGATTTTCGCCCATAATTGACTCATACAGTTTTTGGGTTACTTCTGTTTTGCCGACTGAATAGTTTTTGCCTGGAATTTTTACCATATCTAAGTTGCCGTAGTTTGAACGGACAAGGCGAAAGCCTATGTTGTAGTCCCCGTCGTCGGCAAAGTAGTAGTCCCGGCTATCCACCTCGCAGTTGTCGTCGATGTCGTACCAGCGGCCACCACAGCTATAGCGGTTGTAGCCGCCGCGGGAATCCCAACACCATTCTTCAACATTGCCATTCATGTCATACAAACCATAGCCATTAGGCTTTTTTTGAGCAACAGGATGTGTCACATCATTACTGTTACCTTCATACCAAGCAACTTTATCAATATCATCGCTTCCTGAATAATCGTAATCCTCGCCACCTTTTGCCGCATACTTCCACTCTTCAACAGTAGGCAAACGGTAACCGTCCGCAAAAATGTTCTGTGTTATCTCGCCATAAATTTCATCTTCATTATGCGGCTTGTAATCCCACTTACGGACATTAGTTTCTCCGTCCACCGCATAGACAGGCTGCAATCCCTTTTTCGCACTCAGTTTGTTGCAGAAATAAATCGCGTCATACCAGCTTACATTTTCAACCGGATAGTTTTTTGTATTTCTTTTAAGATTTTCCAGTTCATCTTCATCAAAATCTTCGTTATCATGGCAGAAATAGCTTGGATTCTTGAACATTACTGATTCATACAGTTTTTGCGTTACTTCTGTTCTGCTGATTGAATAGTCTTTGCCCGGAACTTTTACCATGACCAGGCTTGATTTGCGAGCCTGTTTTACGCCAAAGAAAATTCCGCCAGCCAACAGGACGGCACAAACAGAGCCTGCAACAATTGCAATTATCTTTTTTGTTTTTGCACTGAGCGTTTTGCGCGGCTTTTTCTCTTTTTTGGGCTTTTCTTCTTTTGCGGCAGCTGCCGAAATTTCTTCTGTATTTTGAGCGTCTTCTTGATTTTGAGATTCTACAAATTCCTCATTGAATGTGTCTTTATAGAATTTTCCAGGCAATATAAAGTTGAACACTGGTGCTATAAAAATATTGTAAATCCATGCGACTCCAGAAAGAATCAAAGAAAAAATGACTATTCCATTCCGACTTTCTTCTGTACCAAAATCATACAATTTTGAAGAAATAAAATTCATAAGATATGGCAAGGCAAAATAAAATGCCCAATTTTGAAAAACTTCCCATTTTCTGCCTTTTATCATTTCCTTAGACTTGCTTATGGCTTCCCTTGCAGTTATATCAGGATTATCCGCAAGAATAAAGAATGTCATGGAATATCTGATTGTGGCTATAATTCCCGGAACAATCAAAAGCAATGACCACAAAAATATTTTTAATCCCCATAACCAGCCAGTACGGAAAGCAACACCAAAATCCTTGAATCCGGAAAAAAGCGTTGAAACTTTAACTTTTTTTGTTCTTACAAGCTGCAAAATCGCACGGTGAAACCCCAAAAACATCGGACCAAATATGATAAGCGGTCCAACAACAGTCACACACGAAACCAACATAACCAGAACAAAAAGCGCCCCGATTCCAAACATCTTCCAGTAACAGCCTTTAATTTTTTGTTTGGCTGAAGACAATTCATCAATAAAATTCATAAAATTCTCCTTTTTTTGATTTTTTGAAAATTGAATAGAATGATTTGTTTTACGTTTTTACCATGACTTCTCCCTCCTCCTATGAAATAAAAAAATAAGTAAAATTTCTGAGACAAAAACTACAATAACCTAGATTCTTTTTGAAATCGGAATAAGCATAATCAGAGGCTAAACTTGCATATTTCTAGATTCTGATTTTAGTGCATCATAAAAATTTTCAAGATATTTGCTTAAACCTTTTGTTTTTGGCATCTTATCGTGTTTGATACTTGAAATATCTTTAAATAGTTCTGCATCATTATCCACAGCGTTGTTCATGCAAATAAGAATTTTTACAACCCACGCTTCGCTTGTAGTCCAATCTTTTTTGATTATTCTACGCAAAATCCAGCTTGATTCACGGCACATTTCAAGTTCCAGAAAATAATCATTCAGATGTCTGCGTTGATAATGCAAAATATCCGAGAGCTGAATTTCTCCATTTTTTAATTTTTCAAAATCAGACTTAAAACGTTTTTTGTATTCTGCAGGAATTCTTTCCACAGAACATTCACAATCATCATGAAAAAAATTTATTACACTCTGAAAAGCGTGTGCAAATTCAAAACTGCAATAGATTGAGGTCAAATTTGTATAATTTTGAAATTTCATTATCTGAATTGGAATAATGATTGTAAAAAACAATGTAACAATCGAAAGCAGAATAGTGAAAAAATCCATTAAACTTATTTGCATTTAAATCTCCAGAATTGAATCTATATATTTTTTTACCATATCCGCCAGTAGGTCTTTTTTCTTTGTTGTAATATGTTCTTTTACATCTTTATCTGTGGAAGGATTTTTTCCATCTATTTTTTCAGTAACTATTTCTACTTCGTTTAAGCCAGGCTCAATAAATGAGAATTTGTCTCCAAAATTTTCAGCATCTTTAAGAAGATTAAGTTTTCTATATCTAAGTCCTACATCGCTTTTCAAAATAATCTGTAACAAACATATAATACCGGCAACAAGAATAATTACCGCACCTATTAATCTTATGTAAATACAAACATCTGAAGAAAATGGTTTCATTTTAAAAACTCCTTTGTTTTTAGACTCAGAAATTTTTATATCTAAATTTTCAGATTTATAAGCAAGATTTTGATTGTTGACTGATTCTAATTTTTCATCATTATTTTCAACAACAGGCTCAGAAATTTGTTTGTTTGCTTTTGTAAAATTAGAATTAGCAACGGGCAGCAGCATTATCAATAATGCAGACAAAAATACAAAAGCACCAAAACCAACAAAATTCCAACATCCACTATATTCTTTTAATTTATTTTCTTTCATTTTCTTACTCCAAATTATCAAGTTATAAACTCTATCCAACAATTTTGATTTTTCTTGTACCTCACCTCCTTATAATTTTTTTTACACTCGCTGTAGCAGTTACGTACCTGTTCCGCTGCGGCTTACCGCCTGCGCTACACTGGTACTACACAGCCACAGCTCGTTATTACTTACCTATAGAGCGGACAAGGCGGAAACCTATGATGTCGAGCCTGTAGCCGGCATTGTAGTAGTCCCGGCTATCCACCTCGCAGT
>DLKK01000092.1:7741-8001 GCA_002478955.1 Treponema sp. UBA7590
GTAGCCATTAGGCTTTTTCTGTGCAACCGGATGAGTTGTTTTTCCGCTGTTACTGCTATACCATCCGACAGAATCAAGATTATCACTGCCAGCGTAACGGTAACTTTGACCACCTCTTGCAGCGTACTGCCATTCTTCTACAGTTGGTAATCGAAATCCATTTGCATTTTCATTCCAAGTAACATAATTCCCATTTCTTGTGTACACTCGTTCGTATCCAAGATATTCACTCAATGAATTGCAAAAATCAATTGCGTCAT
>DLKK01000003.1:0-378 GCA_002478955.1 Treponema sp. UBA7590
CATTCCCTTGTAGCCTTCACCGGTTGTGCGCGGCTTGTTCGTGTAAATCCGCGGAATAATAAAAATCTTGTCTTTTACTTTTTCCTGGACTTTCACAAGACGTGAAATATAGTCAATAACGCTCTCCTCATTATCTGCGGAGCATGGACCAATAATAAGAAGCTTTCTGCTGTCTTTTCCCTCAAAAATAGCTTCTATCTGTTTCTGTCGGTCTGCAACAGTTTTTTCCATTTCCTTTGTGACTGGAAACATTTCCTTTATTTCTGCAGGAATCGCAAGTTTTTTAATAAAATCGCAGTTCATAAATCATCCTCTGTAAATCGTGGAATTTTTTGTTTTTTATATGAAAGCTTTTAGTGGATTGTGAAAGAAATTGAA
>DLKK01000003.1:526-9647 GCA_002478955.1 Treponema sp. UBA7590
CAATTTATGGATTCAGCAACAGACAAAACTCACATTAAAAAAACTTAAATTTCACTTGGTTAAATATACCTAAAACATTGGTTTGGTAAAAGTCCGGCTTGAAAAATTCTTGTTTTCTTATTGGTTCGCAAGTTTTTTCATGTTTTCTTCGGAGAATTCAAAATAGGTTCTGCCGTTTTCCTGTTCCGCGCCCAGCTTAAAATAATAATCTATCGCATCTTTGTTAAAATCCAGCGCGTTCCATTCCAAGGCGGAAAATCCGTCTGCCAAAACTGACTTGCAGATAAATGAAAGGATTTTTGTTCCATAGCCTTTTCCACGGAATTCAGGCTTTACAAAAATATCTTCCAGATGGATTTTTCCGTGCGCTGAATACGAACCATAAATCGGATAAAAAATCGCGTATCCAACCGCATTGCCTTCTGTTTCCGCAAGCAGAGCCGTGGCGATTTTCCGGTCAAAAAGCCAATGGCACATTTCCTGCTCTGAACCGGTAACGTCCTGCGGGCGCCGCTCGTGTCTGGCGAGCCCCAAAATCAGCTCGCGCAAAATTTTTATATCTTCTTTTTTCGCTTCTCGGATTTTCAAGTTATCCATAAAAACCTCTTTTTACAAACTATATCACATCAACGCAGAAAAAATCAGCAAGAAAAAAACAATTATTTTATTTGACGAATTCTATTTCTGGACATTAAATTAAAGTAACAAGAAATTTGAGTTTTTATACAAAAAGACAAAAGCGTAGGCAAAAAAATAATTTGTGAAGATTTTGGGCGATTGAACCAACAAAAGTGCATAGCACCCAAATTTTTACAAGCGAAGCGCGAGCCCAACCATCTGGAGCAAATTGTTTTTCTGCCGGAAGCGGTTTTTCAGAATTAAATAAAACTCAAACTTCAAAACAACTTTACAAGGAGAGCTTATGGACAACAAGGCTTTATACAATCTTTCTTATGGCGTATTTGTTTTAGGAACTTGCGATGGAAAAAAAATCAACGCATGCATAACAAACACTTGCATTCAAGTTGCAAGCAATCCTACAAGAATCGCAATTTCTGTACTGAACCAGAATCTAACCTGCGGCATGATAAAATCTTCTGGAGTTTTCACGCTTTCCGTCCTGGACAATTCATGCACATTCGCTCTTATAAAACACTTTGGAATGCAAAGCGGAAAAAACGTAGACAAATTTGCGGATTTTTCCCACGAAACAGATGAGAACGGCTGCCCTTACATAAAACAATCAGTCTGTTCAGTCCTAAAATGCAAAGTCATTTCAAGCCAAGACTTAGAAAGCCACACTCTTTTCATTGCAGAAGTACAGGACGCATTCATCGTAAGCAAAAATTCTCCGCTAACCTACGCCGACTACCAGAACAAGATAAAACCAAAACCAACCGTAAACAACGAAAAGAAAATAATCGGCTGGCGCTGTAAAATCTGCGGCTACGAATACATGAATCCAGAACTTCCAGCCGACTTTGAATGTCCACTTTGCGGCCACCCAGCAGAAGACTTTGAACCGATTTACGCGGAATAAACATGAAAATCAACATTCTTCTTGTTGAGAAATTTGAAACGCTCGATGCGTTCGAACCTGCCGAGATTTTCAGAAAAGCGCATGAAGCAGAAAGCTCTACGAGATGATGGACTGGCACGCAAACAGCGAAGCGATGGTGAAGGATTTATAAAATGAGAGAAAACAATCTTAACCATGAGGCTCAAGCAGCCAGTCGATTATATTCCTATGAATAATTCCGTCCTGCGAAAAATCAAATCTGTCAGCTGACAGAACATACTTCGGGAAGTTGTCCTTTATGTTTTTATATGAGCCGAATTCACGCTCAACGGTCGCTTCGTCGGCAAGAAGATAGCAGACCTGAAAATAAAGTTTTTCATTTCCCTTTTGCGCTATAAAATCAATCTCGGTATTTTTCATAACACCTATGTAAACTTCATATCCGCGGCTCTTTAGTTCATTGTAAACTATATTTTCAAGACTTGCTCCGATGTCGATTTTTACGGAATGAATTCTTGCAAGGCTCACGTCCGCCAGATAATATTTGTCGAATGTTGAAAGAACTTTTTTCCCCTGAATGTCATATCTTGAAACTTTGTCTGTAACGCACGAATTGCAAATGAACGAAAGATAATTGTAAAGCGATTCCTTTGAACATTCCCGGTTTTCAGATTTCAGAAAATTTGCAATCGATTTTCCCGAAAAAATCTGAGACATATTAATAGAAAGATAATCAATAATCTTGTTCAGCAGCGCTACATTTTGAATTTTATAGCGGGAAATAATATCTTTCAAAACAATCGAATCATACAAATCAGAAAGAAAAACTTTGAGCTCATCGTCGCTATGCAAAGAAAAACGCTGCGGCATACCACCCCAACGGATGTAATCCATAAGAGCATTCTCATCCGCTTTTTCTATCCCCTGAATTTCAAGGCTTTCCGCAAAAGTGAACGGTAGAATTTTAAAGGAAACATAGCGGCCGGAAAGTAGAGTTGCCAGCTCGCCGGACAAAAGCTTGGCATTTGAGCCCGTGATGAAAATGCTCGTGTTCAAAAGCCTGAAAGAATTGATTGCCTTTTCAAAGTTTGCGACATTCTGAATTTCATCAAAAAACAGATAATATTTCTTCTCATCAGTCATAAGACTCTTCACATATTCAAAAAGCGAAATCTCATCTTTTAATGAGGCAAAATTCAGGTCCTCAAAATTGATAAAAATTTTATGCGAACTGTCAGTTTTAATTTCATCTGCAATCTGCCTTAAAATAACAGATTTTCCGCATCGGCGGATTCCAATCAGTACTTTGACAAGTTCGTTTTCATAAAAAGGCCGGATTTTTTTCAGCCAGTTTTCTCTTCTTACCATACTGCTATAATAGACCAAATTGATAAAAAAATGCAACTTGTACGACTCAAACGTACTCAATTGATAAAAACAAAAATCTGTTCGGTACGCAAGGACAAAAATGTATCTTATAGAATTACAGGCACATCATAAAAATAGTGCAAACCTAGAACAGAAACATTTTTAACTTTACAAAAGGGAGAACACAAAACAAAAACGCCGAAAAAAATAACTCTACCCATAGCTGAATTTTACTTGGCATTTGGAGATTTTACAATAAAATTTTAGGCTTTAAAATCAGCCGCCTTACCGCGTAAATCCGCATTATTCCATTGTGGCTAATGCCATTAGAGTTGTCTAAATTAAAAGTTTTTTATCTAAGAAAGTAAAATTTTGACCGTTTAAATAAAAATCCTATGACTGATAAATATCATAGGATTTTTGATTTTTGATTTTTCATTCAAACTTATTTTTTCTTTTTATAAATATCGTCGTTTAATTTTAAAACAGTTTTATCTTCATTCAATTTTACTTTATATTCCTCATAATCTTTTTCGCCAGTTGTGTTTTTATATTTCAAATACAAAACATCATTTTCCACAGACCACTTGCCATTTCCATTTCCCCATTCTTCAACAGCATGACCTATTTGCCCATCAGTAAGCCAGATTTGTTTTCTATTATATCTTGCAACCCAAGTCATTTCAAAAGTTCCATTTTCATTAAGAAGCAATTCATTTCTGGCATATTTTTTGCCATCAATGAATGGTCTTCTACCATCAGAACCATCAAATTTATGAACCCAAGTTCCAACATATTCTGGATTTTTTGCACCACAACTTGAAAAAGAGTATACAAGAACTGTAAAAATCAAAGCAATTCCAATTTTAGATTTTAAAGACATATTTTCCTTCCTTTTATAATATTTTTAATTTTTCTATTCGCTAATAAGAAACAGAAAAAATAAATTTTTAATTTTCTCTATTATTAAAAACTACCATCATAACCAAGTTCCCTTAGTCGTTTTTGAGTTGCCAAAGAAAGATGTGTTGTTCCTTTAAAAGCAGGCTCAGTTCCATATTCTTTAGAAAATTCTATATTTTCCAGTGAATCTGGAATATATAAAGTAGAAAGACTTGTTAAATTCTTAAATGCACCACTGTAAATATTTTTTACAGAAGAGGGAATATTTATAGAAACTAGATTAGTAAGAGTTTTATTATGATTACTTTTAAGTCTATCATCAGTATCATGCAATAAATCTTCATCCAACTCTTCAAGAGAATTTGATAAAGTTAAATATTTTAATTCTGACAGGCTAGCCAAAGACCCTCTTATTTCCTTTACACTATCTGAAATTTTTAAATTCACAAGTCCAGTGGAAGTATCCAAAGTTTCTTTACCAAATTTTTCTTTTAATTCTTTTATGAGGTCATTTTCAAAAAAATAATCATTAATGCTGAAAACATCATCAAGTTTTTCAACACCTTCAGGAATAACAAGTTCCTCAAGAGAAGCACAGCCAACAAAAGCTCCATTGCCAATATATTTTACTGAGCTTGGAATATTAATTTCTTCTAAAGAATTACACAAATAAAATGCCTCATCAGCAATTTTTGTAACTCCATCTGGAATATCAATTGATTTTAACGAAATACAGCCTCTAAATGCTGAACCAGGAATTTCTTTTATGTTTTTTGACAGTTTTACCTCTTCAAGGTAATAACAGCCAGAAAATGCTGCATCATCAATTTCTATAACACTATCTGGTATAACTAACTTTTTTATAGGTGCCGCAGCATCTAACTTATATGAAGAACCAAATCTTCCAAAGAGGCAAGCTCCAATACGTTTCACAGAATCAGGAATAATGACTTCTGACAAATTTGTACACCCCTCAAAAGCAAACATTGGTAAAGTCTCAATAGAATTTGATAGTTTTATATTCTCAAGGCTTTTCCAATCTGATAATTCACAGATTTCTTTTACAGTATCAGGAATAACAATGGTCTTTACTTCGTTATGTGCATCTTCATTATATACACCTGTTCCCAACCCATCTATTTTTATAACAGGAATCTCTTCTATATAACCAGGCAGTTTTAGATGAACAATATCTTTTCCCCTATATTTAGTAATAACAATGCCTTCACCTGATTTATCAAGGCTATATTCAAAAAGGCTTAATTCTGGAACTTCAGCCAATTCAAAACATTTTTCTTTTGAAATTTTTGCAATTTTCTTTTCCGACCTATTCATTTCATCTTTCTGTTCAGAAATTGACCTTGAATCATCTCCTCTAGAACACAACGAAACAAGAAATATCAAAATAATTACTAAAAAACCATAATTTGCAAATTTTGAAAATTTATTTAAGACAGGGATTTTTTCCATCAAATTCTTAAATGGCAATTTGTTAATAATATTATTTACTTTTGATAAAAAATTTTTCATTTTAGATTCTCCCTTTTCTTATTTCTCGCCAGGTAATTTTTCAGCCGAAAGTATTTTGAATATTTCATAATCGGAATTGTTATTTTCAGATTTTTCAATTTCGGCTTCAACAGTTCTATTGAAATCAGGAAATATTTTAAAACCTTCCAGACAAGGTTTTATTGCAGAAAATTTTTTTTCGCCCACAGGAGACCAACCATTCGATACCTCAGACTTTAAATACAAATCTCCCGAAAAGATATACTCCTCAAAACCAAAAGGGTCTGCAGTCTCTTTTAATTCTCGTTTAATAACAATTTTTCCAACCATAATAAACAACTCCTTTTATAATTATTTTCCACCAACATAAAATATTGGTATATTTCAATAAGCACAATATATTATATTAGAAATACTGTCAATAAATCCAATATTTTATAATATGAAAACAATATAAAAAATCCTTCATAATATATTGTATGCAAAAATCGCTTGAAAAAATTTTTCGGGAAAATCTCAGATTTTACAGGCAGCGAGCAAAATTATCGCAGGAAAAACTTTCTTCTCTTCTAGACAAGAACATAAACTACATAAATATGATTGAAAGCGGAAAAAGCGTGCCTCCACTTTCGATGATTGAACAGATTTCTTCCATTTTGAAGACCGAACCACATTACTTTCTAGAACCGGTCGAAGAAAATTCAGCATTTGACAAAAACTCATTTATAGAAAACGCTTCATTGCAAATCGCAGAAAAAGCAAAATCAATTTTGGCGGATTTGCTAGAATAGTTCTTGTAAAGGTATTTCATAAACTATATTATTCAAAAAGGAACGGTGAAGGATTTACAGGAGAAATAGACTTGTCTGCAATTTCGCTTTACAAAAAAATTATGTAAAAAACTCTATAACTCAACCTACTCTACAACACAAATTCCATTCGTCATATTCGAAGAAAGATATGTTCCGTCTCCAACTTTTTTTACAAACAACACGGAATATTCTCCATTTTCAGCTTCATAAGGAACTGTTCCGTCAATTGTCCTGTCTGTGCGCCTTACAAAATCCCCTATCCTAAAAGATTTTTTTCTGTCATTCTTCAACACAAGAAATACGCCTTGCTTTTCATCGGCAAAATCGAACGCAAGATTTCTTCCAAGAATCCTAAAGCACTTTCCGCGTTTTATCTCACAAGCAGAAGAAGGTCTTGCATCCTCTGAAATCGGAAAAACCTGAAAAATCACGGGACTTAAGACAGGTCCTCTGGCCTCAACTCTATAGGAAACATCATTTGTAACAGATTTTTCAAATTTTCTGTTTACAGCAGCCTTAAGCACAAAACAATTATCGTCTTTTTTATCCTGAAATTTTGATGTGCAGAATTCCGCAGAACCTCGGGCAGCCAACTGCAAATCCACCCACGGAAGCCGGACTTTGTATCCTTCCTGAAGCAATTTTTTTACCACCGCATCAAGAACCGAAAGAGCCGCTTTTGTGTCGGCCTCTGTAAGAGTAGAATTGTAATCCACCATCTCATTTACAATCTCTTCCAGCCCAGCCTCAGAATCAGCAACACTCTGAAAACAGAATCCGGTTTTCCCGCGCCCAGTATTATTCTGAACAGTTTTTATCTCTATCATTTTGTGCGCTCCAGTAGAATAAATTAATATAATTTAATTTTAAAATTAAGTTAAAAATAAAATACAATTAACTTAATATAAGATAAATTTTAACTTAATCTATTTTTAAAATAAAGTTAATAATAAAATAAAATCAAGTTAATTTTTCTATTAATCTAACTTAATTTTATTTACAAACATGATGAATATCAGAATATTAACAAGAGTTAAATATTATTTCTTGCGGTGTTTTTAAGAATTTCAAGCCGTTTTTTTTGAGTTATGTATTTTTTATAAAGAATTTGTTTTTAAGTGTAAGACTTTTTTATATTTCGGTTAAAACAAAAAAGACTTTCGATTTCTCGAAAGTCTTTTATCTAGCGGGGGCAGGACTCGAACCTGCGGCCTCCGGGTTATGAGCCCGACGAGCTGCCAGCTGCTCTACCCCGCGTCGTATGTTTATATATAATATATCTTTTAATATTATTATGTCAAGTTATAATCATACATAATATGATATTTTCTTTAAATTTCTTCATTGAATTCTGGAGTAACGTCTAAATTTTCCGGGATTTTTTCTTTGCGGGCTGAGGATTTATTTTCAGCTTTTAATTTTGTCTTGGTTCTGCTTCTTGTTTTTGCAGGACTTTTTACATTTTCTGTAACAAGAGTAGCGTCAGAATCAGCTTTAATCTCTTTTTTTGCCGAAGTTTTCTCTGATTTTCGTTTTGACGGAGTTTTTGCACTTGAAACTCGTTTTTTAGGCTTTTCAGAATCTGCTTTTTCCCTGGTATTTTTTTCGGCAGAAGAAAGAGCCGCAAAGCCCTGGTATTTCACGCGACATTCAATGACTGCAAAAAGAATCGCGGCAACCGCAAACCAGTGAATCCACAAGTCAAAATAAACAAAAAAGTCAAAAAGTCCGTGGCAGATAACCGCATAAATAAAAATCATCGGGTTATTTTTTTTATGCCTGATTCCCCACACAAAAAGTCCGCCAAGTCCGGCGCAAAAGACATGAATCAAATCCGAGCTGAACATTCTTGCAAAAATCAGGCTGTATAAAAGTTCAGCGCCAGACTGATTCGCCTCCGAAAGATGCTGAAGAAAATAAATCATCGACTCAAACGAGCCGAGACAAAGTCCGCAAAGCAAAGACGCAACAAAAAACGCGCGGAGATTCAGTTTTTTGTGGGGAATCAGAGCAATCAGCAACACTTTTATCAACTCTTCTACCAGGCCGTTGTAAACAAGAAATTTGCAAAAAAGCCCGCCCAAATCAGTTTTTCCAGAAAAAAGCTGCTCAGGAACAAGGCTCATAAGATAAAACTGAAGAAATGTAATCGGCAAAACGGAAAGAAAACCAAAAAGGCAGGCGAAAAGTTCCGTGGAAAACTTCATCTTGAACAAAAATCTAAACAAAAAAAAGCAAAGAATAAACGGAATAAAATTCAAAATCAAGGCAAAATAAACATTCATACAATAAGAATAAATCATAAGGTAGACTTTTTCAACAAAACTGATATAGTAAAAATATGCAGAAAAACAGAGCAATTATTTTAATGGGAATAAAACATTCAGGAAAATCAACGCAGGGACGGCTGCTTGCAGAGCACTTCGGCTGCCCTTTTATTGACATTGATGATGAAATAACAAGAATTTTTGGAAAATCTCCGCGCGAAATCTACTCGGAAAATGGACCGGCGGCTTTTATGTCAGCGGAAGAAGAAATCTGCAAAAAACTTGAATCAATATGCAATGAAAAACTTGTAGTAATTTCAACCGGCGGCGGAATCTGCGACAATGCGCCCGCGTTGAACAGCCTGCGCCCGCTGGGAATTTTTATCTATATCGATGTTGATGAAAAAACCGCATGCGACAGGATTTTAAAGAAAGCCACAAAACTTTCCGATGGAACCTGGAAAAATCTTCCGGCTTATATCGCAAAACAGGAACCAGCCGATGAAACAGAAGTCCGCAGAATTTTTCATAATTTTTATGAGGAACGCACAAAAACCTACAAACAGATTGCAGATATAACCGTTCCAACCGCAGAGGAATCAAAAGAAGAAAACACAAAAAAGATTCTTAGTGCGCTCGAGGAATAAAATTATCCGGGCAGCAAGATAAATTCCTGCCGCCCGGACAAAATTCAACCAAATATGATTTTCAATTAATTTCCGCAGTTGCAATCACCGCTTCCA
>DLKK01000003.1:9696-18095 GCA_002478955.1 Treponema sp. UBA7590
CGCCACAGTTTCCACCGCAGCCACCACAACCAGAAAGTCCCGCAAGCTCCTCTTCAGTTGCCTCGCGAACATCTTTTATATCAATATCAAAAGTAAGCTGTTTTCCGGCAAGCTCGTGGTTCGCGTCAACCGTTACTGTATCATCAGAAATTTTTATTACACGCACAAGACAAACCTGACCGTCCGCTGTGCTTGCCTGAAATTTCATTCCTATTTCAAGCGGAGCTCCTTCCTCAAACTGATTTTTTGGAACTTCCACAACCATTTTGTCATTGTATGCACCATACGCTTCTTCCGGCTCAATAACCGCCTTGAATTTCAGGCCAGGCTCCTTGCCTTCCAGCATCGCCTCAAGTCCCGGAATAAGCTGACCGTTTCCGTGGATATACTGAAGCGCAGAATCTCCAGAAGAATCAAGCTGATTTCCTTCAGCATCATAAAGTGTGTATGCAATTGAAACCATTGCGTCTTTTTTAATTTTCATCTTTCCGCCCTTTATTAAAAACCTTCACCAAAACCGTTTTCCGCAAGTTCCGGATTTGCATTATCCTGAACAACTTCTGTGATTTCCGGAACTGCATCGATAATATAACGCTCAACGCCCATTTTTAATGTCATTGTAGCCATCGGGCAACTTCCGCAAGCACCGTGCAGATTCAAATGAACCCGGTTCTGGTCATCAATGCAGACAAATTCCATATCGCCGCCATCAGCCTGAAGCTGCGGCCGGAACATATCAATCGCCTCTTTTACGCGATCAACAATATCTAAATCAGCCATAATTTTTCCCTTTTACATTTACAAATATACAGATTTCTAAGTCTAAAGGCGAGTTTTTTCCACCTCGTCGTGAACTTTTTGCAGAATTTCCATTATTCCGTCAATTGTCTTTTGTTTCGGATCCGGTTCGTCAGCAGGAAGCGAGTTCAGCACCGAATTCCGGTATTCCTTGCAGTCAAGCATCGGATGTGCCGTAAGCAGAACCTTATCCTTTGCAACAAGGTCTGAAAGCATATCTTCAGAATTTTCAGGATTGATTCTAAGACAATTTCCATTTATTGCAACTGGCAGAACAATATCAAAAAGACGCAGATAGCTGTCAATTTCACGAAGACCTTTTTTTGTCTCCGGATGACCAGGGCGATAACGTGTTCCAGATGGAAAAACCAGGACAATCTGACCACGTTTCTTGCAGTCGTCCATTGCACGCATTGCCGCAAGATTGATTGTCCTTGCCTTTTTTTCCTCGGCTTTCTTTTCTTCTTCTGTCTCGTTTGAATTTTCAACTTTATCAAGCGAGCGTGTAGGATAAATCACAACGCGGGTAAAACCTTCTGTCCATATTCTGACAGCCGGACTTGCCTCGTTCAGTTTCATTCCGGCAACCGCAACAATTCTTTCTGAAAAATCTTTTGACCAGTCTTCGCCGTATTCTTTCAAAAGGTAAATTATCGCCGGCAAATCAAGGTTTGTGTAATGCTCCATAAGGATAAGTCCGCGCTTTCCTTCTTTTGTCACAGCATCGTAGAACGCCTTAAAATTTTCAACATTCCCAAGCCCTGAACCCGGAAGAAAATTTTCGCGCAAAATCATTTCCATATATTTTGTCAGATCTTTGTTAGCTTCCTGATAAACATTCGTGTTGTCAATTTTTGCAGGCGCTTTTGAATATTGCATCATCTCCGCGAAATATTTTCCATAAACTGCCTTCAATGTCTGATCCATATTTACTCCATATTTTTTTTAACGTTTTATATAGCTCAAATTCCGAGTTTTTATCCTGAATAGTCAAATTGAATTTATAAAACTCGACATTCG
Source organism: Treponema sp. UBA7590 (assembly GCA_002478955.1). GTDB lineage: Bacteria > Spirochaetota > Spirochaetia > Treponematales > Treponemataceae > Treponema_D. Next base: position 11,515 of record DLKK01000003.1, read on the forward strand.
TTCTATCATTCTAACTCTGCAATATTTTACTGTCAATTAATCAATTTTTTTTGTACAATAAAATCATGCAGATTGAACATTTGATTTTTGACATGGACAACACTCTCTACAAAGCCACAAGTGCGATGGACGCAGGAATCACACAAAGGATGATGGAATGCGTGATGGATTTTTTTCATTGCTCGTATGAAGAAGCCGTGGAAATCCGCCAGAAAAAAGTAAGGAATTTCTCCACAACACTAGAGTGGCTCCGCAGCGAAGGTCTTACTGATGTTGAAGGATTTTTCAGGCACGTCCACCCGGAAAACGAGGCAGATGAACTTGATGAAGACCCGGAGTTGCGCCCGTTCCTGCAGTCAATCAGAATTCCAAAGATTATCTGCACAAATGCACCGCGCGAACACGCAGAAAGAGTTTTAAACAAACTGAATGTAAAAGATTTATTTTCAGAAATCTGCGATATACGGGATTTTAATTTTCTTGGAAAACCTTACGCCTCGGCATTCAAGAAGGCTCTTCAGAAAGCGGGCGGCACAATTGAAAATTCAATTTTTATTGATGATATGGTCAAATACACAGACGGTTGGGAAACCCTTGGAGGAACAGCAGTTCTGGTCGGGAACAAGAACGGCCATCACCTGAATCCAGAAGCAGCCGCAAAAAACACGGAAAAACCGCTGCATCCGGGAAAAACTCTAAAAATAGAGTCAATTTACAAACTGCCTGAAGCCTTAAAACTGATCCAGGAAGAATCTTGAGCAAAAAAATTATTTTTTCCGCCTGAAAAACGAAATCACCGCGTTCCACAGTTTTTTCAAGAAAAGCACAATTTTACGCCAAAAGCTAGGATTCCTCAGTTTTTCAAGCCGTTTGTAGCCGTCCAGAAGTTCTTCGTTTGTAAATTCCTTGCGCTGGTTGTTTTCCTCAAGCTCCATCTCAAGTTCTTCAACTTCACTAAGATTATTCTGAACCACCGCGTTGATATTCGTCCAGCCAAGTTGCTTTGCCGCCTGAAGTCTGCGCTCGCCGGCAATCAGCTCGTATTTGTTATTGATAGTAATAGGATTCAGAAGCCCATAAGTCCTCAAGCTGTTTTTCAAGGCTTCAAGGTCGCCTAAATCGCGGCGCACACGTTTCTTTATCTTTATATCATTAATATTTACAAGCATCAGCCCTTATTCCATAAGATAATTGTAATCCGGCAGAACTTCCGGCTTTGTATCTTTTTCTGCCGGTTTGCTGCTTCCGCTCTTCTGGTTTAAATTTATATCACCACCATTCAGGAAGTCAAGGTTTAATTGAAGCGGAGAAACATCAAAATCAACAGTTCTGCGCTGACCAGACTGATACATCTCGTTCTTCAGTCGTTCTATGCTGATTGCAGAAGCCCTTGCCGCACGTCCGCCATGAACAGGGCAGATTTCCGTTGGCTGTGTGCCTGCAAGGAACCACAAAGTTTTAGTGTGGCTTCCACATTCTGCGGTAGGAATTTTTCCGCTTACAGAACAAACTGTCGCCTGGAAAACACCTTCAGCAGGTTTTGCGAAATCTTTTGCTGGAAGCCCACGGTGAATCTCACGCATATAATCACCCCATGCAAAGCCTGCAAGAGTTGCGCCGGTAATCTTTAATCCAAGCGACTGCCCTGGTTTATCAAATCCAAACCAGAATGCAGAAGTATTATATGGCGTAAAACCGACTGTCCATGCGTCTGCCCAGTTTTGCGTTGTACCAGTTTTTCCGCCGGCAGCAATTGAATAGCGCTTGCCTTTTTCATCCTTAAAGTCAAATTTCCAGCTCTGTACGCTCAAAGTTCCGGGACCGCTTACAGTTTCCTGAAGGATTTTTTCCATTACAAATGCAGTCTGTGGCGAAATAAGTTGGTAAGCCTCGCCTTTTGCCTGCTGAGCCTCTCGGATTTCACGCTCAGGATTAAGAATCACATTTCCGTTCCGGTCCTCAACAGTCCTGATTGCCATAGGAGTAATTTCTTTTCCGCTTGAAGCAATTACAGAAAAAGCCCGTGCCATTTCAACAGGTCTTACTGAACAAACGCCCAGACCGATTGGATAGCCAGGAACGAACGCGCGGCTTGGAAGCTCTTCCTTTGAAATACCAAGAAGCGAAACGGCGCGGTTGATTGCCGCATCAAAACCGATTCCGTCTAGAACCTTTAAAGAAGGAACATTCATTGAGCGGCACAAAGCGTACCACAAAAGAACATCTCCATCCCACTCGCCCTTAAAATTGAGCGGAATATACGGTTTTCCGTCCGCAGTGTGGAAAACAACCGGCGTATCAGAAATCGGTGTTGCCGGCGTAAATTTCCTTGAATCAATAGCTTCTGTGTAATACAAAGGCTTGAACGTTGAACCAGGCTGAAGGCGTGCCTGAATCGCACGGATGAACTGGTTTTCCTGGTCAAACTTGGAACCGCCAACAAGAGCTGTAATATAACCAGTCGTATTTTCAAGGGAAATCATCGTTCCCTCAATCGTTGTCTTTTCACTTTCTTTTTTAGCAGTCGCATTCGCGCGGTTTATAACACCGACTTTCAAAGTATCAATTCCGGTCATCATCGAAACAACATCAAGAACTGGATTAATTCTGTTTATGTACGCCGCATTCGCAATAACTTCTGAACGCTGCTCGCTGACCTTGATTGCCGGAAGATTGAACATAAGAGAAATCAGCTCCGTCATAGGAATATATGTGCTGAACGCAACGTTGGAACGTGTGCTGTGCTCAAGCTGATAGCGTCGGTTTGCCTCAGGAATGTATCTGTCCATAACTTTTTGAGCCGCAGCCTGATGCTTTAAATTCAATGTTGTGTTTACTGTGAATCCGCTTGTATAAATGCTCTGGGAGCCATAAATAAGGTTTCCAAGCTCGCGGCGGACATATTCGCTGAACCACGGAGCTTTATCGTCGCGCATCAGATATGCCGAGGAACTGGTCCTTGTGTAGTCAAAATTGCTCCAGAAATCATCAAAAGAATCTTGCGCCTCTTCCTCGCTTATATAATTCAGCTTGACCATGCTGGTAAGAACATCTTTTTGTCTGTCCATTGCGCGGTTCGGATGATCAAACGGATTATAAAAAGCCGGATTTGAAAGCTGAATAACAAGAATCGCAGCCTCCGCCGGAGTAATTTCTTCCGCAGAATGTCCGAAATAATATTTCGAGGCCGCATTAACGCCGTAAGTGCCACCGCCAAAATAAATTTTGTTCAGGTAAAGCTCAAGGATTTCATTTTTTGAATACCTGCGCTCCATCTGGATTGCCCACCAAAGTTCCTTGATTTTTCGCATTATGGACATTTCCGCGCGGTCGCAATAAAGAGTTCCGGCAATCTGCTGAGTTAAAGTTGAACCACCACCAAGAGAACGCCCTGTAAGCTGGCCGACAACAGCCCTAAGAATCGCCTTGAAACTAAAGCCGTGATGCTTGTAGAAAATCCTGTCCTCTCGTGTCAAAAGCGCGTCTATCATGTGCGGCGGCAATTTGTTCAGGCTGATGATTTCGCGTTTTTCATCAGAAGAAAATTCTGTTATAAGCTCGCCGTTTATATCCAAAAGCTTAGTTGGAAGCGCCGTATCAAACGAAGAAATATATTCAGAGTTCTTAATGTTTTTAGTTTCTGCAAGACCGTAACCTAAAAGACAGCCTATAAATATTGAAGCAAAAAATAAAATGCCCACCCAAAAATAAGTAGACTTACGGATTGTTGTCATTCTTATATTGTAAAAAAATAGATTTATTTCGTCAATTCAACTTCAAAGACAGACCGATTCATTGCACAAAATGTCTGCACTTCAGCAAAAAAAAGGCTCGGTACAGAACCGAGCCATGCCCATCAGGCAACCGGGGGAACATGGGTGGGAGGGGAAAATGTCCCCCGGTAATTATATTATCGCCCGTATTTTCAAATTTCTTGAACATTTTTTTTCTGAAATCCATAAATTTCTTTGATTTATCAAAATATCGAGTTTTATAAATTCACTATAGAAATTGAATCAGTTCCAGAACAAGCTCGACATTTGAGTTAATTTTTTATTCTTCAGAGATTTCAAGGTCAACGGCAAGGTTCACAGAATAAGTTTTTCCTTTCTCAATTGAAAGAGAACGAACAATCTCATAGCTTCCAAGCTGGCATTTCACAATATGCTCGCCTTCAGAAACCACAAATTCAGTTCCAAAAGATTCAACTTTTTTATCATCTATAAAGACATCTGAATTTTCCGGCGCAGTAACCGTCAAGGTCGGTGCAAGGCTTTTCAGGGCAACTTGAATTTCGGAAGTTTTTGCCTGTTCAATGTAGACAGTCCGCACTTCGTTCCTGAATTCCTCAGACTGAATATTTATGTTGTGCTTTCCTGCCTCAAGAAGAATTTTTCCATTTAAAAGCACATGCGGCTCGTCATCAACAAAAAGCTCATAATTTGCGGCCTGTCCGCCAGGCGCAGAAACATCCAGTTTCAAAGTTCCTTTGTTCATAAGCACAGGCTTTACAAAAACATTCAGTTTTGCCTCGTAAGTTTCATCTGGAACACCTTTCATCGCAGGCTGAAAACGGATAAATGTGTAGCCACTGGAAACATCCGGAACCGCATCAATTTTTGCAATATAACCATTGTTTTTTATGGAATTCTGGTTTTTCAGCGGAACCTGAACAATCCAGTTCGGCCTGGCAGGAAGCGGAGTCACAAAAATCCGTGTGCCAGAATAATCTATGGAAGAAACATTTGGCTTTGGCTTGATTCCATCATAAACAGAAAATGCAACTGAATCGCGCCAGTCCGCAACAATCTGCGGAATTTTTATTTTAAGCTCAAAACCTTCAAGATATGTCATATCGGCCGGCATAAAAACCGCAAGACTATCGTTTATTCCAAGGACAGCGTTCTGCTCCTCAACAGAATCACCCGGCAGCGAGACAGAGCAGACTTTCCTTACACGAAAAGTTTCAGCCCAACAAAAAACGCCAGAAATCAGCAGAAAAGAAAAAATTAAAAGTTTTGCAAAAGACTTGACCATACAAAAACCTTAATATCGGATAAAATCAGCCGGATCAGCCGCAACGCCGTTCAGCCTGACTTCAAAATGTAAATGCGGACCAGTCACAGCTCCAGTTTCTCCAGAAAGCCCAATCACTTCGCCAACGCGCACAATCTCACCTTTTTTTACATCAACCCGAGAAAGGTGGGCATAAACACTCGAAAGCCCGCCTTCATGAGAAAGCACAATATAATTACCGAACACTGCATCCATTTTTGCAACAAATGCAACCGTTCCGCTTTTACAGGCATAAACAGGAGTTCCAGCCGCAGCCGCAAAATCTATTCCGTTATGGGATTTCCATCTTTTATACACAGGACTGTTTCTAAAACCAAATCCGGAAGTGACCCGGACATTATCCAGTGGCGCACGCATAGATGCATCAAGAAAAAAAGCACGCTGCGCAGGTGTAAATCTTTTTCCATAAAGAAAATAAAATTTTTTATCATTTAAATAATAACATATTTTTTTTGAATTTTCCACAAAAGACTTGTATTCAGAAGAAATTAAAATTTCCACAAATGAAACCGGATTTTGCCGCACAAAAATGCCCTTTACAGTAGGCAGAACGATTTTTTTTCCGGAGATTTTCTCTGAGATTCCGCAAAGGGAATTCAAGGTAACCAAAGTGTCGTACGGAATTCCTGAATCCGCACAGACAGAAAAAATATCTTCAGATTTTCTGGGAATATAAACATAGAATTCCTCAACAGGTGGCTCAGTGCTCAGTTCATTCGCGAAAATCTTTTCATTATGGGAAACAGTTTCCTCAAACTGGCAGAAAATCACATCAGAACGGGAAAGTTTGTGGATTTCAGGAAGTTTTTCAACATCAATCTTGATTTTTTGGACAGGATTTTCTTCCGCAACAAAAAAAGATGCACAAAAAAACTGAAAAACCACAAAAAAAATCAGCGGAAAAAACTTATGGTTCATTCTTTTTTCTTAGGATTTTTCTGACAATACAAAAAACTGCAACGGCAAAAATAACAGAAAGCACAAAAAACGTATAAATTCTTGGAGCCGAAACCGCAAATTTCCACAGAGGAAAAACAACCGCAAATCCCACGGCAAGACAAAAAGCAATCAAACCTAGAATCTTAAGGATATTCAGGAAAAATTCTTTTATTTTCAATGCTACGTTTGACATAAGTTTATTTTAAAACAAAAGACAGGTTTCTGCACTCAAAAACCTGTCTTTTCAGCAAAAAAATTACTCTGAAATTGCTTCAGCCGGGCAAGTAGAAGCACAAGAACCACAGCTGATGCATTTGTCAGCATCAATTGCTCTTTTATCATTTACTTCTGAAATTGCTCCAACCGGACAATCAGGTTCGCATGCGCCACAATTAACGCATTTATCTGAATCAACTTTGTAAGCCATAGTCGTTCTCCTTACAGCTAAAATGAAATTAGAAAAATATTACTCTACGAAAAATGAATTTTCAACAAATAGAAGTTCGCATTGGCTAACTAATGTGAATATCAAGTTTTTTCTGAAAAAATAAATTGAATAAGCGGGA
>DLKK01000003.1:18126-33564 GCA_002478955.1 Treponema sp. UBA7590
TGCTATGGCAAGCAATTTTGATGATAGACATTTTTTGCCACATCATTCAGAATATAAAAGTAATGAAAAAAGAAACACTTGCAAAATTAATTGATCACACACAGCTTGCACAGACCGCCGGAATAAGAGAAATAATCCGGCTTTGTGCGGAAGCAAAAAACTATAATTTCAAGTCGGTATGCGTAAACCCAGTTTATGTTACAACCTGCAAAAATGAGCTGGAAAAATCTGAAGTAAAAATCTGCACAGTAATCGGATTTCCACTCGGCGCAACTTCCACACAGGACAAAGCCGCGGAAACTGTACAGGCAATAACCAACGGTGCTGATGAAATCGATATGGTCATAAACGTTGGAGCCGCATTGGAATGTCGTTTCAGTTCAATCGAAATGGACATTGCAGAAGTTGTTCAAGTTGCAAAAAACACCGGCAAAAAACTTGGAAAATCAATTATTGTAAAAGTCATACTTGAGACATGTTTTCTTTCCGATGATACAATTGTAACCTGCTGCCAATGCGCTGTTCGTGCCGGTGCGGATTTTATAAAAACTTCAACAGGATTTGCGACTCCAAAAGATTCGGCAGGAAACATTCTTCCGAACGGAGCTTCTGCCCATCACATTGAGATAATGAGAAAAACTGTAGGAAAAGATTTTGGCGTAAAAGCTTCCGGAGGAATAAGGAGCGCAAAAAAAACCGTGGAAATGATTGCCGCAGGCGCAAACAGGATAGGAACTTCCAGCGGAATCCAAATCATAGAAAACTGGGATGAATCAGTGAAAATCCCAGGCTGGGACGACTAAGTTTAAAGCGCTGCGCCTTTCAGCTTGAACCAGAAAAGCTGATTTTCCTTCATCGCGCAGTCAATCTTATTTTCCTGGTAAAGATAATAAAGATACGCGCGGATTGTGCTTCCAATCAAAAGATATTGCGGAGTCCGAAGCTTTATGTCGTTCATGTCGGCAACCGATTTCATCATCTCGGAAAAAGTAAGCCGTTTTTCATCTTTTAAGGCGCGCAAAATACAATACTCCGTGGAAAGAATCGCAATATTGTTCATCTCGACAGTTTCCTGGATTCTGCGGACCGGATCACCGTGACAAGGAATGTACCAGTCAAAATTTGTTTCGTTCAGTTTTTCCAAAGTCTTTTTGAACGCGCCCAAATCAACAAGATAAGAAATCCAGTATTTCAACACATGCATTCTGCCAAAAACCGCATCTCCGGGAAAAAACACAGTCTCACCCTTTTTGCTCGTAAAAAGAATTCCAAGCATATTCAGATAATGCCCCGGAAGACTGATGAAATTTATTTTTCCGCCACCACGAAGTTTTATCTCAGAATTTTCATCAATAAATTTGTCTGCCTTAGATGGTTTTGCAACATAATAACTGGACTGAAGATGAGGCAACGGCATTGAGCCGCAAGTAATAATCGACTGAAGAAGACTGCATTCAAGCCCGGCCGCCTCGATTCGGCTGCACCAAACCTGACACCCAGTCTTTTGAACAAAAAAATTATTTCCGCCGCAATGATCCGCATGAGAATGTGTGTTTATTATAGCAACAAGATTGAAACCACCATTTTCCATCGGGAAAAGTTCCGTCAGCTCTCCAAAAATGCGCTCAGCATCCTCTGAATCTCCGCCAGAATCAACAAGATAAATATCTTTTGCCTTTGAGCCACGTTTTCCATTAACCGCAATCACACCAACGTTTGTTGCACCCGGAATATAGAAAACGTCACCCGCAATTTTTTTTACAGTCATTAAAGGTCAAGCTTCTGACGCATGATTTTTTTTGCTTTTTCCTCGTCATTAACCATAAGAATTGGCTGACCAGTAGCATCCAAAGCGTCGCGCCACAAAGCTCCTTCCGGATCAACAAAGTTTCTGCTTGCAATAGCCATTTCTGTAGGAATATAGACAAATTTGTCATGAACAAGACCTACAACAATCTTTGTTTTTCCAGCCATTGCCGCATGAACAGCGTTATTTCCAAGTCGCTCACAATAAACAGAGTCAGAAGCGATTGTAACCGCAGAACGAATCTGGTAACTTGGATCGCAATATTTTAAGTCAACAGGAATATTCTTTTTTGTAAAATAAGTCTTGATTGCATCCCGGAGATAAATTCCAATATCAGCAAGTTTCTTGTTTCCAGAAGCATCTGTCTCATCATTTGAAGCAAAAAGTTCCTGGCCTGCGCCTTCCGCAACAACAACAACCGCATGTTTATGTTCCATAAGACGTTTTTCAAGATTTGCAAGGAAACCATTAGGACCTTCCATGTCAAAAGGAATTTCCGGAATAAGGCAGAAATTTGTTTCGTGTGAAGCAAGAGCCGCATACGTTGCAATGAATCCAGACTCGCGTCCCATAAGTTTAACAAGGGCAATACAATTTGGCTGAGAGCGGGCTTCCATGTGCATAGAAGCAATCGCCTCTTTTGCCTGCTGAACAGCAGTCTCAAAACCGAACGAATGATCAATAAGAAGGAAATCATTATCAACAGTCTTTGGAATTCCAACAACCGCACATTCAAGTCCTCGTTTCTGGATTTCTTCAGCCATCGCCAAAGCTCCATGCTGAGTTCCATCACCGCCAATTACAAACATCATATTAATGCCAAGACGAGCAATTGTGTCAACGCCATCAGTAGGAATCCTGTTTCCACCGCCACGGCTTGTTCCGATAAAAGAACCGCCAATCTTATGGATTTCGTCAACAACATCAGGATTCAACTGAATCGGCTCAAGGTTTGAGTCTTCAAAAAGTCCGCGATAACCGTAACGGAAACCAACAATGTCACGGACACCGTACCTGTTCCACAAGCAGCGGACCACAGCGCGTATAACATCGTTCAATCCAGGGCAAAGACCACCGCAAGTACAGATTCCGGCCTTTACTTTTTTAGGGTCAAAATATATTTTTTCACGAGGACCGGCCTTCTGCAAAAGATTTGTTTTATCAACCGAGTTTGGCTCGTCCTTGCTGAAAACATTGATTCTATTTCTTACAAAAGAATCATCTCGCACATAATTCGCACATGCGCCGCCTACAACTGTTGACAACTGAATAGGTGAATTAAATTTACAAGGACCTAGCTGTTCAACTGTAAAATCGTAATCTTTTGCCTGACTCATTTTTGCTCCTAAACAACGCTGCAACATAAAACGCAACGTTAAAAAAACTTCGCTCTATCTAAATAAAGATATACAGAATCAACATTTTTTTCAATCATTTTCTTGACCCAATTTGCTTATGGCTTTATTTTTTATAGTAGGAAATTTGAATTTTTTTCACAAAAGAAATAAAAGCGTAGGCAGAGTTCGTGATTTGTGAAGATTTTGGTCGATTGAACTAATTAAAGTGCGTAGCACCCAAAGTCTTACAAGCGAAGCGCGAGACCAACCATCTGGAGCAAATTACGAATCTGCCGAAAGCGATTATTCAGATTTATCAAAAAAAATTAAAATTTCCTGATATAAAAAATTCACCAAATGGAGAAATCTATGAAAATCACTAGAATTTTGACTTCAGTTTTTGCGGGAATCGCGCTTATGGCAGGAATTTCTTCCTGCAACATATACAATAATCTGGTTGAGCTGGACGAGCAGGTTTCGGCTCAATGGGCGCAGGTTGAAAACCAGTACCAGCGAAGATATGACTTGATTCCGAATCTTGTTTCAACAGTAAAAGGCGCGGCAAGCCATGAGACAGAACTTTACTCGCAGGTCGCAGAGGCGCGTGCAAAAGCCGGCGGAGTAATAAAAGTTGACTCAAGCATTCTTGAAGATGAAGAAAAATTCGCGGAATTCCAGAAAGCCCAGGATTCATTGGGCGGAGCTTTGCAACGGCTTCTTTCTGTCACAGAAAATTACCCGGAACTAAAGACAAACCAGAATTTTCTTGCCCTGCAGGATGAGCTGGAAGGAACTGAAAACCGGATTTCAACAGAAAGAAAAAGATACAACGACCTTGCACAAAAATACAATTCCGCAATCAGAAAATGGCCAGGAGTTGTAATCGCCGGAAAAATGGGCTTTAAGGCAAAATCTTATTTTACAGCGGCAACACAGGCAGCCACAGCACCAGCAGTTCAGTTCTAAAAAAAACAAAGTCCGGCAAAAACCAAAAATTCAGGGGCAGAAATGACAAAAAAATATCTTTTGAAAAAAATAAAGCTTTCAGATTCTGACATGGCAGAAATCAAGAATGCGGTAAAAAAAGCTGAGTCAAAGACAAGCGGCGAAATTGCGCTGGCTTTGACCACCGAAAGCGAGCATTACTCTTTCTGGGAACTCCTGGCTTCAACTTACCTTGCGGCTTTTGTATTTATCATTCTGCTTCCGTTTGCCTCAAAAATCTCGGCTCTGTACGATAAATTTTTCTGGGGCTGTCCAATTTGGCTTCTTCCGGCATTTTATGGAATCGCAACGCTGGCAACAATCGTCTTTGGTTTTTATTTTGCGAACATTCCGGCGATTGACAGAATAATAATTCCAAAAAACATAAAAAATCAGGCTGTAACAAACCGCGCGTTCAGACATTTTGCCCAAAGCGGTGTTTACGAGACAAAAGAACATTCTGGAATTCTGATTTTTGTCTCTTATCTTGAAAGACAAGTCCGCATTGTGGCAGATTCTGGAATTGCGCAAAAAATTCCGCAGGATTTATGGAATATAATTGCGGACGACCTTGCGCTTGGAATCAAATCTGGAAAAACAAAAGAAGGATTTATTGCCGCCGTGGAAAAATGCGGTGAGCTTCTTGCTGAGAAATTTCCGGCAGAAAAAGAAAATCCAAACGAACTGCCAGACGGACTTGCAATCCTGGAGGACTAAAATGAAAGAATTGAACTTTAAGCGGAATTTTCTTTTTGTTGCGGTCGCGGCGTTTTTTGCATTCAATTCGTTTGCGGCAAAAATTCCAGCTCTTACAGGAAGAATAGTTGATAATGCGAACATAATCACTAGAAAAGACAAGGAAGAAATAAATTCTTATCTTGAAAACCTTGAAAATTCAACAGGTGCGCAAGTTGCGGTTCTTACAGTAAATTCTCTGGACGGTGCTCCTATTGAAGATTTTTCAATGAAAGTCGCAGAAAACTGGCAGCTCGGCCAAAAAGACAAAGACAATGGCGCGCTTATTGTGGTTGCTCTAAATGAACACAAAGCCAGAATCGAAGTCGGCTACGGACTCGAAGGCACTTTGACCGACACAAAATGCGGCTTGATTCTGCGGAATGTTATAATCCCGGAATTCAGAGACGGCGATTATTCCGAAGGAATCCTAAAAGGCGTAAAAAACATCGCAGGACTTATTTCCGACAACGAGGAGCTCGTATCAAAAAGCGTCCTGAAAGAATCCGACAACGACAATTCATACATGGGAATTTTATACGGATTTCTGTGGGTCTTTGGCTGGTTCATCCTGTTTTCATGCATCGCAAGCGGAAGAAGCAACCACTTTTTGCCGTGGATTATCTTTACAAGCGCATACAGAAATACCCATCGCGGCAGTTCAGGCAGAAGCGGCTCAATGGACAACTTTTACAGCGGCAGCCACAATTCCTTTGGTGGCGGTGGAAGCCACTTCAGCGGGGGCGGCGGACATTTTGGCGGTGGAGGAGCTTCCGGCGGGTGGTAAAAAAGAAAACTCAACAAGCCAATATTGCTTATTGAGAAAACAAAACCATTTGTTTATAATAAAAGAAATGATTCAGCAAATAAAATATATTAATTTAAGAAAAATACTGATTTTATCAGTTATAACAATTTATGCTGTTTCTTTTATATCTGCAAAATCAAAAAATAAAAATACAGAATCTTTTCCAATTTGGATAACAGATGAAGGAAAAAAATCGCTTTTCCCAAAAGATGAATATTTATCAGCATCAGCATTCGGTTCATCAGACACAGAAGCAAAAGCAAAAGCGGCTGCTGAAATAAGTGAAAATATAAAAACTATCATAAAAACAAATTTATCTTCAGAATATTTTGCAATTGAAAAAAATGAGAATATATATTCCAATAAAAAAATTCGACAAAACATCATGTCTTCTTCAGAGAATACAATTTACCAGCTTGAATACACAACTCCTTATTATTATCCAGATTATGGGATGTATATTTGTGTCGCATATATTAACCGAGAAAAAGCATTTGATACCGTTCAACCAAAACTAGATAAAGTTCAGCAGATTTTTCCTACAACTTACAAAAATGCGATTTCTTTAAATGACAACTTAAAAAAAATAATTGCCATTCAAAAAGCTCAAAAAATATTGAATGATTTCTATGATGCTTATGACTTTGCAATTGCAGTTGCTCCAGAAAAAGCAAAGTCATATTCAGAGCTTGATATTCTTGCAACAGAATCTTTTTCAAAACTTGATAAACTGAAATCAGAAATAAAAATTTATATCAATGTTATTGGCGATATTAATAATCAAATTTTTGACAAAATTTCAGCTTGCCTTTCAAAAGAAAATTTCTCAATCACAAATTTCAATGATAGTAATTACGAAGCAAAAGCAACAGTTAACATAAAAACAACAAAAAATCCTTCAACCTATCAGGCAAATCCATCAATAACAATAGAAATTTTTTCTAATAATAAAACTGTATATTCATATTCAAAACAATTAGATAAAGTCTCTGGATTTGACGAAGAAACAGTCTACCGACGTTCTTACATGAATTTGTGCAATGCTATTGAAAATGATTTTTTTAAATAAATAAAATATGGAGAAAAAAATGAAAAAATTATTCGGATTTATCCTTTTGGGCACGTTATTATTAACCAGAATATTTGCAGCTCCAATGGATTCCACAGTCGGCTACAAAGATTTGCAATGGGAAACTTCTTTAGCCATGGCAAAAATGGCAGGTTATAATCTAAAATTACTTGATGATGACATAATCAATTCGGAACAAAAAACTTATAAGGGAGAGTTAAAGATTTATTCCGTTCAGAACATTTCTGACAAAGCTGTTTCAAAGATTTGGTTTTACTTTCTTGACGATAAGCTTGTAAAAGTTACAGAACGGCTTAACAAGAGTGATATAAAAGAAGGAAAACTTGCAGCTCGCTATGGAAAATTCAATTCTTCCGGCATTCACAAAATAAAAGAAAATGCATATTCTGATGTCCATTCAAAGGACAATCTTGTAACAGATCTATCAATCTATATCCGAGTTTATTCAGATTATGCACTGGTTGAACTATATGACTGGAACACAATGATAAAATCAAACAGAAAAGTCATGTCTCTAATTGGAAAAGCCACAATTTCTGATGAATTATATGAACTTTCTTACGACTTATTAAAAAACACGAATAAAACAAAAAAAATCAGCATGGCATTTATAGCCTTATCTTCTGATGCAAATAATAAATTTGTGGAAAATTATGTAACAGACGCTCTTACCCAAGCGGTTTTTGAATGTGGAAATATAAAAATAATCGAACGTGCAAATCTTGAAAAAATTCTTTCAGAACAAAAATTCCAAGCCAGCGGAATTGTTGATGACTCGTCCGCAAAATCCATTGGTAAAATTGCCGGAGTAGATTATGTCTGCTATGGCGATATGAAAGATATTGGTGAAGAAATAAATGTAAATGCCAGAATTGTTGATGTTGAAAGCGGTGAAGTCATTGCTATAAGCAGAACAACTGTAAAAAAAGATAAATATCTTAAAGATTATGCAAAACAGCAAATTGAAGTTGCCCGCCAGAAAAAAATAGAAGAAACAAAAAAAGCCGAAGAAGAAAAAAAACGAGTTGAGAACTTAGCATGGAAAGTTTCCAAAGTAAGAAATGATTTTGACTCAGAAACTATTTACAGCTTTAAATGCATGAATCCTGACGGAACATTTTTATTCTTTGGTTATGAGAAAGGAGACAATCCGTTAAATTCAAGAGTAAGATGTTCTATTTCATGGAAAGGCTTTTCAGGATACTGGAAAGAGTTTGATTTTAAAGTTGACTCTGGAGATATTTTGAAAATCTCTCAAAATGGAACAACACAATTTTATTGGGATAACAATCTCGGATGCAATTATGATAAGCGCTCTGATTCTTATGAATCTATTTATAAAACTGATGCATCTGTATCTAAACAATTTTTTGATATGTTTATAAACAACAATGTAATTTATGTACGTGACACAAAAGCCGTCCGCCCATTCCAGACAGAAGGACTTTTGGATGTAATGGCCACACAGGGAATCACAAAAGAAGAAATTTATAAAGCCTTAGGAAATGAATCCTTCTAAATAAAAATCTATTCCACCTAATAACCGTAATCTAAAAAAAAACAACAATGATTCAGATTACGGTTATTTTTTACATCATCTATCCAAGAAATTCTTTACCAGCGGAATAGCATACAGAGGGATATCTTTCAAATTTCCATGATTTATATAATCCGACAATGAAAAACGAAATACTGTTGCTGGGTTATACTTTTCTCGATAAAGTTTCAGACTTTTTGCCTGAAGATTCACTTCGGCTTTTACTTCCACAGGAACAACGTTATCATCATTCTGAAAAATAAAATCAATTTCAGCAGAGCCGTCTTTGGAAGACCAATAAAAAGGCTCTATCTGAAATTCACTTACAAGCTGCTGACAGACATATTGCTCCGTAAGAGCACCTTTAAATTCTGTAAAAAGTTTATTTCCATCAAGCAAAGTTCTTGCACTCAAAAGTGTCATACTGCATAAAAGCCCTGTATCTAAAACAAAGATTTTAAATGCTTCCAAATCTTCATAGGCTTTTATCGGAATTCCAGGTTTGTTAACACGATAAACTTTCGTAATAAGCCCCGCATCAGTAAGCCAGTTGATTGCATTTTCATATCCGCGAGCACGAGCGCTTTCTTTTACCACCGAATACAAAAATTTTTTGTTTTCCTTAGCCAATTGACTTGGAACAGAATCCCAGACCTGCCTGATTTTATTTGCCACTTCCGAAGAAGTATGTTTTGAAACATCATTTTTATAAGTTTCAAGAAGTTCCAGCTGAACACGCCGAACTTCATTAAAATCATTCGTTTCAATCCATGTTGAGACAACCTCCGGCATTCCTCCAATAAAAAAATAATATTTCAGAAACTCCTTCAACTCCGAAGAAAATGATTTTATAAGCTCAATATCAGGAGTTTTAGAATTTATCAGAGATTCATACTGTCCCTTTCCAATTGCTATCAAAAATTCAGAAAAAGAAAGTGGATATAGATTCAGAAAATTAACTTTTCCAACCGGAAACGAAACACCGTTATGCAATGAAACCCCAAGAAGAGAACCTGCACATATTATGTGATATTCTGGAGCTTGCTCATAAAAAAATTTAAGTGATGTAATAGCTTTTGGAATATCCTGAATTTCATCAATAATTATCAGGGTGTTCTCAGGCTCAATCTTAAAACCACATAAAAGTTGAAATCCATTCAATAAGCGTTCTTTGTCAAATGGAGCTGCAAAAAGATTTTCCAAAACAGGATTTTCCTGACAAAAAAGGTAAGCCGTATTTTTATACTCAGACCTGCCGAATTCTTTCATAATCCATGTTTTACCAGTCTGCCTTGCACCTTGAAGGATAAGAGGTTTTCTATGAGGCGATCCTTTCCATTTTTTTAATTTTTCGATTATTCTTCTATACATAACATTTTTCCCCAAATCACGAAATTCTGACGACTTTTCTAAAAATTATCACGAAAACCGGATGACTTTTTTAAGCAATCATCACATAATTCGAAGGACTTTTTTATTATCTGATAAATATCTTTTCCGGTCAAGTTTTTGACAATTGCCATTCGCTGGATTAAAATAATAAAATCATCAGAACAGAGGTAAATGTATGAAGAAAATATTCGCGGCTATATTTTTTATGGCAATGGCAACTTTTTTATTTGCGCAAAACCTGAACGGCAGTAAAAATAATTCTTTTGAATTCAAGATTTCAGATTTGGTAGAAAAAGGATTTTATGATGAAATCAAAATCAGAAACGGCAGCTCGTATGAACTTAAAAATATCCAGATTAAAATCGCAATCAATGGAAAAAGCATTAAACTTATTCCGATTGCAAATCTTCAGCCAGGAAACACAAAAAACTTTGACGGCAAACAAGATGACGACATGCACGACGAGCTGAAATATTTTTTTGGAAACGACGGAAAACTGAGCAAGGCAAACCAGAACAGCATAATTTTTGATATAGATTTTGGCGACAACAACGAAAAAACAGCCATAAAAGATTTTTTCATCAAAAACAAGGATTTATACTTTTTTGTTGAAGATAATCCAGATTTTAAGAACACAGAACAAGCCGCCGAAAGTTCTGCAAAAATTGTAACAATTGACGGAAAAAGATACATACTCGTAGACGACAAGGCTTTTGAGATTCAGTAGAAGAATAGATTCTCACAGCTGAATAGATAAGCTGGTGGCAAATCATTGTTTTTGACAATTGAATAACACTGTTTTATAATCAAAGAATACTAGAAAAATGAGGTAAAAGAATGAAAAAACATTTTCTTTAATTTGCGTATTAAGCGCACTTATTTTCGGAGCAGCTTTTACAGGATGCGATGCCGACGACAACGATTTTATCGCACCACAGAATACTTGGGTTTATAAAGAAAATTCAAAAGCGGAAAATTCCTTTACTTATTCTTGGGGTGAAGGCGAAAATAAAAAAACTGTAAATTTTGATATTTATGTTAATTACGCAACAACCGAAGATAGTATAAAATTCAAAGGGGAAACATCGGATACTGCTCAAAAAATTCAGCAAGGATTAAATGTTATTCTTGTTCCAATTGCAAATTCTGAAAATGAAAAATCTTCTGTAAAAGCTTTATTCAACCTTGCAGAATCTGCAAACATTGAGAAAATAGCTGTATATAAATCTTTTGGAAAGGAAGCAGAAGCTGGCAATGATGATTCAAGCGCAAAACCACAAACTCTAGGAACAACTGCCTGGACTATTATTTACAACTTAAACAGATTTGAAAGCATGGGTACAAAATCAATGTCAAATACAGCAGAAAACTTAACATTGATTACAGAAATCGGAAACTTAAATTGGAAACGTGTACTTTACAATATGCTTGGTGATAAACTTTTAGGAGAGTAATTCAACCTTATAAAAATAATTTCCAAAAGCCAAAAATTGAAACAAAAATCAATTTTTGGCTTTTTTTATGTCATCTTTATTACAAGTTTATCCACAAATTTAATATTTTAGCCAAACAAATCTTATTATCATCTATAAAAAAATTGCCCGGTCTTTTAGTTTTTATGGTTTCAATGTCAGTTGGTTCTGCAAAAACAAATTGCCTTATTATCTTTCTACTGCTGAAGAAAAAGGCGAAAGCATCCAAACCCAAATTCCTACATCCCATTCTGTCTGTGCATATTGCCCAGCTTGACTGTATAAGCGCCCCAGACAGATTGTACTTACGCCCCAGTTTGCTTGTACCGCTTATGCAGTTTGTCTGGGCCTGCTATACAGTCTGTCCGGGACAAGTGAAAGTCGGGAAATTTTATATTTTAGGTCTTAAAAAATGTTAAGAAGTTTTAAAAGAGCAAAATGTCATTATAACACTGCAAAGTACGTTCCAAAAAGAACAAAGTTTGCAGCAGGAGCTTTAATTGATTAAGCGTGATGAATATCTGAATTCACATGGAATCGATGATTCTCATATAATTCAGATTTCACTTGACAAAAAAGAATATGAAAATTTCAGAAATCCAAACAATCTTTATGAGCATATTCTGCAGAACATAAATGAAACAGAAAAATTCTATATTTTTATAGATGAAATCCAGCTTTGCTACCGTGTAAAAAAAGAAGGAATAGATGAAACTTCCGTTCCATAAGAAGACAGGTATCTTCTTTATACAACTTTCTATGATATTCTGAACGATTTGATGGCAAGAAAAAATCTAGATATTTATGTTACAGGAAGTAATTCCAGATTGCTTTCAAAAGACGTCGCAACAAATTTTCGTGACCGAGGATGTGAAATACAAATCTATCCACTGACATTCAGCGAATATTATGAATATTCCGGCCTGGAAAAAGCAGATGCATGGGAAGAATACATGACCTATGGCGGCATGCCTCTTGCCATTCTTAAAAAAAATGAAACATAAAAAACAGAGTATCTGAAAAATCTTTTTACAAAGATATACATTGCAGACATTAAGGAAAGATACAAACTTAAAAACGAAAAATCTTTAAGCTGTCTGATAGATGTGATTTTTTCTTCAGTAGGTTCTCTTACAAATCCCCACAAACTTAATAATACTTTAACTTCTGTGCAGCATCTTAAGCTGTCTGATCATACGGTTAAGAATTATCTGGAATATCTTGAAGACTCTTTCATAATTAAAAAAGCAAATCGATATGATGTAAAAGGGAAATCTTACCTTGATTATCCGTTGAAATATTATGCAGTTGATATTGGATTGAGAAATGCAAGATTGAATTTCAGGCAGCAGGAAAGAAGCCATATCATGGAGAACATAATTTTTAATGAACTTGTCTCCAGAGGATACTCAGTTGATGTCGGAGTAGTTCAGGTTTCTTCAATGAAAAATGGAGTTCAGAAAAAAAGCAATCTTGAGATTGATTTTATTGTAAATCAGGGATTCAACAAGATTTATATTCAGTCTGCATTCAGCATTGATGCTCCTGACAAAAAAACTCAGGAAATAAAGCCGCTTTTAAATAGCGGAGATTTTTTCAAAAAGATAGTTGTCGTTGGTGGAAATCAGAAACGATACCAAGATGAAAACGGAATAACAATAATTGGGGTCATACCATTTTTACTGGAAAAGGACAGTGTGGAAAAATAAGAAAATTGGTGATGATGTCGGCTATATTTTTCTGAGCCACACAAATGCGGAAAAAACTAATCCTTCCGCTAAATTTGGTTTTCTCATACGTAAGTCACCGTACTTGCAGAAAAGACTGAAAAATCTGGAAAACTTGTGAATATCACAGAAAACCGGCTCAATTCGGAATGAGACTTGTATTTATGCCTCTCCATAAAAATAAAATAGAAAATATTTATCAATTAAAAAAAAATCGCTATAATTTGCACTATGTCTGGTTTTTATGATTTTTATGATGTGGTTGTAGTTGGCGCAGGTCACGCCGGAATCGAAGCTTGTCTGGCAGCGGCCAGAATGGGGCTGAAAACGCTTGTTGTAACTCAATCACCGGACGCAATCGGGCGCATGAGCTGTAATCCTTCTATCGGCGGAATCGCAAAAGGCAATATTGTCCGTGAAATTGATGCGCTCGGCGGTGAAATGGGAAAACTGATTGACCGCTCAATGATTCAGTTCAGGATGTTGAACAAAAGCCGTGGGCCGGCAGTTCAGGCACCTAGAAGCCAGGCTGATAAAATCACTTATTCCCAGATTGCGCGCAAAACTTTGGAATCCACACCGAATCTTTTTACGTTGATGGACACGGTTATCGATATTCTTACGGTGGAAAGCTCTACGGAAATGCCGCCGGATTCTGACAGTTCCGCTGAAATCGGGACTATTCCAGGTGAAAAACGCGGAAATCTGGAAAAAAATGGCGTGGGTGGAAAAAGACTGAAAGTCACAGGAATTGTGACTGAGCGAGGGCGAGTCATTCCTTGTCGTTCAGTTGTTCTTACAACAGGAACTTTTTTGGGCGGCAGAATTTTTATCGGTGAATATGATGCGCCTTGCGGAAGAATCGGTGAACCGGCCGCATACGGACTCACGGAAAGTCTGCACAAACTTGGTTTTACAACAGGAAGGCTAAAAACTGGAACTCCGCCAAGAATCTTAAAGTCCACAATTGATTTTTCCAAGCTTGAAATAAACAATGGTGATGACGAGATTATTCCTTTCAGCTTTGATGACGAAAAAGTCGAGCGCCCGCTTGTTCCTTGCCACATTGTCTACACAAACAATGAGACACATAAAATCATCCGCGAAAATATCGGAAGAAGTCCGCTTTACAGTGGAAAAATAAGCGGTGTCGGTCCCCGCTACTGCCCAAGCATTGAAGACAAGGTAATGCGTTTTGCCGAGCGCGAGCGCCACCAGATTTTTGTTGAGCCGGAAGGTCTTGAAACTGACGAAATGTACATGAACGGACTTTCATCTTCTTTGCCTGAATGTGTGCAGGACGCTTTTATGCGCACAATGCCAGGCTTTGAGCATGCAGTTCAGAGCAGACCAGGATATGCTGTTGAATATGATTATGTTGAGCCGACACAGCTTTACCCTTCTCTTGAAACAAAACGAGTTTCTGGACTTTTTGACGCAGGACAGATAAATGGAACTTCCGGCTATGAGGAAGCGGCCTGCCAGGGAATTATCGCCGGAATCAACGCCGGACTGTATTCCCGCGCGCACAAAACTTTCTGCGGACCTCTTTGCGAAATCCCGCACAACCTGAATGGAACTCCAATCAGCATGGAACCGGGCGCATTCTGCACAAAAGCAGTCCTTAATGCCGCAGAACAAAAACGTTTTTATGAAATCAGCGAAAAAATCAATGCACGGCTCAATGATTTTGAAAATCAAAGCCAAAAACAAGCCGGTTTTGAGCATTTTTACGACATCCCGGAATGGAAGCCTCTTGTGCTTGGCCGCGATGAAGCGTATATCGGCGTTCTGATTGATGATTTGGTAACGCTTGGTACAAAAGAACCGTACAGAATGTTCACAGCGCGCGCAGAATACCGCCTTAAACTTAGACACGACACCGCCGATCAAAGGCTTACAAAATACGCTTTTGAGGCAGGTCTTAAAACAAAAGCCCAACTTGAAAAAATTGAGGCAAAATACGCACAGATAGACGAGATTGTATCACTTCTTTTAAAAAAGCCGCAGACAGAAAATCCTGGCTACCCGGAAAAAATCTGGAATGAAGCACAGATTGAATTCAAGTACAAATATTACATTGAAAAACAGGACAAGCGGATTGAAAAAATGCACAAGATGGAGAATGTAAAGATTCCTGCAAACTTTGATTACGGCGCAATTCCTTCGTTAAGCGCAGAAAGCCGTAACAAGCTAGAAAAAGTGCGTCCGCTTACACTTGGACAGGCAGAACGAATCAGTGGAATACGAAATTCGGATATCATGCTGTTAATGGTCTATTTGCGTTAGCAAAGCTAAACGCAAATATTCGATTCATCAAAAAGCTGTGCCACCGCTCGCTTTACTCAGGTCTATTTGCGTTAGCAAAGCTAAACGCAAATATCCGATTCATCAAAAAGCTGTGCCACTGCTCGCTTTACTCAGGTCTATTTGCGTTAGCAAAAATGTCGAGTTTTATAAATTTAGTATAAAAATTGAATCAGCTACCAGAAAAAGCGCGTCAATTCGCTAGATAGCAAAGCTATCTTTGCGGAGCGTAACAAGGTATC
>DLKK01000085.1:0-731 GCA_002478955.1 Treponema sp. UBA7590
GACGCAGGACACGATGCCTTTTTAATACGGTATAACTCTCAGAATGATTTTACAAGAAGTCCTGTTTTTATTCGCCTGTTGAAGGCATTGAATCCAATCCTGCTTTTCAAATATTTAAACTATAGAGTTAATTCAAGAAAATCCATTGTGGAAGCGAAACTTCACGATCGGCATTTTGAGGATTTCCGAAACAAATATATTGTCCAGTCAGAAAAAATATATAGCTCATATTCGGAACTGAAAGAAAATCCTCCAGAAGCTGATGTCTATATTGCGGGAAGTGATCAGGTCTGGAATTTCAGTTTTTGCAAGAACATAAAAAAATGTAAAAATCTTATACATGCGTATTTTCTTGATTTTGGAAAATCTGAAACAAAACGAATGAGCTACGCTGCAAGCTGGAGCTGTTCAGATTTATATCCTGATATTATAGAAGAAATCCGTCCTCTTATTGCAAAATTTGACTATGTTTCAGTGCGTGAAAAAGGCGGAATAGAGCTATGCAGGAAATGCGGATATGAGAATGCTGAACTCGTGCCGGATCCGACGTTGCTTTTGAGTGCAGAAGATTACAGAAAAATCTACAGTGAAAATAAAATCAATGTTCCTTATAAGCCTTATCTTTTGCTTTACATGCTCAGTAATGCCTGCGATTTTGATATTGATAACGTTTATGATTTTGCTGCTGAAAAAAATCTTGATGTAATTTACGTAACTGGAAACTCGAAAAT
>DLKK01000085.1:762-6649 GCA_002478955.1 Treponema sp. UBA7590
GACAGTTACACAAAAACATTCGCGACAATTCCTGAATGGCTTTATCTGGTAGACAATGCGGAATATGTTGTTACGAACAGCTTTCATTGCTGCGTTTTCAGTTTGATTCTTAAGAAGAAATTTGGTGTTGTTCCATTAATAGGAAAAGTTTTCTCTATGAATGAGCGGATAGAAAATCTGTTCAGACTTTTTGGAATTAAAGACAGATGGATTAAAAATGGATTTGAGTTTTTGGAAAATGATTATGAAGGTAATGTATTTTCTAATATTAATAATAAAGATTTTCGGAGAATTATTATGGAAAAAACAGCAGTACCTGATAAATTGTATCATTACACATCGAAAACAGGATTTCTAGGTATTATTAAAAATAAAACTCTTTGGGCTTCTGAAATTTTATTTATGAATGATAGTAAAGAAAGTAAGATTCCTTATGAAATATTTGAAGAATTATTGTCTTTAGAAAAAAATTCTGATGTAAAAGAAAAACTAAAAAAGGAAAACGTGACATTTGATTTCAATGATTTTTATAAGTCTTTTGAAGGTTTTGGATATTATGTAATTTCTTTTTCAGAAAAAAAAGATGATTTGAATCAATGGAGATTATATGGAGATAATGCTTCAGGGATATGCATTGAATTCGATACTTCTTATTTATTAGAAACATTAAATAAATGTAATCAAAATAAAATTGACTTGAAAAAATGTATATATAATAAAAATGAACAAATTCTTGAAATTCAAAAATTGATAGATTCTATTAAGTCTGAAAATACTCCAATTTATAGCATTATACCAAAATTATTGAAGTTTTCTACTTATTTCAAACATGAAAGTTTTAAAGATGAGCAGGAGTGGCGAATTGTTATAGAAAATGTAGAAAAAGCTCAAAAAAATGCTAGATGTGGAAAGAATTTGTTTATTCCATATTGTGAAGCAAAAATTGAGAAAGAAAAATTGCCTATTGAAGTTGAAGAAAGATATCCATGGCTAGGTAATATTTTTATTGGTCCAAATAATTATAATGTGGAAGTTCTTTTTGAATCTGTAAAACAAGTTTGTCTTATAAATGGAATTGGCTTTTGTGAAAATTATAGTAGAAATCTTTTAAAATCAAATATTCCATACAGGGGGTGAAAATGAATTTTTTGAAACGTATCTGCAGATTTATAAAATATCCTCTTTTAAAAATAAAATATTGTTTTTCATGTCACTTTATGAAAAGAGATATAAAAGAATTATTTTCAGATTCAGAAAGTTTTGTTCTGTTTATAACTCATAATTACGGAGGCGAAGTATGAATCCAAAAAAATCAATTTGCTTTATAATGCCGGGGCTTTCTCATGGTGCTGTCGGCGGGTATAAAATCGCCTATGAGTATGCAAACCGTTTGTCCGCGCTTGGATATAAGGTTTCTGTTTTTTATCCGCTTTTTATGACAAAAAGAATGAAGTTTTCTTTGCTTGTGCGGATAAAGAAACTGCTTGCATATCTGCCTCTGAAAATTCTAAAACTTTATCGGCAGCGATGGTTTCCATTAAAAAACGTAAAAGAGGAATTCTCTTTTTCTTACAGCAGGAAAATTTTTAAGAAATATGATGTGCTTGTCGCAACTTTTATTGACAGCGCGTTTGCTTTGCACAACTTAAATCTCGACAGTTCGAAGTCCTGTATCTATCTGATACAGGGTTTCGAAAAATGGTTTCCATTTTCCGAAACCCAAGTTTTTGAAAGCTATAGATTTCCTATGAAAAAAGTTGTCATAACGCCGTGGCTTTTGGAAAAAGTTCAGAGCGCAGGTGAAAATGCGGCGCTAATTTACAACGGTTTGGATTTTTCATATTTTACGCTTTCTAAAAAAATTGAGGAGCGGAATCCTTATGAAATAAGCCTGATGTATCATACTCGTCCAGAAAAGCGATTCGAGGATTCTGTAAAGGCTCTTGAAATTGTTCACGAAAAGTTTCCGCAGCTTCACGTTTCTGTCTTTGGGATTTTCAACAGTCCGGAAAACTTTCCAGAGTGGTTTACTTATTATAAAAGCCCTTCTAAGGAGCTTCATAATAAGATTTACAATGATTCTTCTATATATATTGCGGCAAGTTCCACTGAAGGTTTTGGGCTTACGGTTGCCGAAGCGATGATTTGCGGCTGCGCTGTCGCCTGCACTGACAACGGCGGTTTTTCTTCGATGGTGGCTGACGGCGAGACTGGACTTCTTTCCCCGGTTTTTGACTATAAGGCTTTGGCGGAAAATATTATTAAACTGATTTCTGACAATGAGCTTCGGATTCGGCTTGCAAAAAACGGCAATGAAAATATAAAGAAATTCAACTGGGAAAGTGCCGTTGGAAAATTCCAGAAGGTGATAGAAGAATGTTAAAAAGTCTGATTTTTGTGTTCTGCACAGCGATGGGAATTTTTCTGACTGTCGTTCAGGAAAACTATAAAAGAACATTGCGTTTTTCTTTTTCTGCGTTTGTGTTCTTTCTTGTTCCTATATTATGTTTTGCGCTTTCTCGTTTTTTCTGGGCGGATGCGGCAGGTCTTGCTGATTATCATAATTATTTTGATTTCTTCAATCATGCGGATAAAGTAATTGAAAACCGTTTTGAGATTATGGCAAAAGTCATCAGATTTTTAAGTCCGACTCTTTTCATTTTTCTTCTTTTTTATTCGCTTATCAGCATTACGCTGAAAGTTTATACAATTGATAAAATTTCAATTTATCCTTTGCTTTCTCTTGTAACATATATTTCAACCTCTTTTGCTCTGCACGATATTGTGCAGATAAGAATAAGCTGCGCAATTGCGATTTTTCTCTTTTCAATCAGATTTCTTGTTGAGAGAAAATATTTTATATATATTCTTCTTATTTCGATTGCTGTATGTTTTCATAAAAGTTCAGCCGCATTTTTTGTTTTTCTTTTTTTCAGGAAAAATTCTTTTAATCCTGCTTTTTGGATATTAGCTCTGGTTGTTATATATTTCTCAGCTTTTTTGAATATAAATTTTATAAAGCTTTTTCTGCTTGTTTTAGGGGAAGACAACTACTATTATCTTTCGATTATTTCGGATATGAATCAGAATCTTGACTTGTTCAATGTTAATCAGCTTATAAATATTTTTATATTTTTACTGCTTGCTTTTAATTCAAGAAAATTCATGTCTTACAAATTTTTTCCGATATTTATGAAAATATTTTTCTGTAGCATTGCTGTTTATCCGCTTTTGAATAGTGTTCCAATCGTGGCTTCAAGATTCAGCGAGATGCTTCGTCCATCTATAATATTTCTTCTTCCTCTTGTTATAAATATTTTCAGACAAAAATGGGTTGGATATATTTTTTTCATCTGCATCTGTTTGATGCTGTCGTTTTTGAATAATTTTTATTATTCGCTTGTGTCTATTTAAAAGAGGTTTCCTATGAGTTCAAAAGTCTATGCGCTTGTAACATTGTTCTATCCGAATGAAAAAATTGCGGAGAATATAAAAGTTCTTGCTTCTCAGGTTGACTGTGTGATTCTCTCTGACAATACGCCTGGCTGTGACAGCCAAAATCTTTTTGCGGAAATCCAAAATTGCATTTACATTGCGAACAGAGAAAATTTCGGGCTTTCAAAGGCGTTCAATGTTGCGCTGAAAAGCCGCCAGTTTGATGATGAGAATTACATTTTTTTCTTTGACCAGGACTCAAGAATCTGTGAGGGTTACGCTGAGACTCTGGTTCGTAATTTTGAGAAAATTGATTTGAATCATGAAATCGGCTGTGTCGGTCCACAGTATATCGATACAAATTCCGGTAAAATTATTGCTCCCCGAAAAATTGAAGTTCTTTCTGCCAGCTGCTATACGGTCTCCTCGATGATAACTTCCGGACTTCTGACAAAATATTCCGTCCTGAAAAAAATCGGATTCTGGAACGAGGCGGTTTTTCTTGACATGGCGGACTGGGACATCTGCTGGCGGATGAAAAAAGCTGGCTTCAAGATTGTTCTTTGCAATGCACTGACACTGACTCACACTTTGGGAAAAGGCGTGAAGAAAATCGGAAAATTCAACCTGCGGATAAATCATCCTGTACGTGAATATTACCAGCTCCGTGACTCAATAAAAATCTTTTGGCGGCGTTATGTTCCTGTAAAGTATAAAATCCGTTTCTTTCTGATGTGGTTTCCTATGCCGCTTATTTACCTTTGTTTCCTCCCGAACCGCTTGCAGCGCATGAAATACATTTTCTTGGGATTTTTGGACGGAATAAAAAGGAAAAACGACAGTTTTGAAAAGTTGCATGGGGAAGGGTGAGAATAATTCTTCAAATTCATTATATTATAAACTAGAATTAATAACCGGAGTTTTTATGGATTTAAGGAAAATCAGCAAGGACATAAACAGTCAGTTGAATAATTACGAGATTGGAAAAATCCAGCAGTTTCGGGTTAAGGCAAAAAAGTTAAGCCGCCCAAAGTCGTATAATTTATTTCCCGATGAGCCTATAAATGAAAACTGGACTTTCCATATCGGCGGAAGAACCGAGCTGCAGTTCAATATTGGAAATGAAAATGAAGGTCTTCGCTTTGGATTCGCATTTTCTTTAGAGCCAAGCCGTTCTTTGCCTGAGCCTGCGGTTCTCTATCCGAAAATCAGAAAACTGAACTATATAATTTTGTCAAAGCCATATTTGTTTGATGATTATAAAATGTGGATTTGGAATAACGGGCAGCGTAGTGATATTTTTGATGTAAGAAGCATTTCTGGGCAGGATATTTCTGTGGGCAACTTTATTTTTATAGGAAAAATTCAGAAAACCTATGATTTGTCAGAGATAATGAAAACTTTTGATTCGATGTTTCCTGTTTATAAAGAAGTGGAGTCTGAAAATTTAAAAGAAAGTAGAGAGTCTATAAAGAAGGAAAACAGATTTGTTTTTTCAGATTCAACGTACAAGCTTCCTAAAAAGCGTCATCTTAGCATAGAGGCTAAAGAACTAGATTTTTCCATAAGACATTCAATGATTCAGGAGAAACTTGTTTCAGTACTCAAGCGGCAATATGGAGTGAATAATGTTGTCGCTGAAAATTACATAGGACTGAACAGAATCGATGTTGTAGTAAGAGATAACCAAGAATATTATTTTTATGAAGTGAAAGTCGCTAATTCCGCAAGGGACTGTATCAGAGATGCGTTCGGTCAGCTGCTTGATTATTGCTGTTATACTGATGTGCGTAATGCCTCAAAACTTTTCGTTGTAGGAGAGCCGGAGCTTGATTCCGCAACGAAAGAATACCTGGAATTTGTCAATAAGGAATTCAACATTCCGATTGGTTATCTGCGGATTGAATTGTAAAAAATTATAGTTTTAGAATGTTTTTTACCATATTGTCTCTCTGTGATTATGACATGATTATATTTTTATAGTATAATCATGTCTGTTGTTTATTTTTAATTATTGTTTTTTTATTAGTAAATACTATGAATCGCAACAAATTCTGTTAATTTATTAAATATATTGAGTAATATTTGAGGAGATGTATTTGAATATGACAACTGATTTTTTCGAGTATTACTTCTTATCAAGTTGTTATGAACAGGGAGTTTCAGAAGAAACTGTTTACAAGTTATTTCTTGAAAAAGTAATTGCAGATTATCCTTATGAAAAATTTCCTTGTTCGTTGACTATAAGTGCTTTTCAGAAATATATACTTGCAAAATACAAAATAGAAATACCTCCAACCTTTATAAAATCATTGTTATTAAAAATAGAAGGTCATAATTCAGAATTCAAATTAAAGAAAGATGTTGTTACTTTTATAAAAGAACCTATAGCTTTGCAAGAAAAGTATAAATTCCAACAGAAAAACTTAGATGATACAACAAGAAAAATATA
>DLKK01000012.1 GCA_002478955.1 Treponema sp. UBA7590
AGCGCGGTTAACTTCTATCATCTGGACCATTTCGTTTACTACATTTACATTTGAAGTTTCCATGTAACCTTGAAGAAATCTTGGGCGTTCAGAACCTTCCGCAATATGCGCAGAGCCTGAAATATCGTTCGCTGAATAAAGGTTATTCCCCATTTTTTTCAGATAACGCTCGTTGTCAAAACGGACAACTTTAAAGCGGTCAATAATCTCGGAATCTTCCTGTGAAGAAATAATTCCATCTTCATTTACTGTGAATTTATCATTTTCAACGTGGATAAAACCTTTTTCGCCAAGAACCGGATAGCCGTCTTTTGTCTCAAGAATTCCTTCTTTTCCGATAATAAAATTTCCATCGCGTGTGTAACGTTCTCCGAGCGGCGTCTGTACAGAAAAAAATCCCTTGCCTCCAAAAGCAACATCTGTGCTCTGGTCTGTCTGACGGAACGAGCCCTGCGCAAAATCAGTGTAATTTTCGTTTGTTTCTATTCCAAGCCCAAGTTTTCCGATTATAGGAGCAGCCTCTGCCGAACCAAATGGAGTTTCATAAACGCCATCAAGATTTGTGCGCCTTAAAAGAAGCTCCGGGAAAGACTTGCTTACAGTTATATCTCTTTTGTATCCTGCTGTGTCAACATTCGCAAGATTGTTAGAAATCGCATCCAGCCGGTTCTGCTGGGCGTTCATTCCGCTTGCTCCTGTGTACCATCCACGAATCATATTTTACCTCCAAACAGCCGGAACTTTTAAATTGAGAAAAAATTCAAGCCATTTGTTTTATTATCGGTATATAGAAATTGCGGTTTAGCGAATTCTGTCTTATAATATGAATGATGTTGGAAGAAAAAAATAAACCGCGCGTTGTAGCCCTGATTCTGGGTGGCGGAAAAGGAACAAGACTATATCCTCTTACAAAAGAAAGGGCAAAACCGGCTGTATCTTTCGGCGGAAAATACCGGCTTGTGGATATTCCTCTTTCAAACTGCATTAATTCCGGCGACAAGAAGATTTATCTTTTGACACAGTTCAACTCTACATCGCTTCATCTGCACATTACAAATTCATACAATTTTGACCGTTTTTCCTCTGGCTTTGTAGAAATTCTTGCGGCGGAACAAACGCTTGAGAACGACAAATTCTACGAGGGAACTGCCGATTCTGTAAGAAAAAGCATGTCGCATTTCAAGTCACAAAAACCTACGCATTACATAATTCTTTCCGGCGACCAGCTTTACCGCATGGATTTGCGAGACTTCTTTGAATCACATATCCATTCAGGAGCGAGCATCTCTGTTGCAACAACAGTTGTAAGTCGCACAGACGCAAGCCGGTTTGGAATTGTAAAAACTGACGACACAAACAGAATCATAGAATTCAGGGAAAAACCTGCCCCTGACATTGATATTTCAGCATGGAGAATATCCCCGGAACTTATGGCGAGCATTCCCGACCCAAACAAAGAATATCTTGCCTCAATGGGAATTTATATTTTTAACGCATCCGCGCTGGAATCTGTACTGAACGAAAGCGACTCAAAAGACTTCGGAAAAGAAGTGATTCCAAATTCAATCGGAAACTATATTGTGAACGCCTATGTCTTTAACGGCTACTGGGAAGACATAGGAACCATAAAAAGTTTTTACGACGCGAACATAAAACTTACCGACATCGACCCAGAATTCAATTTTTACAACGAGGATGAGCCGATTTATACACACATGAGAAATCTTCCGCCTTCAAAAATCAATGGCGCCTCGATTTTCTGCACATTGACATCCGAAGGTTGCGTTATAACAAACTGTAAATTAAGCCGCTCAATCATCGGTGTGCGTTCGATCATAGAAAACGGCTCGGATTTAAGCGGAGTAATAATGATGGGCGCGGATTTTTACCAGAACCCAGAAGAAAAAAAAGAGGATATAAAAAGAGGCTTACCGACAATCGGAATCGGAAAAAACTGTTTTATTTCCCGCACAATAATCGACAAAAACGCAAGAATCGGCAACAACGTAAGAATCAATGTAGACGGAAGAAACTACGAAAACGGCGACCACGGAAATTTTTACTCGGCGGATGGAATCATAGTCATCAGAAAAGGCGCTGTAATTCCAGATGGCACAATAATTTAAGGTAAAAATATTGAATTCTCAATACGACAAGCTCGGCGAAATGCTGAAAGACGCGATTGAAAGCGGCAATTTTCCAGGGAACGTCAAAAAAAATCCAGGACAAAAATCAAAATCCAGTGAAGAAAATTTCACGGAACAAGAAACCTTTTGTAAGACTCAAAACCAAGAAAATAATTTTAAAGAAAAAGAAAGAAAAAGAAAGAATGAAAAAGACAGCAGAAAAGATAATAAAAAGAACAAAATATCTGACAGTTGTGTACAAAAAAGTATACATCTTTATAAAATTTTTAACCTGAATTATGGATGCACTTTAGAAGAACTGAAAGATTCCTACAGAAAACTTTTAAAGAAATATCATCCTGATAATTTTGAAGGATTTCCAGAAACTCAAAAAATCGCTGAAAGAAAAACCCGGGAACTTATTTCTGCATTCAATAAATTACTGGAGCTTATTGGTTAGAGTCTTACGTTCTATTCCAAGAATCTCGGCGGTCTTGGATTTGTTGCCTTTGTTCGCCGCAAGATTCTGCTCAATTATGATTTTCTCTGCCTCTTCAAGCGTGATTCCAAGCGGAACAGAAATATCAGTTTTTGCGGATGCCTTGACAATTTCCGGAGGAAGATTTTCCTCACGGATTATGTTGTCAGTGCAAAGTACAGCCGCACTTTCGATGCAATGTTCCAGCTGACGGATGTTTCCAGGCCAGTCATATTTGAACATTGAAACTTTTGCTTTTTGGTCAATTGAAAGATTTCCGTTCTCTGAATATTTCTTCAAAAAATAATCTATAAGTTCAGGAATATCCTCTTTACGTTCTCGAAGCGGTGGAATTTCAAGATGAACAACATCAAGGCGGTAATACAAATCTTCCCTGAAGCGACCGGCTTTTACTTCCTCCTCAAGATTACGGTTTGTGGCGGCAATAACGCGTACATCAACCTCGATTGTTTCCTGTCCGCCTACCCGTTCAAATTTCTTTTCCTGAAGAACACGCAAAAGCTTGACCTGAGTTGAAGCATTGATTTCCCCGATTTCATCCAGAAAAATCGTGCTTTTATGCGCAAGCTCAAAGCGTCCTTTCTTAAGATAATCAGCGCCGGTGAACGCTCCTTTTTCGTGGCCGAACAATTCTGACTCCAAAAGAGATTCGCTGAGCGCAGAACAGTTCACAACAATCATTTCCCTGTCGCGGCGCGGGCTGTTGTTATGGATTTCGCGCGCAACAAGTTCCTTTCCAACACCGGTTTCTCCTGTTATAAGAACGCTGGCTTTTGAAGGAGCAACTTTTTTTATAAGCTCATAGAGTTTTTTCATCTGCAAGCTGCTTCCAATCATCATCTTGTTGTGGCTGTCCTCAACTTCTTTTTTCAGCATTTTATGCTGCAAAGAAAGTTCCCTCGATTCAAGTGCACGCTTCACAATCATATTAAGCTGGTCAAGATTCAATGGCTTTGTAAGAAAATCGTAGGCTCCGTCGCGCATAGCTTTTACGGCAGAATCAATGCTTCCGTGCCCGGTAAGAACAATAACTGGAATTCCAGGAGTTTCAGTGGCAATATGACGGACAACTTCCTCACCGGAAATTCCGTCCATCCTAAGATCTGTGATTACAAGATCAATGTCGCCTTTGTCAATAAGGGCAATTCCCTCTTTTCCGCTTGCGGCAGTTTTTACGTTGTAATCTTCCATCTCAAAATTTGCCGCAAGACCATTACGGATATTTTCCTCATCATCAATCACAAGAATTGTAAATTTCATTCGCTACCCCAAAAGTTTTGTTTCTGTCTGCGGAACAGGAAGAGAAAGAAGAAACACAGTGCCCTTTCCTTTTTCAGATTTTACCTGGATGTCACCGCCGAATTCTTTGATTATCTTATAGGACATTGTCATTCCAAGCCCAGTGCCATTCGCTTTTGTTGTAAAATACGGTTCAAAAATCCGCCCCAAAGTATCAGAATCCATTCCGATTCCGTTGTCAGAAATTGAAACCACAAAATTATCTTTTATGACTGATGTCTCAACCGTAACAAGACCAGGCATATCATCCGAATCGTTTTCTTCTGAACATTCAGCAAATTTCGCCTTTACAGCATAAAAAGCATTCTGCGCAATATTTATGATAACCTGTCGGAAAAGTTTTTCATCAATCATAATGCGCTGTTTTTCTTTTGAAAGCTCCATTTTTATAAGAACATGGGATTTATTGAATTCTGGAGAAATAAAGTCGCAGATTCCAGAAAGAATTTCATCAGGATCGCTCAAAGTCAATTTTGCATTAACCGGCCGTACCGCAAAAAGAAAATCCATCACAAGATCGTTAAGTTTCGCAATCTCATCGTTCACAATGTCAATATGGTCTTCCAGAAATTTCTTTTCCGGCAAAGTTCCGTCGCCTTCACGTTTTTTGCTGATTGCCTTTTGCACAAGCTGGATATGAATCGAGATTGCCCCAAGCGGATTCTTGATTTCATGTGCCATTCCAGCCGCAAGATTTGTAAGCCCTTCCATATTTTCAAGCCGGCGGTCAAGAACAGCTTTTGCCTTAAGCTGAGTTATATCCTCAATTTTTACAATAGTTCCGGAAATTTCTGTTTTCTGCACAAATGAAAATACAGAAACCGCCAAAAACCGGACAGAACCGTCTGAGCATGAAGTTGAAAATTCCTCGCGGACATTCGTCTTTTGAGCATCCGCAATATTTTTCAGCCAGCTGGAAATTTCCTCATTTTCTTCTATCACATTGAAAAGCAGCTCGTCCTCATTTTTTTCGTCATCAAAAGAAATACGAAGAATCCGTTTTGCCGCCTTATTTATCTGAAGGATATGCCATTTTTTGTCCACAAGAATAAGACCAGTGGAAAAAGATTCTATCAGCGAATCCAGCATAGAATTTTCGCTCACAACTTCCATCAGGACACGTTTTACCTCTTCAGATGAAAGTTTTGGAAGCATATCGATTACCCGCTCAACATATCTGCTCATTTTAAAATATTCCCATGAAGTTTATTTATTTTTGACATATCGCGCACAAGGACTTCCAGCGCGGATTTTACAGACTGATTGTAGACCGTGACATTGTTCCAGCAAAGCTGAAGCGAGTCTGTTATATCTTTTGCAGCCATTGTTCCAGCCGGAGATGAAAAAAGACGTTTTGAACACTGCTGAATTCCTGCAAGAAAAATCTTGAAAATAATCCGTGGCTCAAAATTTCCGCAGTCTTTTATTATTTTTGCGCAGTCAGGAATTTTTGAGTCCGCAATAAGGGAATAAAATTCCTCTGAAAAAGAATGTATTTTATCCGGCGAGACCGGCAGAAACGTCAGAAGAAAATCATTGATTGTGCCGCTGAAATTTTCGTTGTGGAAAACGCGGGAAATAACCTCTTTCTGTTCCGCCAGATTGCGTTCCCTGAAACTATAAGTTCTTACCCGCGAAAGAATTGTAGGCATAACAGCATTTCTGCGTGCAGTTGTAAGAATAAAAACTGTGTCTTCCGGCGGTTCTTCCAGAATTTTCAGCAAGGCGTTGCGCACTGACTCAAGCATACGGTCTGCGTTCTCTATGATTATTGTCTTTTTTCCAGAAATACTTTTCAGCCTTGCCCAGGCAGCCGCATTCCTTATTTGCGCAATAGGAATCGAATCATACAGAAACTCTGACTCAAGTTTTTCGCAGAGCGGAATAATTTTTTCAACAGATTTCTGGACAGCCTGGAATTCTGGTAAATCGTGCGGAAAATCAATCGGCTCAAGCTCCTCATCAATTGAATTCATTATTGTGGCGATTTTATTAAGTTTATCGTCTCCATCCAGAAGAACCGGACTGAACCTTAAAGTCAATTTGCGGACACTTCGTATAAAAAGGTAACGAGAAGCAACAAGATGGCGCGAAGAATTCATCACTGCATTCAAAAATGCCCGGCTTGAAGCGGCAATCTCCGGCGTGCAGTCTTTCGGTCCGGCAAGCAGAAGATTATTGCTTACAAGAGCTTTGTACTGAAGGCAACTGGGACACGAACAAAGCCAATGTCCTTTTTTTTCGCCAGTGCATGAAAGAATTCTTGCAGTCTCAAGCGCGCAGGTAAGTTTTCCGCTGCCATGAAGCCCGCTGAAAAGAACCGCGCCCGGAAGGTTTTCATTCAGAATATCCGAAGATAAAAGAGAAGTCACATTCTGGTAAAGCAAATTGTCGTACATTTATGCGGTAAAACCTTTAAAATAATCAGACGGAATATTAAAAACGTTGCCAAGAAACCTGAAAAAAAGGCTGTCCTTGAAAATATCAGAAAAATCATAAAACTGCTGGACTTTCAGAACCGCAATCACAAAAACAACAACCACAAGACCTTCAACAACTCCAAGAAGAAAGCCAAGAGTTTTGTCAAGTCCTTTCATAATCTCGCCTTCAAAAACCTTTGAGACAAAATGCTGAATAATTGAAAGAACCAGAAAAACAACGATAAAAATCAAAAAGAAAGAAAGAGAAATGGACAGGACCGAATTTGTGATTGTCTGACCGACATAGGCATCAAGTTTCGGAGCCAAAAAGATTGCAACAGCAAGACCGCCAATCACAGAGATTTTTGAAAAAAGTTCTTTGATGAAACCTTTTCTTAACGCCGCCACGGCAAAAACTAGAACAACAATCAAAAAACAAATATCAATTGGTGCTATTGTCATAAGCTCTCCTTGTAAAGAAGTTCCGCGATTTTTTCCGCAGGACGCGCGCCGGCAGAAAGAATTCCATTTTTTTCAGCATATTTTTTACGCGTATTTTCATCAAGAAGCATTTCCAAAGCTGACTTTAGCTTTTCCGAAGTAGCATTATTTCTTCCAAGAACAACAGCTGCCCCATGTTTTTCAAAGAATGCGGCGTTGTCTTCCTGGTCGCCCCGAGTTCCTGAGCCACACAAAGGAACTAAAATCATCGCCTTTGAAAGAACTGAACATTCCCAGATTGAATTTGCGCCTGAGCGAGAAACCACAACATCTGCGCAGGCAATCACATCCGGCATTTCATTATAAATGAAGGCAAATGGCTTGTAGTTTTCCCGGATTTCCTCCGAAACATTAGGAATTTCAGAGTCATCCACATTTTTTTCACCAGTCTGATGAACAACAATAAAACGTTCGCAAAGCCACTGTATATTCTCTCGCACAAGACTGTTCAACTGCTTTGCGCCAAGGCTTCCACCGACAACAAGAAGAACAGGTTTTGTCTTTTTCTGGATTTTCAGAAATTTCAGGCCGTTTTCCGCATCTGCTGAATAAAAAACAGGACGAACTGGATTTCCTGTAACAACAGCCTTTCCGCGGGCGCTTTCTGAAAGATAAGATTCAGTTTCTTTATAGGAAAGAAGAATTCGTTTTGCGCTTTTGCTGTTAATCCCTGTGGCAAGTCCAGGCGTGAAATCACATTCATGCGTATAAACCGGAATATTAAGCAATTTTGCGGCAAGGCAAGGCGGAACACTTACAAATCCACCTTTTGAAAAAAGAACATAAGGTTTTATCTTCAGCAAAATAAAGAAAGAAGACACAAATCCTGCAAAAATCTTAAAAATATCAAAAAAATTCTGGAAAGAAAAATAACGCCGCAATTTTCCGCTTGGAATTCCATAGAAAAAATCCGCGGAACGTTCACCATTTGAATCAACGTTTTTTTCCACAATATTTTTATCCATTTCTTTTGAATTGCCAATCCAATAAATCTGCGCAGTTTTTCCGTTTTTTCTGCACAGAGCGCGGAATTCATCCGCAACGGCAAGCCCAGGATAAATATGACCGCCTGTTCCACCGCCAGCAAATGCAATTTTTAGAATATTATCAGTTTTAGAACTCATAAAATTATTTTATTGTTCCTTGTGATATTTTTCAAGAATAGAAAGAATTTCTGTCTTCCTAAAAAGTTTCGCGTATTCATAGGCGGACATTCCCATTCCATCTTTTATATCAGGATTTGCGCCATTTTCCGCAAGCATTTTTACAATTTCAGTTTTGTCGGCTCCAACCGCAAGAATCAGCATTGTCTGCCCTTCCTTGCTGATTGTGTCAAGTTCCGCCCCTTGCGCTATAAAAAACTTTGTCATCTCCGCGTTTCCACGCCATACAGCATCCATTATCGCAGTATAACCACGATCCTTTGATACAGAATCAAGTCTCGCGCCACAGGAAACAAGCCATTTTACAGCCTCAATATTATCAGAGCGGGCCGCAATATTAAGCATTGGAGTTCCATCAGAATCAGAAATATTCACGTCCATCCCGGCATCAACATAACATTTACAGATTTTCTGGTTCCATTTTTCTATATAATGGGCAAAATTTTCGCCGTCAAAAGGATACCCATTCTCAAAAAGATAATTATAAGAATCTTCCTCAGTCTGCTCCTGCAAAATCGCGCCAGCAGATTCTGAAACAAACAAAGCCAGACTTTTTTCATCCTCAAATGACTGAATCAAACCTGAATCCAGTAAATCAGAGTCAATTTCCGTGTCAGTCGTGTAAATTTTTGCGCCTTGCCCTAAAAGAAAACCGGAAATATATGAAACTGGAATATTTTTTTTCAGGGAGCAAAGAGCCACACAATGAGTTATTCCGCACAAAAAATCAAACTTAAGATTCATAGCTCCGTCAAGAGATTCAAAAAAAATCTCTGAACCCGGAAATTTTTCCTGCAGAATTTTATCCAAATCCGAACCGGATGCTTTTTTTTCAGATATAATCAACCACTTCATGTATTTTATTATAGATTACAAAAGTCAATCTAACAAGAAAAAGATTTTTTCTTGTTTTTGTGTAAACCGAAAAAAATTCATTTTTTTTTAATTTTTTTCGGTTTTTGCTGTTGACATAAAATCCAGTTTTCTATATTATTAAAACATCACGACGCCGCTGTAGCTCAGTTGGTAGAGCAGCAGACTGAAAATCTGCGTGTGGTTGGTTCGATTCCAACCGGTGGCAAAAAGACATTCCTTTATGGAATGTCTTTTTTTTTGTACTTTTTTTCCAAAGTATTGTAGAATAACTTATCTTCTGATTCTTGAATTCAACCTAAAACAACGGAGCTCAATATGAAAAAAATTTTATTCACCATTTTTACGGCCGCAGTTTTTACTTCAGTCCTGAGTGCAGAGAATTTTGACAAAACCAAAAGCAGAAACCAAATTTCCGGCGCACTTGAAAAAACAACTGATATGATTTCCGAAATTTTACCAGAAAATTCATCTTTGCTGGACGCACAGCCGGACGCATTCATCGGGAAATTCATTCCGTCAATTCCAATGCACTTTTCAGCAGGAACTTCGTTTTCCGGGACTTTCATAAAAACTGATACTTTAAAAGATGCAATGACCGACCTTTCTGACGGAATTTCTGAAACGCTGAAAAACGGAAATGCAACAGACAGTTTCAGCATCGATTTTGACCTGCCGAGAAATATTCCTGTTCCTACGGCGGCATTCACTTTCAGACTGGGAGGAATAATTCTTCCTGTTGATTTGGGCGTTTTTGGTGCAACAACTTTCAACGGATTAATAAAAGATATAACTTTTGACGATTTTAAGGCTGGACTTGACTACACAACAATCGGCGTTGATATGCGCTATGCGATTCTTGAAGGTGCAGGTCTTTTGCCGAAATTCAGCATCGGTGGCGGCTACATTTATTCAAATCTTTCCTTGGATTTTGAGGCAAAAAAGAACTTTAAAACAAAAGATTCTTATGAAATCAACGGCACTCCAGCTGAATATTCAGCTGACCTAAAAAGTGAAGTAAGTCTTTCGTCTAAAACGCACACAATTTTTGCAGAAGCGCAGCTTTCAAAGAAACTTCTTATTTTTGAACCATACATTGGAACAAAACTTTTTGTAACAAAGACAATAAACGAATACGACTGGAAATACAACACTTTTGTAAACGGCAATAATCAGGATGAATTAAGCGATTCCGACAAAAAATCAGAAACAAAGGATTTCAGCACAGACAATGTTTCCACTCAATTTTTTGGCGGTCTGGGAATCACACTTGCGAAATTCCAGATTGCGTTGAATGGCGCGTATAATGTAAAAACAAATTACTGGTCTGTAGGTTTAGGTTTGAATTTCAAGAATTAGTTTTTTATTTTATTGATGAAAAAAAATGGCGGAAATTAATTTCCGCCATTTTTTTATTTCTTATCAGCTGTAGCTATTATCTCTTCAAGCTGAGCACTGTCTCAAGCAATGTATCTGCAGTCTGGATTGTCTTTGCGTTTGACTGGAATCCGCGCTGAGTTACAATCATATCTGTCATCTGCTCAGAAAGGTCAACGTTTGACATTTCAAGCGCGCCGGCAAGCAAGGAACCTTTTCCGCCAACACCAGATTCACCGATATTAGCCTGACCAGAGTTGTTTGTCTCTGCATAAGTATTGTCTCCGGCTTTTTCAAGACCGCGGTCATTTGAGAATGTAGCAAGAGCAAGCTGACCGATTACGCGGTTTGTTCCGTTTGAATAAACGCCCGTAATTGTTCCTGTCGAGTCAATCTTGAAATTGTCAAGATAACCAAGAGTGTATCCGTCCTGACTGTAAG
Organism: Treponema sp. UBA7590; assembly: GCA_002478955.1. Lineage (GTDB taxonomy): Bacteria > Spirochaetota > Spirochaetia > Treponematales > Treponemataceae > Treponema_D. Next base: position 10,700 of record DLKK01000012.1, read on the forward strand.
CCTTTGTTGTAGATTTAGACGCAGACTGTGTAATTGTGTTTCTCATGCTGCCGATTGTTCCAAGATTTATATTGAAGGTCTGGCGGTATGGATTTCCGTTTTCATCAGCATTTGCCCCTGGAACAGTAAACGAAGTCTGAAGAACGATTTCGCCATCCTGATTTGATATATTTCCAGAAGAATCCTCAACGCTTGCAAGCTGGCCATAATTGTCAAAATTTACGATGAAAGTATTCTGAACGCCATCTGTTGTTCCAAGACCAACACGAGTCTGTGTAAAATCCGCATTGTCTGAATCAACATTCACAGTTGCCTGCCAAGAGTTTGCAACACCTGGAACTTTTGTGAATGAAACAGAAAGAAGATGCTCATTTCCAAAGCTGTCATAAATTTTCTGCTCAGTTCCCCAAGTTCCTTTAGCAATATCACTTTCGCTTGCGCCTTCCTGAATTTCAGGAGTATTTTTGTTCAAGTTGCAGGCAAAAAGGACATTTGAAGTCTCTTTTGCCGGATCTTTTGAGCCGACCGGAATAACCAAATCCGTAGGAGTTGCGGCAGTTTGGACAATCTGCTCACCGTTCAAATCGTGTGCCATCCAACCTTGAACGCGCTGACCATTAGCAGGATTTACAAGAGTTCCGTCGCGGTCAAGACCAAACTGGCCATTTCGTGTGTAAAAACTTTCCTCGCCGTCTTTCAGGATAAAAAATCCGTTTCCCTGGATTGCAACATCAGTAGAAACTCCTGTTGACTGGAGATTTCCCTGTGTAAAAACCTGCTCGATTGTTGCAACTGTCATACCAAGACCAACATCTTTCGGGTTTACACCACCAAGTTCTTCTGTCGGTTTTGCAGCTCCACCAACCTGCTGACTTATCATATCCTGGAAATTTACCCGTCCGCGTTTAAAGCCGGTTGTGTTTACGTTGGAAATGTTATTGCCAATTACGTCCATTCGTGTCTGATGATTCTGCAAACCTGAAACACCAGAATAAAGTGATCTCATCATAATCTATTTCTCCTGCTTATTACCTGATTAATTGTAAATGGCTTTGATTTTTGCCATATCGTAGTACATACCGTTTACCATTACCTGCGGATTTGCCCCAAAAGATGTTGCTTCTACCACACCCTTCGCTGTTGAATCACCAATGTCAAGCTCAACAGTTTTTCCCAAGGTAGATGCCGCCTGCGAAGAATTAATTATGCTGGCCATCTTATTGAAAGATTCATTCATGTTTGTCATCTGCTCAAGTGATGAAAACTGAGCCATCTGGGAGATAAACTGAGTATCTTCCATAGGGCTTGTAGGATCCTGATTTGTAAGCTGAGTAATCAGAAGCTTCAAGAAATCATCTTTACCCAGCTGCTGAGATGCTGTACGTCCATTCACTGTGTTAGTTTTGTTGAAATTGTTTACCGCATTATCAACAGCAAACTTTTCAGTTGATGTCATGGTTGTATTCGGATTCTTCGTCAGTTCATTCAGTTCCATTTCAGTACCTCTTTATGGATTTCCTTTTTTTGAACTCCAAAAGATTTTTAGAAGTTCCTTTTTATAATCGGAATTTATGCAACGATGTTTACTGAATTCCGTGAAGAATTTTCAAGAATTTCTATTTCCTCAAAATTTTCTCCGGAAAAAACATTCAACTCGCCATAGATTTTTCGCATGGCAAACTCAGCCGCAGGATTATTCTGGTTTCCGCCTGAGTGATTCTGGCCAAAATTCTGACTTGAAAGAGAAAGTTCCAGTCCGACAGAATCAAAACCGCTCTGCGCAAAAGCCTGCTTCAAATTTTCAGCAGTTTCCTTGAATGCGTTGAACGCTTCCTGGGTTGCAACAACAATTTTTCCGGAAATATTCTTTTCGTGAAGGTTCAAATCAATCTTCACATTTCCAAGACTTTCCGGATGAAGAATCAGTTTTATTGAGCCGACATCGTTGTCTTTAAGGACAATATTTCCAGCCTTGACAATTTCTCCTGCATTTTCCTGAATCTGGTTTGAAAGCATCGCCTGAAAATTCGAGCCAGTTGCGCCAGCCGTCTGGTTGTCTGAAGAAACAATATTCTGGTTTGCGCTTGCGGCGGCAAAATCCACCGTTACCTGAGGATTATTTTTTTCATCGCGATGAATTTCTGAGATTTCAACAGCAGATTTCTGATTTTTTTCATCGGGATTTTTTTCAATGTTATCAGAGCGGAAATCCTGCACAGAGATTTTCTGTTCTTTATCAAGAAAATAAGTCTTTTTATTTTTTGAAGAAGTTTCCTCAACTTTTTCAGAATCTTCCGCAAAAAAATCCGAAATTTCGCCTTTTTTTTCAGTTTGAAGTTTTTTATCTTGAACTTCCGCGGTTACTCCAGATGCAGCGACCGAATTTTCCAAAGAAAAATCATCGTTTTTAGGCTGATTTTTTATTTTCTGCCCATTTTTTTGTTCTTTTTCCTTTTGTGAGTTCTTGATTTCTTGAGATTTCAGAGTTTTTTCAGCAATTTCTTTTACATTTTCTGAATTTTTCTGGTTAAAATCAGTTTTTTTTGCAATCTCAGTTTTTTCAGCCTCGGCATTCTTTACCGCAGTTTTTCTAAGCGCTTTTCCAGCTATTTTTTCATCAACTTTTTCCGGCTCTTTTAAGGCTGATTTTTTCTCTTCTGAAGTTCCGTGATTTTCGGTTTTTGTGGCTTCAGATTTATTTCCAGCATTTGCAGTTTTCTCATCATTTTCAGAAACTGTTTTCACAGACTCTGCTTTTTTTTCTGAGTCTGAATAGGAAGTTTTTTCCGAGTTTTTTGCCTCGTTCACAAAATCAGAAAAAGACTTTCCTGAAAAAGAATTTTCCACAGATGAAGATGAGTAATAATCATTCCTGTTAAATGAATTCTGCTGGGGAGCTAGCTGTTGTAACTTTGTAAAATCAAGTTGATTTTGTACAGTCAATTGCTGCATGGCAATTCCTCCAGTAAAACATGAAAGAATTGCCTTTTTCAGCTACTTTATGGAATCAGGTTTGCTGAGCATTTTCCTTTGGATTTCCGCGGCTCGTTCCGCAGGCATCAAGGAAAGCCAGTACGATCCCATAGAAGAAGTTCCGTTCCGGGCTGCAATTTCCTCAACTTTGCGAAGCACATCGATAACCGTCTGGTCATCCATCGCAACAAGAATATTTACAGCCGCTTCCGGGCGCATTCCGTTAAGGTTTGCGGCAATCTGTTCTATGTTTACATTTTTATCATCGTACTGTTTTAACGTCTGGTTAAATGTTTTTTCTCGTTCTTCCTGAGATTTTTCGCGGTTTGAAAGTTCAGAAGCAATCTGTTCATTCAGTTTTTCCTTTTGGGCAATCTCGCTTTCACGCTTGTCAAGTTCCTCCACGCGCAAATCGATTGCCTCCCGCTGCTTGTTGATTCTGTCCTGGTCCAAATCTGCAACAACCGGATTTGTTGAAGTTGCCGTTACAGAAGTCTGCGGTTCTTTTCCAAGAATTCTATACAGCGGAGAAAAAACTGACTTCATGTGAACAACGCCAAGAAAGTCAAACCATAAAAGACCTCCAAGCGCCATTATGATAATCAACATGATGAGAACTATTGATTTTCCGATTGCTTTCACGATTTTCTCCTATAAAACCAAAAACTATTCAACAAGACCCGCAATCGCAGTTCCAATTGTAATATCATTATCCAGACAAACAATGTGCCAGTAAAGACCTTTCTGGCGGGTAAGAACTTCATCAAGATAGCCGTGGACACGCGCAGAAATCTTGTATGTAAGCCAGAATGTCGAGCCGTCGCAGTTTATGCATACAGGTTTTGAGGCGCATTTCCCTTCTCCGCTCTGAACTACAGCCGCTGTAAGGATAGCAGCCGCACAACGCGCAGAACGTTCAGCCAAAGCATCAAAAAGTTCATAAAGAATATCGTAGTCTTCCTGTGTTCCATGATTTTCCGCGACAAATTTTCCAAATGGAATTTCTGTGCTGTAGGGCTCGTGAAGAAATTCATTCATTTCAATTGTTGTAAAACTTTCAAGGTTAGAAACTGCAGAGGCAATTTCCTCTGAAAAAAGGTCTTCCTTTGCGGCAAGTTTCATCATCTCAAGGGCTACTGCTCCAAGATATGCGCCGGCGCACTGCTTTTCCATAAAAAATGTTCCCGGTTTCTGTGATTTTGCGTCGTAAGCTTTGTCAAAATCAGAAAGAATCACATTTTTTGTTTTTCCGGACTCGCAGACAACAATCTGTTTTTTAAAGCCTTTTCTGGAAGGAATTTCCGGCTGGATATATGCCGCATTCATTCCTGTTCCAAGAATAAAACCTACATAAGAAGAATAAGGATAACCTTTTGCGGCCGCTTTCCCGGCAAGAAGCGCAGCGACTGTGTCATTAAGCATTGTGACTTTTTTCGGCTCTTTCCAGCCGTGCTCAACAAGAGCCGCCTTTAAACATTTTCCGATTGCGTTACCGATTACTTCCGGCGCTTTTACTTCCTTGGAAAAACCAAGAAGAATTCCGTCACCATCTTTTGTGATTTCCATTGGATAAGAAAAACAGAAACCGATTGTGTCCGCCATTCCTTTTAGATGCTCAAGATTTTTTGCGAATTCATCAAAAAATTCTTTTTTGTTCAGTTCTTTTTCAACGCCCGGCATTTTTGTCTTTTTCATATTTGAGATTGAGGCGTTTCCTTTCTCATCAAAAGTAACAAGGCTTGAGCGGAAATTTGTTCCGCCGGCATCAATTACAATCACACTTTTGCTGGTAACTGATTTTTCTGGCGGCAGGCACCATGTAGGAATCATGTCCTCATCAGCTTTTTTTCCGCAGAGTCCTCGGTTCATGTCATCAAGAATTGATTCTGCAACAAAATTCACATCAATGTGTCTTACAAAATTGTGTCTGGAAAGAAATGCACTTACGGCTGTATTCATAATAAATCCTCGGATTTTTATTTTACGTTTTCCTTCAAAAAAGTGAAAGAAATTATTTATTCAATTTTAACAAATATTGATAAAAACGCAATAGAATGTTAATTTTCATTCTATGGCTTTAGACTTGGAAACACTCAAAAATGAACTTAACCCGGAGCAATACAGGGCTGTAACAACTGTAAACGGCGCGATTCTTATAATTGCTGGCGCAGGAAGCGGAAAAACACGCGTAATAACATTCAGAATCGCCCACATGCTTGACCTTGGAATTCCGCAAAGCCAGATTCTTGCGCTTACTTTCACAAACAAAGCCGCAAAAGAAATGGCAGACCGCGTAAAAGAGCTTACACAGCGAAAACTTCAGAATTTAACAGTCTCAACGTTCCATGCGTTCGGAGTAAAAGTTCTCCGTGCGGACATAGGTAAACTTGGCTACCGGGAAAATTTTTCAATATATGATGAAACAGACAGAACCGCGCTTATAAAGGAATGTGGCCGCGAGCTGAAATTTTCCCCGGACGCGCTCGATATTTACAAGATAAGTCAGATTTTTTCAAATATAAAGACAGGAAGAAAAAACTGGCAGACAGAAAATGATATGTACCGACAGCTTTACGACTGCTATCAGGAGGGCCTGAAACTTTACAATGCTGTTGATTTTGACGATCTTATTGTGCTTCCGATAAAACTTTTCCGGGAAAATCCGTATGTCCTTGCGCGGTACAAGGAGCGGTTCAAATATATAATGGTGGATGAATTCCAGGACACAAGCCACCAGCAGTATGAGCTTATGCATCTTCTTGCAGACGAAAATGTCGCGGTTGTTGGAGATGATGACCAGTCAATCTATAGCTGGCGCGGCGCGGATTACCAGAACATAATCAATTTTGAGAAAGATTTTAAAGTCACAGAAATCCGGCTTGAGCAGAATTACCGTTCAACAGGAACAATTTTGGACGCGGCGAACGGCGTTATTTCACACAACACAAACAGAAAAGACAAAAAACTCTGGTCCGGAAAAGGCGAAGGAAAACCAATTGAAATCTATATGCCCGAAAACGAGACCGATGAGGCAAATTTTATCGCGGAAAGCATCCAGGGAATCGCAATGGAAGAAAAAAAGACTTACGATGACTTTGGAGTTTTAATCAGGGCAAACACGCAGTCCAGATACATAGAAGAAGCGTTCCTGCAGGCAAATATTCCGTACACAATGAGCGGCGGAACAAGTTTTTTTGAGCGAAAAGAAATAAAAGACATCATAAGTTATCTGCGCGTTATAGCAAACCATGATGATGACATAAACCTCCTGCGCATCATAAATGTTCCACGGCGGGGAATCGGACGTGCCGCAATACAAGTCATAAATGATGAGGCGGAAAAACTTGGTTCAACGCTGTGGACGGCAATCCAGTCGCTGATTCAGGCAGAAGAAAGCGAAGCCAGCGAAAATTTAAAGGAAGATTTGCAGGATTTTGTAAATCTGATTGAATCAAACCGGCAGAAACTTTTGAGCGGCCGTGGACTTTCAAAAAAAGTGCGCGAGATGGTGGAAGAAATAAACTACAGGGATTACCTTATCACGGAATATTCAAAAAGCGAAAAAGCCGTGCGTTTTAAGCTGAAAAACATTGAGCTTCTGCTGGAGATGATGGAACGCTGGGAAATCGACCCTGACAACGCAAATCCAAGCCTTTTCAATTATCTGAACAGAATCACGCTTATGAGCCGCGACAATGGTGACGACGAAAATGACAAGGGAAAAGTAAATCTTATGACAATCCACGCCTCAAAAGGACTGGAATTTCCGGTGGTTTTTATTGCCGGTGCAGAAGAAGGATTAATTCCCCATCAACGTTCAGTTGACGAAAACGATGGAAATGTTGAGGAAGAAAGACGTCTTTTTTACGTTGCAATCACACGAGCGCGCGAAAAACTTGTAATCTCTTCATGCCAGAAACGAAGAAAAATGCAGGCAATTGTGGAATGTGAGCCAAGCAGATTTCTTGACGAAATCCCGCAGAATCTTGTTGAATACCACGAGCCGCAAAAAGAAGTTTCAGAGGAAGTCGCAAAGGACATTTTCGCAAATATGCTGAAGAAATTCTCTGCAAATTAATAAATCCGCATCTTGAGTTTTTTATAGATTGAGAAAAAAACGCTTTCAGCAGATTTACAATTTGCTCCAGACGGTTGAGCTCGCGCTACGCTTGTAATTGTTCGGGTGCTGCACACTTTAATTGACACAATCGCTCAAAGTCTTCGCAAATTATAAATCCGCCTACGCTTTTATAGGTTCATCAAAAACTCAGGCTCCAGTCTAATCAACGCAAACTAAAATCTGAATTTGATTTTTTTGCCAGTACCTTCGTAAAGCTTTTTTCGCTGGTCAGTAACTGAATCATCAGAGATATATGAATCGAATGAAGTCATCTTGTCGATTGTTCCACTCGGTGTAATCTCAACGATTCTGTTTGCAACAGACTGAACAAATTCGTGGTCGTGGCTTGTAAAAAGCACAACACCCGGGAAATTTATCAGAGCCTCGTTCAAAGACTGAATCGCTTCCAGGTCAAGATGATTTGTAGGGTCATCAAGAATAAGGACATTCGCCCCAGAAAGCATAAGTTTTGAAAGCATACATCGGACTTTCTCACCGCCGGAAAGAACTTTTACTTTTTTCAAGGATTCATCACCGCTGAAAAGCATTCTTCCCAAAAATCCGCGCACATAAGCGTCATCCTGCTCTTTAGAATACTGCTTAAGCCATTCTGTGATATTGTAGTCGTTGTCAAAATATTTTGAATTATCGCGCGGAAGATATGTGTGGCTTGTTGTCTGTCCCCACAAAACCTCTCCTACCTGCTGTTTCTTTACGCCGTTGATTATATCAAACAATGCAGAAATTGAATTGTGCTCAATTCCGACAAAAGCGATTTTATCAGTTCTTCCAACATTAAGGCTGAAATTCTTTAAAAGCTGAACGCCGTCTTCCTCGTAGTCAATGCCTTTTATGTCAAGGACATTGTTTCCAATCTCGCGGTCCGCCTTGAAATTCACATAAGGGAATTTTCGGGTTGAAACAGGAAGGTCTTCCACTGACTGTGCAAGTTTATCGTAAATCTTTTTGCGGCTTGTGGCCTGCTTTGATTTTGCGGCATTTGAACTGAAACGCAGGATGAATTCCTTCAAATCCTTCATTTTATCCTCAGCTTTTTTCTGCTGCTCCCTTGCCTGCTTCTGCAGAACCTGTGTCATCTGGTACCAGAAATCGTAGTTTCCGGCAAACTGAGTGATTTTTCCATAGTCAATATCGCAGATATATGTGCAGACTGTGTTCAAAAAGTGGCGGTCGTGGCTTACAACAATAACTGTATTCTCAAAATTCAAAAGCCAGTCTTCCAGCCATGAAATAGACTCAATATCGAGACCGTTTGTAGGCTCATCAAGAAGCAAAATATCAGGGTTTCCAAAAATAGCCTGCGCCAAAAGAACGCGGACTTTCTGGCTTTCGTCAAGCTCGCTCATCATTTTGTCATGGAATTCTTCTTCAAGGCCAAGACCTGAAAGCATCTGCTCAATCTGATTTTCTGCCTCGTATCCGCCAAGCTCGCCAAATTCAGCTTGCATTTCGCTGGCTTTTATTCCGTCCTCATCAGAAAAATCTTCTTTTGCATAAATTTCATTTATCGCATTTGTAAGCTCGTACAGCTTTGGATAGCCCATCATGACAGTATCTTTTACAGAATATGCGTCATAAGCAAAGTGATCCTGCTTAAGAACGGCCATACGCTCGCCTGTAGAAATAGAAATAGTTCCCGAATCGTGGTCAATTTCTCCTGAAAGAACCTTCAAAAAAGTTGATTTTCCGGCACCGTTCGCTCCGGTAATTCCATAACAGTTTCCATTTGTAAACTTAAGGTTTACATCTTTAAACAGCGGTTTTTCGCTGAAACTTACACTAACGTCATTTACAGTAATCAATTTGCAATCCTTTTTGTTTTTATTGCTATAAAAATTCTATTTTTTTCCAAACAAAGCCTTGATTTTTGCCCAAAGACCTTTTTTGGCTTCAGGTTTCTTCTGTACAGTTCTTATGCCGCTGGAATTCTTCTTGTAACCGTTGTTTTTATAGTTTTTATTTGACGGTGAAGATTTTGAATATCCATTTTTCTTGAAAGATTTTCCTTCAGAACTGCGTCCAGAATTTAATTTCTTTGAGCCATATTTTTCTTTATAAAGCTTCATGCGCTCTTCATAAGACATTCCGGCAAGTTCTTCCGGATTGATTTTTTTGTCATTGAATGAGTTGCGCTTATAAGTTTTTTTATCGCTTCTGTCTTTCTTAGAACTGAAGTTTCCATGCTTTTTGCCATGCTCGTATTTTTCACCGCGGTTTTCAGAATGTTTATAATGGTCGCTTCTGTGTCCGCCGTGGAAATCATCATCATCATGCTGATATTCAGTCTTGATATAAATTCCTGCGCTTTTGTCTTCCATCATCTGTTCAGGATAAGCAACTTTTGCCGGAATTTGCATTTCGATATAGCGCTCAATTGCCGGAAGATTATAAACATCCTGCTCAGAACAGAAAGTATACGCTTTTCCTGATTTTCCGGCACGAGCAGTTCGTCCGATGCGGTGAACATAATTTTCAGCCTCATTCGGAAGGTCATAGTTTATAACCATCGCAAGGTCGTTAACATCAATTCCGCGGGCCGCAACATCAGTCGCAACAAGA
>DLKK01000055.1 GCA_002478955.1 Treponema sp. UBA7590
GACTTTTGAGGTAATTGGTGCTTATGATTTGTCAGAAAAAGATATTGTTTCAAATCTGAAATTGTTAGCACCACCTCATGAAATGATACCAAGAAAATTATTTAATGAAGAATTAAAAAAAATTACATATGCATGTTTTCCATATCAAAACAACACATACCGATTTACGGCTAGTGGTGCTGTTTTAGATGCTATTATTTATCTAAAACCTCTAGTTTATATTAAAAATGATTATTTTGATGGAATTTTTGATAATGCTGGAGATATAGGATATAGATGTGAAGATGAAGAAGATTTTATACATACTATAAAAAGCTTAGATAAGAATTCAAATATACATCGTTATTTGAAACAAACAGAAAATTTAAAAAAATTACAAAATAGATTTTCTATTAAAAATATTGAACAACAATTAAAAACGATAATCAATCTTATAATGGAGGATAAAAAATGACCTTCACAGTTCTCCAGTCCGTATACAAAAAAGACAATCCAGAGTTTCTCTCTCAATCCTTGCAGAGCATTGCGGGAAATACTGTGCAGCCTTCTTCGGTTGTTCTCGTGAAAGACGGTGTTCTGTCTCCTAAGCTGGAATCCGTCATTTCAGAATGGCAGAATAAACTTCCTCTGAAAGTTGTGGGCTATGAAAAAAATCAGGGGCTTGCCCATGCCTTGAACTATGGACTGCAGTTTGTTGAAACTGAGCTTGTCGCAAGAATGGATAGCGATGACATCTGTTTTCCAGATAGATTTGAAAAACAGATTGCTCAGTTTGAAGTAGATTCTCCACTTGAAATTCTAGGCAGTGGAATTGAGGAATTTTATATAGAAAAAAATGGAGTAGAATTTCACAGAGTTCGTCTTTACCCGAAATGGACGGTGTCTAAATCAAAAACGCTTTATCGCGGCACTCCGATTGCACATCCGACCTTGATGGTGAAAACGGCATTGCTAAAAGAATTCAGATATTCTGAAAACACTAAATGCAATGAGGACATCGACCTGTGGCTCAGGTTTATTGCTGCTGGACACAGAATAAAGTCTCTGCAGGAACCTCTTTTATATTTCAGGATTACTGACGGAACTTTCAGACGGCGTTCAATTTCAAAAGCTCTTGATGAATATTTGATTTACACAAAAAACCTACGGCATTTTAACGGAGTTACAAAAAACGACATCATGCCACTTATGCGTCTTGCCGCTAGATTTCTACCAGGACGTCTGAATAAAAAGGCATATCTCTCACAGAAACGCCAAAAACTTTTCAAGGAGAATCTTATGAACATAAAATCATTGAACAATCAGGTTTTTATGAAAAACGGACATATTTTCGAGGCACTCATCCAGTTTGAGGAAAATGGACTTCAGATGATAAAGGCTGTTCAGCTAGATAGTCCGTCAAAGTGTGTTGTGGAATTACAAGCTAGTGAAGTTGAACTTTTTAGGACAAGCGAATGTGTGGATGTAAGTTTGAATATAAAAAATTAATTTTTTTGAAACTTTCTAATAGTATCAAGTCACATTTTTATACAGCTATAGACACCAATCATTACGGCAACAAGCATTCCCAGAGTCAAAAGATAAATCCATGCAGGAAGTGAATTTTCTTGCTTTGAGTTTTTTTTGTCTGAAGAAAAATTTCCTGCCTGGCCAAAAATATGGCTCAAGGCAACTGAATTGGTATGCGTTTTTTTCGAGCCGGGGAAATTGTTTTTTCCGGTCGCATATCCGCAGGAAGGGCAGCCTTTCTTGAATTCCTTGCTAGTTCCTGTTCTTCCGCAGTTCGGACATCTCACTGAAATAAAGAATTTTCCGCATTTTTTGCAGAGTTTTGCATTTTCTGGAACTTCGGCGCCACAATTTTCGCAGAAAAACTTAGCTTTTTTGTTTTTCATCATTCATCGCCTCAATTCTTGCAAGAAGTGATTTTTTTCTTGGTTTTTCAAGGGGCTCAGTTTTTTCTGCAGTGGAATTTTGCTTTTCTATATTATTCTCATCGTTTTCTCTTAAAAGTGAAAGAAGCGTTTTTATTCCATTTTCATCAACTGACTCAAATCTACCTGAAATTCCGAGCGCCTCGGCTTTTTTGTTTTCCTCTTCTGAGAATTTTTCAGGCGAAAATAAAATCACACTGCAAGGATTTCTTAAAAATCCACTTTTTACAAACTGCGCAAGAATTTTCCAATGTCTAGGGTAATCAGGAACGCTGACAATGCAAAAATCCGGACTGATTTCCTCCATATTATCCAATGCCTTTAAAAGCCAATGATAAATTATAGTTTCATAGCCATTTTTGCAAAGTTCGCGGTTGAGTAACTCCAGATTTTTTTTGTCATCAGAAATCAACAAAACTTTCATTATTCAGTTCCTAAATTAGTTACAGTATAATCATAAATCTGCCAAATTCCTTCACGCTGGCGCACTTTGTAAACGTAACTTTTCTTTTCACGGTAATTTGGATATTTGAACCATTCTGTAACGGTCACAGTTCCTTCTGTTTTTGAGTAAACAGTCCGTTCAATCTCAAATTTTTCAGGAACTGCAACAATATCATTGTCAATTCTGGACTGCATCAAGT
>DLKK01000064.1:0-756 GCA_002478955.1 Treponema sp. UBA7590
ATACTTTTACGACAAAGGGCGTGTATGCACATGATATAGCAAAACCGGAAATACAGAAATCTGTTCTTGAGCATGAACATCCAGAACTTGATAAAATTCTTGCAAATCCAAAAGCCGCATTCCATGATGTCTATGATTTAAACACAGATTTTTATGCAGTTGAAATGTCAAAAACTCCAGCTTATATTTTTCTCCGCAGAATTTACGAGAACAATAAAAAATTCTTTAATCTTTGCAATTTTATTGCAAAATTGCTTATAAGGTTATTTAAATAAAACTTATTTTTAGAATGTGTTCTCTGTGTGTTTATGCTGTCATTTCAATGGCTGGTTATATGGGAGTTATAATAAAACAGATTACAAAAATCAACGCGATTTTTTCCTTAAAAAAAATTCTGAATGGAAGATTGTAGAAGAATAGCTTCTTTTAACACATTTTTTGGTGTATAATAGTCGCAATGAACCTTACACCGCCAGAACAATATAAATTATGCTCAAACTCAGCCTGCAAAAAGTCCGAACATTGCCTCAGGCAGCTTTACTACAGGCAGCTAACAAAAAATGACATTGGAATCTACATTTTGAATCCGATGCTTTTCCCAAAGGAAAATGAGGAATGTCCTTATTTTAAGACAGACAAGAAAATAAAACTTGCCTGGGGAACAAAAAATATTCTTGATGACATTCCAAGCAAAAAAGCCGTGGAAATAAAAAAAGAGCTTCTTTTAAAATACGGAAGAACAAAATACTATCAGTT
>DLKK01000064.1:878-3178 GCA_002478955.1 Treponema sp. UBA7590
AGATTCACAGAAGACTATGACTGGAGTTATTAAAAACATAATCGCAAGGTTTTTACCAAAAGAAACAGACTGTTTTTCTTGGTAAAACAAAGTGTTTTATTGGGAAAAACAGTCTGTTTTATTTGATAAAACAATAAAAACAGAAAAGGTAGAGTTTTTTTTACAGAAAAAAACATGAATACATTTAATTTATTAATACCAATACTTGCTTTGATGCATAAAAAAATAGCTGTCAATACTGTGCATACATAAATCCTGTGTCCTAGAACTAAAACTGAATAAAAGAATTATCAAAATCAGAGGAACATAATAACATGCCCAGCGGAATGCTATGTTCTTTTTTTTGTATCGTCTTATAAACATCGATTTTGTTTTCCTGAAGCATGCTGATTAAAAAAAGTTATTGTACAACCAATAAACACGAGAATAATTTGAGACTAAATATCTGTGATGTGTCCAAAAATTTCGACTAAATAGTCGTTACTAGCAATAGTATAAAAAATCTTATATACTGCTTATGATATTTATTATGAAATACACTATTTTAGACTATCTTGAATCCACGGCTAGTTCTTATCCTGAAAAGACGGCCTTTGCAGACGTTCAGCATTCCATAAATTGGAAAGATTTTGTATCAAAATCAAAAATGCTTTCAACAGTAGTTTCGCAATACTTTGAGAGTGGACAAGCAGTCCCTGTTATGATTGATAAAAGCGTCAAAACATTGGAATATTTTTTTGCAGCTTTATATTCAGGTTGTTTTTATTCTTATTTTGATGCAACTTTTCCAGACAGTCGCTTAAACTCAATGGTTGAAACTCTCAATGTAAAATATATTATTTGCGACCGTCGCTTTGAGAAAAAAGTTTCAACCCTTAATGTAACACCGCTTTTTTTTGATGATTTGGAAAAAGAATTCAACGCTAAAAGTTGTGAAGAATATTATGACACTCGCCGCAAAAACATAATCGATACAGATCCTGCCTATGCAAATTTTACATCAGGCTCAACAGGAACACCAAAGGCGGTCGTTGTTTCTCATCGTTCTGTAATTGATTTTATAACTTGCTTTACAGAAATTTTTGAAATAACAGAGAAAGACAACATTGCAAATCAAGCGCCATTTGACTTTGATGTTTCTGTCAAAGATATTTTCTCTGGAGTATTTACTGGTGCAACAGTCCATTTAGTTCCAAAAATGTTCTTCAGTTTTCCAACAAAACTTCTTGACTATCTTGAAGAGCGTGAAATTACAACAATAATATGGGCGGTAAGCGCAATGTGCATTCTTTCTACGCTTAACGGCTTTGACTACAAAGTCCCTTCTAAACTTAACAAGATTATGTTTAGCGGAGAAGTTATGCCTTGCAAGCAGCTCGAAATTTGGAAAAAATTTATTCCAAATGCACAATACATAAATCTTTACGGGCCAACAGAAATAACATGTAATTGTACCTACTATATTCTTCCTGCTGGAACAGTTCCTGACACAATTCCAATCGGAGTTCCTTTTCCTAATGAACGGATATATCTTATAGATGAAAACAATAAACTTATTACAGAAAAAAATGCTGAAGGTGAACTTTGCGTAGGTGGAACTTGCGTTGCAATCGGTTATTACAACTCTCCTAAAACGCAAGAAGTTTTTGTTCAGAATCCGTGCCAAAATTCAAGATATGAACGAATTTATAAAACAGGCGATCTAGCAAAATACGGAGATGATGGACTTCTGTATTATATTGGACGAAAAGACACTCAAATAAAGCACATGGGACACAGGATAGAACTAGGAGAAATTGAAGGTGCTATTTCCAAGCATAATAATATTACTCGTGCCTGTTGTATTTTCTCGGACAATAGAATCACAGCTTTTTATACAGGAACTGAAACTGAAAAAAAAGAAATTGTTTCTATGTTGCGTATAAATCTTCCCTCATACATGATTCCAAGTGATTTTATTTTTATAAGTGAATTTCCATTAACCAAAAATGGAAAAATCGATAAGCGAACACTTTTGGAGAAGCTTCATGACTAATATTACAGATTATAAGGTTCTTGCAGAAAAATATGGTACTCCACTTTATATCATTGATTCTTCAAAAGCAAAAGAGAGAATCAATGATATAAAAGAAATGCTTCCAAAAAACACAAAGCTCTGCTATGCAATAAAAGCAAATGCATTTTTAGTAAATAAACTAAAAAATGAAGATTTAATGTTTGAAGTTTGCTCTCCTGGAGAACTTTCCATTTGCGAAGAAAATCAGCTTTTGCCACAAAAAATTGTTTTTAGTGGTGTTTGC
>DLKK01000064.1:3192-7248 GCA_002478955.1 Treponema sp. UBA7590
AGATATAAAAAGAGCATATAATCTAAAAGTAAATACAATAACACTAGAATCACTTTTGCACTGTGAATACCTTATAAAAGCTGTAAAATCAGAAAAAGAACATCCTCAAGATGTTATCATCAGACTTTCAAACGGAAACCAATTTGGTATGTCAAAAGAAGATGTTTATGAATGTGTCAGGCTTTTAAAACCATATTCAAATATAAATATCCGTGGCATTCACTTTTTTACTGGAACACAGAAAAAAATCAAAAAAATTACAGAAGAAATTACTTTTATTGAAGATTTTTGCGACAAGCTGCAATCCGATACAGGAATAAGTTTTTCAAGCATAGAATATGGTCCGGGCTTGATTTACGAATATTTTTCCGAAAAAGAGCAAAATAAAAATTTCATTGAGCTTGAACAGTTTTCATCACTTATAAAAGATTCAAAATACGACTATGTAATAGAACTTGGACGTTACATTGCCTCTTGCTGTGGCAAATATATTACAAAAATCATGGATATAAAAGGAGATGAAAAAAATCACTATATAATAATTGATGGCGGAATAAACCATATAAATTACTATGGCCAAATGATGGGAATGAAAAATCCAAAAGTGGACCATATAAAAATTTATGAAAATAAAAGTGCAGAAAAAACAACTGACTTTGCAATTGCAGGTTCTTTGTGCACAACAGCAGACATCGTATTACGAAAACTTTCGTTAAAAGCCCCTGGCATAGGCGATTTTCTCGTCTTCAATGACATTGGCGCATATTCAATCACAGAAGGAATTTATCTTTTCTTAAGCCATCCGCTTCCAGCTGTTCTATTATTCAACGGAACAAGTTATTGCATATTGAGAAAACAAAAAGAAACATATATACTAAATGCATAATAATTTATAAAGGATAATAAAATGAACGAACTTTTAGACATTCTTAAAGAACTTAAACCAGATGTAGATTTTGCAGAAGAAAAATCTCTTATAGACAATGCAATCCTTGATTCTTTTGATATTGTTCAACTTGTGACACAATTAAAAGATACTTTCGATATCGATATCACACCGGCGGATCTTATTCCAGAAAACTTTAATTCTGCAGAAGCTATGTGGAATATGATTCAAAAACTTCAATAATATGTCATTTGTTTCAACAGGTTTTGTATTTTTTTGCGTATTAGTAGTAGCAGCATATTATCTAGTTCCACAAAAAAGAAAATGGATTGTACTGCTTTTGGCAAACTATGTTTTTTATGCACTGAATAACGTAAAAGCAATTCTTTTTATTTTCTCGTCAACGCTTATAAGTTATTTATCGGCAGTTTATATTTCGAAAATTTCCGATAATTATGACATAAAGTTAAAATTACTTGAAGATAAAATTGAGCGCAAAAATCTAAAAAAAGAATGTAAATCAAAAAAGAAATTAATAGCCAGTCTTGGACTCGTTTTTTGTTTTGGAATATTGATTATAGTAAAGTATACGAATTTCTTTATTTCAAATATTAATAATTTTATTCCAGAATATGCTAAAATTCCTGCAATTAAAATCATTCTGCCATTGGGGATTTCTTTTTACACATTCCAAATTGCAAGCTATATTTTTGATGTTTATAATGGAAAATATAAGGCTGAGAAAAACTTTTTCCATTATGCTTTATATGTAAGTTGGTTTCCGTCTCTCCTTCAAGGTCCTATAAGTCGATACAACGAATTAAAAAAACAATTTTTTGAGGAAGAACATCATTTTAGCATTACATCATGTCAGTATGCATTGCAAAGAATTCTTTGGGGCTTCTTAAAAAAATTGGTCATTGCTGACAGAGCTGCGGAAGTTGTAACATATATTTTCGCAGAATACACAAAGCTTCCTTGGTATATTACATTTGTAGGTCTTATATTCTATTCAATAAAATTGTATGCGGATTTTTCAGGTGGAATGGATGTTGTTATTGGCGTTTCTGAGCTTGTAGGCATAAAACTTCCAGAAAATTTCAGACAACCATTTTTTAGTCAATCTATAAGTGAATTTTGGCGAAGATGGCATATTACCCTAGGTACGTGGATGAAAGATTATATTTTCTATCCTTTTAGTCTTTCAAAATTTGCTTCTAATATGGGTAAAGCAATTGCAAAAATCAATAAATATGCAGGAAAAATTATTCCTATGTGCATAGCAAATCTTATTGTATTTTTTGTTGTTGGTGTATGGCATGGAGCTGAATGGCATTTTATAGTTTATGGCCTTTACAATGGTTTTTTAATTGTTCTAGGAACAGTTTTTAAGCCATTTTTAGAAAAAATTATAAATATTTTTCATATTGATGTAAAAAAAACTTGGTATAAAATATTCAGAATTCTAAGAACGTTTTTACTTGTTAATATAGGTTGGGTTTTTGATGAGGTTACAGATTTAAAACAAAGTCTTTCAATGTTAAAACAACTTTTTAAATTTAATACAGGAAATCTTATTTCTAATTGGAAATTTGATACATTCTCTGAATTAACAATTTGTACAGTTGTTCTGTTTTGTTTGATTTGGTTTATAATAAGTGTTCTAAAAGAAAAAAATATTGATGTCCGTAAAAAAATTGAATCTTTCGCTCTTCCTATTAGATGGATTATTTATTTAGCTCTGATATTAAGTGTACCTTTTTTTCAGGCAGCCAATATGACAGGATTTATTTATGCACAGTTCTAAACTTTCAAAGTATATAAAATCATTCTGTTTTTGTATCTTGCTTGTTTTATGTTCAAGAGTAATGACCTTTTTATTGTACCCATTATCCTCTATGAACAAAAAATTTATTGATTATCATAACTTCGACAAGAATATAGATTTTCTTGTTTTAGGAAATTCTCTTGAGGGAAACGGAATTTCGCCAGAAATAGTAGGTAGGGAATTTAACCAGACTGCTTATTGTATGACTCCACAGGGCTCCTATCCAGAAAGTTTATATTATCTTTTAGTCGATATCACAAATAAGCATAATGTGAAAAATTTACTTATAGGTTGGGATGTAATTCAAAATTACCAACTCCCAGAATATCATTATCCTCATGAAGAAGAACTTTACAGAGAATTTTTTGCTGATTTAAAAGGAAATTCAGAATTAAAAAAAATTGTTTTCAAAGGTGTTATGAACCAAAGATATACGTCAACTTTTTTTGATTGGTCATCATTTCCAGAAAATATAATGGAAATTCCTGAAGTTATAAAATCAAGAAAACCAGGTTATGTTCCAAGAGGAATAAGCGAACGAATAGACCCTAATAATATTTATAAGCAAAATTTTAAATTCGACCAAGTTTCTAAAACTAAATATTCTGATAAAATGACATCAAATGATGCATTTTATTTATTAAAAATAAGAGATTATTGTAAAGAGCATGATATAAATTTTTTTGTAATTTCATGTCCTATTCCCTCATTAATAATGAAATCTAATCCAGAATTAAACAAATGTATTGAAAATACATATAACTTTATGAAAGAAAACAATATAAATTATATTCATGGAAATAATCAGATTTTTTTTCCAAATTCAATGGAAACTATAAATTTTAAAGATTTTTTTGGACATATAATTCCTCCCTACAGAAGCATTTATTCAAAAGCTGTCTGCGATTGGATAAAATCAACAGGAATGGCAGATTTTAAATTATGAAAATCATTCTACTAATTTTAAAAAAGAAACTCTTCAACAAATTTTCTAAAATATGTACTTTCATAAACCCAAACTCTGTAATAGAAAAATTCATTGAAAAAGATTTTTCAGCAATTATAGAAAAATACAGGAATCATACAGACGAAAGCCGATTTTTTATAAAAGAAAAAAAATCTGAAAATAATGGTAATATATGGATATTCTGGTGGCAGGGCTATGACACCGCGCCTCTTCTTGTAAAAAAATGTATTGACAGCATAATAAAAAACGCTGGAAATCATCCGGTGATTTTACTTACAAAAGAAAACTGGAAAAATTACGCAGACATTCCCGATTACATCATAGAAAAAGTTGAAAAAGGTATTATCACCCTAACCCACTTTTCAGATATTCTTC
>DLKK01000064.1:7281-21256 GCA_002478955.1 Treponema sp. UBA7590
GGCGGGCTTTGGCTTGACGCAACAATTTTTGTGTCAAGAAAGATTCCTGAATATTGCTTTGAGCTTCCGTATTTTTCAATCCACTACGAAACATCAACAAGCAAAATAGCAAGTGGAAAATGGACAGGTTTTTGCCAGGCAGGACAGGAAAAATCGCTTATACACAGTTTTTGCCGCGATGTATTCTTCTCATATTGGAAAAGATATAACAAGCTGATTGATTATTTTTTCATTGACTATGTAATGCTTGCAGGATACAAAAATATTCCAGCTTTCAAAAAACTTATAGATGCACTGCCTCTCAACAATCAAGGAATAAAGGAACTCGACAGACATTTCAATGAGGAATATTCAAATGAACTTTTAGACAATATTCTATCTGAATCAACTTTTTTCAAACTTAACTGGAAAAGAGGTTATAAAAAAGAGATAAACGGAAGTAAAACTCTTTACGCATATTTTCTAGAAAAATAGTTGTTATTAAGTTGTAAATCACAACTGACAAGAAAATAGTTTTGTGTTAGAATAGTATCTAGGAGGAAAACTATGGAATATTTCTACAAAAATCTTTTTGGTCAAATTAATTCGATTTCTCCTAGAATTCAAAAAACAACATCATGTTCTGTTTCTAAAGATTTTGAATTTGTTGCACGTATGTTCAGCAAAGCAGGAAATGATATAAAGATAGGAATTTCTTATGCCACGAAACCAAATGACAAAAAACGAAAAAGCTTCAGCGACAGATAAAGCTGGTGTTGCCCTTTATCAAGAAAAACAAGTTGTATTTGAAGGTGCTATACCTCATCCTGACATTCTAAAAGGTTATGGAGAAATTGATAAGTCATATCCAGAGCGAATCATAAAATTAGCTGAAAATCATGCAAAAACAGAAGATGCCTCTCAATCAGCTTTAGTAAAAGGAAATATAATATCTGTAATACTTGGTCAAATATTATCATTTATCTTTGGAATAGCAGGAATAGGTGCAACAATCTATTTAGGACTAAAAGGTAATACTGCAGGAGCAATAGCAACTTCCATTGCAGTCATAGTACAAGTTGTAGTTTCTGCTATCGTTAACAAAAAAAATTAGCAACAATAATCTATGCAAAACGAACCATTAGTATCTGTAATTATTCCAACTTATAACCGCGGACGGCTTATTCTTGATTCAGTAAATTCTGTTCTGAATCAGACTTATAAGAATATTGATCTTATTGTTGTTGATGACTGTTCAACTGACGATACAATCAATGTTTTGGAACAAATCAGTGACAAAAGACTTAAAATTATCAGACATTCTAAAAACAAAGGGCAAAATGCAGCAAGAAACACAGGCATAAAAGCAAGTGCCGGAGAATATATTGCCCATCACGACAGTGATGATATATGGCATCTAAATAAACTAGAGATTCAAATGAGTAAAATTCGAGAAGTCAACGCAGATGTTTTATGCTGTCAGACCGCTGTAAATGATGAAGATACTCATAAATACCTATACAATCATCCGAATGAAAAATTGGTAAAAGAAGGTTATATTTCATATAAGCAACTTTTAAAATACAACTGCACCACGACTCAGACAATCATTGGAAAGGCTGAATGCTTTAAGGATATTTTATTCGATGAAAAACAGCCAAGATTTACGGACTGGGCACTTTCCCTTGATTTAGTAAAAAAATATAAATTTTATTATCAGCAAGCGGTTCTTGTTGATGTCTACCAGCAAAAAGATTCTATAACAAAAAATCCGCAAAAAGGTGTAAAGGGAATGGAAATGCTTTTTGAAAAACACAAGAGCGCAATTATTTCTGATCCGGAGATTGTTGAAAGTTTTTTCAAGAAAAAAGCTGCTTTTGTGTGCAAAACAGGCAAAAATCCTAAAGAAGAAATGAAAATGATTTTTAAATATAATCCTACTGCAGGAAATTTTATAAAATATTCTCTTTCAGTATTAGGTCTGTATAAATATCTTTTTAACATAAAGCAAAAGTTTTAGCTTTCAAGAAACTCTTATACATTTCTGAGTAAACAAAAATACTAATTTATTTTTCCCTTTTTCTATGCTATTATTTTTATATGCAGAAAATCAGAAAACTGCCGATAGGCATCCAGAGTTTTGAGAGTCTCCGCAGAGACAATTATATCTATATAGACAAGACGGAATTTGTATACAGTCTTGTCCACTCAGGAAAAGTTTACTTTCTTAGCCGGCCGCGCCGTTTCGGGAAGAGCCTTTTTCTCTCGACGCTGAAGGCTTATTTTGAAGGCAAGAAGGAACTTTTTGCAGGACTTAGGATTGAGCAGCTTGAAAAGGACAATCCCGACGCCTGGAAACCCTACCCAGTTATTCATCTGAATTTTGCGCAGAACAGTTTTTCAAAAGAAAGTTCTCTTGAAAAAACTATAAATCTTCAGCTGGAAGAATATGAAAAAAAATATGAAATACAATCTGACTACAAAGACTCTTTGGACCCGACAAATTTTGCAGGCCGCTTCATAAACATTGTGCAGACCGCGCGGAAAAAGACAGGTCTTCCAGCTGCACTCCTTATTGGCGAGTACGACAAGCCGCTTCTTGACGCGCAGAACAACGAGGAGCTTGTGAATGAGAACCGCGAGACGCTGTGCGGACTGTACGTGACACTGAAAGCCCTGGACGAGGACCTTAAATTTGTGTTCCTTACAGGCGTAACAAAGTTCAGCAAGGTGAGCATATTCAGCGACCTGAACCAGCTGAACGACATATCAATCACAAGCCGGTACGCCACAGTCTGCGGAATTACAGAAAAAGAAATGCTTGAAAATCTGGAACCAGAGATAAACGAGTTCGCAGAAAAGAACGGACTCTCAAAAGAAGAATGTGTAAATCAGCTTGAAAAGATGTATGATGGCTACCATTTTCACCATGAGGCTGACGGCGTGTACAATCCATTCAGTCTTCTGAACGCTCTTTACTCAAGGGAATTTGCGCTTTACTGGTTCGCAACCGGCACGCCCACTTTCCTAATAAAGAAGCTCCAGGAAAGCACAATGAACTACATGGACCTTTCAAACGGAGTTGAGGCCACGGCGCAGGAGCTACAGGACTACAGGAGCGACAACCCGAACCCTATTCCGCTCTTCTACCAGACAGGCTACCTTACAATAAAGGGCTACGACAGGGAGTTCGGCGTGTACCTTTTAAAATACCCGAATAATGAGGTGAAGTACGCGTTCATAAACTCGCTTGCACCGGCAATCCTGAACAACAACCGCTCCACAGGGCTTGTCGTAGTCTCGTTCGCGCGCGACATAAAGAAAGGCGACATAGAAAGCGTGATGAACCGGTTCAAGTCTCTCTTTGCCACTCTTCCCTACACAACCGCAAGGAAGGAAAAAAGGGATGCTGTTATCGAGCAGAACTTCCAGAACGTGTTCTACCTTGTGTTCACGCTGCTAGGCCAGTGGTCGTCTGTAGAGGAGACATCCTCATTCGGCAGGGCTGACTGCGTGCTTTTGAACGGAAACAATGTCTTTATCTTTGAGTTCAAGAGGGACAAGAGCGCGGACGAGGCTCTGAATCAGATTGAGGAGGCAAAATATGCCGAGCCGTACAAGTCAAGCGGAAAGAGGATTATAAAAATCGGAGCGAGCTTCTCAACAAAGGAACGGAATCTTGCTGAATGGAAGATTGTGAGGCTATAATGAACTACATTCTTTGCCACAAAGATATTCCAGTTTTAAGGTTCTCAACAGAAGATGAAGAAATCTCCGAAGTCTCTGAAATAATCTGCGGGGATCATCTTCCTGTCGGAATATCGCCAGACAACGAAAAGGGAAAAACGCTGAAAAGCCAGTTCCGCTCCTGGTGGAAAGGTCGTTCAATTCCTGCAAGCCGGCAGAATCTTGACACGGCCCTTGAACAGCTCGGAAATGTCACCACGGATTATCTTATAGAAAAAAGCTACGGACTTAGCCTTTCTGACCACTACTGGGCAAAGCCTTTGGCAAGCAGCCTTTCCTGGAAAGACGTGAATTTCTTTCAGAACAGCTTTTCAGACGATGTAGGAAAAGCGCTCTTCGGCGTTCTGAATTCAGACAGCACGGACAAGCTGAACCTTGTTTCCCCGGACAACACATCCGACGGATGGCTCAAGAAAAAATGGATAATAAACAACGGAGAGAGGATTCTTCTAAAAGCCGGAAGCGCGCCGTATTATCAGGAGCCGTTCAATGAAGTTTTGACTTCCGAAATTTGTGGTAGGCTCGGAATAAAACACGTTGAATACAAAATCATAAAATCTGATGAAACTTTTTATTCATCATGCCCAGACTTTGTGTCGCCGCAGACAGAGCTTGTTCCAGCCTGGCACATTGTAAATACTTTAAAAAAAGACAACAATACTTCAAACTTCAACCATATGATAAACTGCTGCCAGGAACTGGGATTCAAAGACACAGAAAAACTAAAGCAGGAAATCTGCAATATGCTCACGGTTGACTTTATAATTGCCAACACCGACAGGCACTACAACAACTTCGGTTTTTTAAGGAATCCTGACACGCTTGAATGGCTTGGTCTTGCACCAGTGTTTGACAGCGGAACTTCATTTTTCCACAGAGAAAGCGTGTTCTCATTACGAAATCCATACTTGCGTGAATCTTTAAAAATAAAGGCAAAGCCGTTCGCTCCAAACCAGAAGGAACAGATGAAACGGATTCCATTCAAGGAATACTTTGCAGATTTGAACTTTGAGAAACTGAATGGGACTTCAGAATTCTTCGGAAAATTAATATCGCAAAATCCATACATAGAGCCGGAACGCGCGGAAATCTTGTGCAAAACGCTGGATTTAAGGATAAAAGAGACAGAAACTTTGCTTGAGCAATAAACCTCTACAACTTTTGTAATATACGATACTTTTTTTGTAGTAGTACGATACTTTTTTTGTAGTAGTACATTAATTTTTTTGTAGTAATATACAGGCACACCCGAACCAATAAAAAAACGGCCAGAAGATTAATTCTTCCAGCCGTTCAAGTACTATTATGGACTATGCCACAGTCAATACTGTATTAAAAGTGAACTCCAAAGGTTGTTTTCTAACTACTTTGGAGTTCACAGCCTGAGTCACAACCTTAATCTTGTAAGACCCAGTCTGCAAATCCACAGGAACAACACATGCCAGATGGTTCTGGGAATTTGTCCCAATACTTTCCTTTTTTAGGCAAACAGTTTTTGTGTCATCTTCAAGATTTATAAAGTACAATCCTACATCAGGAGCTTCTCCACCAACCCGGATATTCGAGCCATAAACATCAAAGAATCCGCCTTTTGTAAGTATATCCGAACTTTTTGAACCAAGATCAAAAACCTCTGTTATACTAGGCTTTACAGAATTTCCCTGAGTTATAACAGGCTCCAAGGAAGCCATGGTGTTTTTTGCAGCAGCCACAGGAAAAACAGAAATCTCAATGCTATGTTTTTCCTTATTGAATGGCTCAGATTCAGAATCAAAACAGCCCTTCACTTTTGCGGATGAGAGGAACAAACCATCGTCCACAATAAAACCATCTGAAATCTTGCTAAGTTTAGATTCATTCAAAAGCTCCGCGATTTTTACAATCTGCTCCTTTGTGAGGCCATTATTCTTTCCAAGCAAAATAAGCTCGGAAGCCAAATCTTCATTGTTACAGACTCCACGGTTAATTGTCCGGGCATAAAATGTAACATTTTCATCTGCGTTTTTCTTTATTTTATTTTGATATAGGGCCACAGATAATTTTCCCTGCTTTTTTATAATAGCATTATTCATTTAATGCTCCTTATAAATATAAATTTAAACTTCCCATCCGAACCGCAAGAACTTGAACTTATTCCTATAAGCTAGGTTCGTGCAAAACTTTCAAAAAAACATCATGTAAACATAAAAGCCATACATCAGTTTTTTTGATTTTTGCCCATTCATACAGGCAATCGCTTTTAATTTCTCATAACCACCTCCTTGCTCAAAAAAAACTCTCGTTATTTTAAAATACTAAGAGATATTTTAATCGGCAAGAAAAAAATAAAGTTCTTGAAAGTTTTTTGATTTTTATAGTAAAAAAATTGCTTATTTATTATAATTAATCTCATGTTTTCAGCTCTTTATCAGATTTTTATAACACCGTTAGTTCAGTTAACGGAATTTTTTTATTCATTATTTTTTGAGGTGACCGGCAATCAGGGAATTGCGGTAATCGGTCTAAGTTTTGTTGTCACAATTTTCACGCTTCCGCTTTATATGGTTGCAGAACAATGGCAGGAAACAGAAAGAAATATCCAGAAAAAACTAAAGCCTGGCGTTGAACGAATAAAAAGCACATTCAAGGGTGACGAGCAGTATATGGTTCTTTCTACTTTTTACAAGGAAAACCATTATCATCCGATTTACGCATTGCGTTCATCTTTCAGCCTTTTGATTCAGATTCCGTTTTTTATTGCGGCGTATAATTTTCTTTCAAACCTTGAGCCTTTGAAAAATTATTCTTTCCTGTTCATAAAAAGTTTCGGTGAACCGGATGCAACTTTTCACATTGGTTCTTTTGCCGTAAATATTCTGCCGATTGCAATGACAATCATAAATTGTGTAGCGGGTTTTATTTACTCAAAAGGGCATCCGCTTTCTGAGAAAATACAGATTTACGCGTGTGCGGCGGTCTTTCTGCTTCTGCTCTATAATTCTCCGGCGGGACTTGTTGTTTACTGGACAATGAACAACATTCTTTCCCTTGTTAAAAATATTTTTTACAAGATAAGAAATCCTAAGAAAGTTTTATATATCATTGCTTGTATCATTAGTATTTGCCTGATTTTATGCGGAGCGGTTTTGTTCAGACATACGAAAGCAATTTTCAGAATCATGCTCGTTTTTGCCGGAATTTTGATTCCGCTTGCTCCGTTCGCAGTCAAGTTCTTAGCTTCATTCTTTGAAAATCACTTTAATATTCTTGATGAGAATCCTAAGCTTCGGCTTTCAATCTTTTTGATTTCGGCATTTATACTTGCAGTTCTTACAGGGCTTGCAATTCCTTCTATATTAATGCAGTCTGAGCCGGAACAGTACAGCTATGTTGATTCCTACACTTCTCCGCTTTATTTTGTTTGGCACACATTTTTTCAGGCTATTGGATTTTTTGTTGTCTGGCCATTTTGTTTTTATGCGTTGTTTTCCGCAAAGACAAAAAAAGTCCTTACATTCCTATTCACTTTCGTGGCTTTTGCTGCATTGCTGAACTGTTTTGCTTTTTCAGGAAACTACGGGCCTGTAAATCCTAACCTTCTTTTCATGACTCCGCAGCATTTTATGCCTGGCATAAAAACTGTTATTGTAAATATTCTGTGCATGGCTGCAATATTGGCATTGGTCGCTGTGGCTTTTTCTTTTAAGGCAAAGATTTTAAATTCGCTCTGCACAATTTTCTTGATTTCCCTTGTGGCAATTTCTGGAAAGAATATTATTTCTGTTCAAAATTCGTTCAGGAAAATGGCAGCTCCTGACTTTTCAAAAAAAATCGAGCCTATTTTTCATCTTTCAAAGACAGGAAGAAATGTGATTGTCCTTATGCAGGACAGATATTTTTCTCCGTTGATTCCAAAAGTGCTTGAAAACAATCCACAGCTAAAAGAGCGGCTTGACGGTTTTGTCTATTATCCGAACACAGTTTCATTTGGAAAACTCACAATGATTGGAACTCCTGGAATTTTTGGCGGCTATGACTACACTCCTTTTGAAATGAACCGCAGAACGGACAAAACTCTTCAGCAGAAACACAACGAGGCAATTCTTACAATGCCAATTGTTTTTAACCAGAATAATTGGAATGTTACAGTTGCAGACCTTCCTTACGAAAATTATCTTGAGCAGCCAGTTACGGATATGTATAAAGGTTATGACTTTATAAACCGGGTCACAACACATGGTGCATATTCCGACATCTGGTATTCGCATAACAATATGAAAAAATCTCCCTTCATGAGCGAAGGAATCAAGCGTAACTTTATCTGGTTCAGCGTTTTAAAGATTGTTCCGCCTTTTATGCGCCAGATTATTTACCACAAGGAATACTGGATTTCCTACAACAAATTTGAAAACAGCGCAAAATTCATTGACAACTATTCTGAGATTGATTTTTTCCCGGAACTGTTTGATTCTTCCTCTGAAAAAAATGCGTTCTTTCTTTTGGATAATGAGGCAAACCATGAATCAATTCTTTTGCAGGCGCCGGATTATATTCCTGTGGAAAATGTAACAGATTTTGGTCCAGGCGGAAAAGACAGAACTTATTCTTCTATGGTAGGAATTCTGATGCGCTTTGCAGATTTTGTTGACTTTTTGAAAGAAAATAATCTTTATGACAATACAAAAATTATCCTTGTTTCTGACCATGGAATGGGGCGCGATACAGGACTTTTTGACAACAAGACACAGAACTTTCCGTTCAACAAGGACAACATGACTGCTTCCTTGCTTGTAAAGGATTTTTCTAGCCGAGGAAACTTAAAAGAAGACTACACTTTTATGACAAATGCCGACACTCCTGCCCTTGCATTAAAGGATATTGACGAAAAAGCTTTGAACCCTTTTACAAAAAATCCGCTCGACGTAAATTCCATGGGGGCGGGTATTACAAAGAACGACTTTATAAAAATGTCAAATGCTCCTGCTGAAAGTACAAGAATCAGGAAAAACACACGGTTTAATATAAAAGATGATGAATGGTACACCGTAAAAGACAATATTTTTGACGACAAAAATTGGTCGCAATATATTCCGAAGAAATAGCAGAAGAGATTTTTACAGAAAATTGAGGGTAAAACATTCGTCCTTCATTGTGACCGGATTTGTGAATTGCAGACCGGTCGCCTTGAACTTAAGTTTTTCTTCTGGATTTGAGTTTTTTTCTGAAAGATTGTAGATTCTGTCACCAATGATGGGAAAACCAAGCCATGCAAGGTGGCAGCGAACCTGGTGGCGATAACCGGATGAGATTTTACAGTCAAAAAAATATGAAAATTCTGTTTTTGCGGCAAGTTTTATTTCAGTTGTGTATTTTTTCTGTTTTCCAAGTTTTTTCAGGGCGGCTTTTCCAGAATTTTCTGTTACCGGGCGGACTGATTTCTGCCCTTCCCCATAGTTTCTAAAATATGTGCTGATTCTTACAGCTTTTCCGTTTTCAAGCTCTTTGTGGAGTTTCTCATCAACAGGTGGAAATCCATTTTTTTCATTTGAGGTTTCATCAAAAGCAGTTATGCATTCAGCGTTGTATGTTTTTATAAATTTTCCGTCGGACTGCTCTGACAATAAATTGTCGTAAAAAAACTGCGATGCCGCAACCAGCAGAAGTCCTTCTGTCTGAGTGTCAATTCTGTGCAGAAGACCATGTTCAATCGGCTTTCTTCCGAAAACATTTTTTAGCTGTGGAAAAATTTCAATGGCTTGTGTCAGGGCACTGTCATCTCCATCCTTTAGCGGCGCGGAAGGAAGTCCCTGCGGTTTATATATTACAACAAAAGGCTTTTCTTCTGTAGGACTGGAAACTATCTTGATTTTTTGCATTTTGGCTTTACCTTTGGCATTACTTCGCGGGGAAAATTTTCCCGCAGAATTTTCACAGTTTCCATGAACCTGAAAGGAACGGCAGCCGTAAATCTTTTGTATTTTTTGTCTGGGGAAGTTTTTATAATCATCTGCCTTGAATGGAGCATCAGCTTTGCGTCAGGAAAAAGGCTATCCGGCTTTCCATAAATTGAATCACCTAAAATCGGGCACCCCAAATATTTCATGTGAACCCTAATCTGGTGAGTTCTTCCAGTTTTTATGCGAACCCGGATTATTGAGTACGGACCGTAACATGCAATGCAGTGATACAGGGAGCGTGCGAATTTTCCTTCTGTTGTGGCTGTCACAGCCTTGAATCGCTGTCTGTTTTTCTTGTCGCGCACAATCTGAGTCCGTACATCTCCGCTGGAAGCAGGCGGTTTTCCTTTTACGATGCAGATATATTCTTTCTGAACGTGTCTGTCCTTGAACTGGGATGAAAGCCACTCCTCGGTATTCCTGTTTTTTGCAGTTATTATCAAGCCGGATGTGTCTTTATCCAGGCGGTGTACAATGCCCGGGCGTCTCATTTTTAGAATCTGATTTTCTCCGGCATCTTTTTTCTGTGGAATTGCGTTCTGTCCCCAATGATAAAGCAATGCGTTCACAAGTGTGCCATTCCAGTTTCCGGCCGCAGGATGAGTCACCATTCCCTGGGCTTTGTTCACAACCGTAACATCATCATCTTCGTAGACAATTCTTAGGGGAATATTTTCCGGCTCTATATTGTCCGGGATATTTTCCTCATAAAAAATATCGATTACATCATTTGCCTTTACTTTTGAGGATAGCTTTGCATTTTTGTCGTTCAATAAAAGTTCCTGACAGCAGGATTTCAGCTTTGAACGGTTCATTTCCTCTGAAACGGAAGCGACATATTGGTCAAGACGGATATTTTCTGAATAATTTTCTGGAATTACAATATGCAGTTTTTTCATGATTATTCTTCCGTTACAACATTAAGTTTTTTGCCTGATTTTATATTCTTTTTGTTTTCCATATTAAAATTTTCAGAATCATCCGCCGGAACATCTGGTTCTGTCTGTTTTATATTAATATTCTGCGGCGGCTCAACTTTTGTTGCGTCCGGGTCTTCGATTATTGGAGTTATCTGGATTTCTGTGTTTTTCTGTTTTTTAAGTCTTCTTAGCCGATTGTTGCGTTTTACGGTGTGGACTATAAAATCTGTAAGCCCTATTCCTGCCGAAATTCCTAAAGAAGTAAGAAGGATTCCAATCTGCTCATCTGTTGAAAAGCTGTTTCCATCTGTTGAAGCGAATGGATTCACAAAATAACTTGAATCAAAATTGTGGGAGGCATATTTTCCGAAAGAATAACCCAAGCTTGCGCTAAAAGTTATAAATGGCATTGAACCGAGCGTTATTATCTCTGCGCGGCGTATGTCATGTAGAATTCCTGGAAATTCATCTTTGTCATAAGGCTCTGCCGTCTCGCTGAAAACAGGAGAAGATGCCGTTAGAAGAGAAACTAAAATTGCAAAAAATATTATTTTTTTCAAGCCCTTTTTCCAAAAATTGCGGTTCCAACTCGAACTTCTGTAGAACCTTCCTGAATGGCGATTTCAAAATCGTGGGTCATTCCCATGCTGAGTTCTGAAAGATCAAAATTCTTGAATTTTTCCTGCATTTCTTCAGCAGTCCTGCGCATAAGTGAAAAGGATTTTTTTATCTGTTCCTTGTCTTCTGTAAATGGTGCCATTGTCATAAATCCTCTTGGAATCACATGGGGAGCATTTCCCTGTGCAATGAATTCCAGAGTTTCCTCAAGGCTTTCAACAGTCTTGTATCCTGATTTTGACTCTTCGCCTGTATGAAATTCCAGAAGAATTTCAATGTTCTTTCCAATTTTTGCGCACTGTTTTTCAATTTCCTTTACAAGATCCAGGCGGTCAACAGACTCAATCATAGAAGCAAGCTCAACAGCTTTTTTCACCTTGTTTGTCTGCAGCTGCCCGATTATATGAAGATTCACATCTGGAAATTTCTGAAAAACCTCAGGAAATTTTGAAAAAGCTTCCTGGACACGGTTCTCGCCAAAATCAAGCTGGCCAGCAGCGATTGCATCATAAACAGCTTCAACCGGATGGAATTTACTTACCGCAAGAAGTTTTACGCTTCCCTCTTTTCTTCCAGCCTTTTTTTCGGCTTCCTTTATTTGTGTTTTTATTTTTTCAATGTTAGTTTTAATCATTTCATCCATAGGTTATTAAATTATATCAGCATTCAGTATGTCCGACAATAACAGTATGTTTTCAACCGACAAAGTCTCAGCGCGTCTTGAAGGATCAATTTTTGCTTTTGCAAGCGCAGCCAAAGCTTTTTCATTGTCAGAAAGAAAAATTGAAAGATTGTTCCGCACATTTTTCCGTCGGGAAGAAAAAAGAGAACGCTGAAGTTTCATGAAATATGCCGGATTTTCACAACGCGGAAAATCATCTTTTTTGTTCATGCAAAAAGCCCGGGAATCAACATTTGGTCTTGGCCAGAAATTTCCACCAGCGAGATCCATCAAAGGTTTCAAGTCATAAGCCCATTGGCACAAAATTGAAAAAGATGAATAATCCGGTGAGCCAGGTTTTGCGCAAGCCCGGGCCGCGACTTCTTTTTGCACTGTAAAAACCGCCTTTTCAAAACGTACATTGTTCTCAATCGTATCGGCAATCAATGTTGCGGCAATGTTATACGGAAGATTTCCAAAGAAACGTTCAGGCAAACCTTTTTCTTCCAGTGTTTTTTTCCACGTCTTCAGTACATCACCTTCAACCACATTGAGTTTTCCACTTTCAATATAGTCAGAAAAAAACTGTTTTATAAAATTCGCAAATCCACGGTCAATCTCAAAAACTGTAAGTTCAGCGCCACGGCTTAAAATTTCCTCTGTCATTGCGCCAAGCCCAGGTCCCACTTCCCAGACTTTAGTTCCTTCTGAAATTTCAAGGGCATCCACAAGTTTTTCACGTGCATTCTGGTTCAAAAGAAAATTCTGCCCGAATTTCTTCTGCATTGCCATTGAGTTGCTTTCCAGAAATTTTTTTAAGGCTGCCGGTGAATTATAGTCCGGGTGATTAAGTTTTGGCATATTAAAATCCTGCTGAATATAATGGAAATTTCGCAAATATTGATACAATAAGAGCGATTAGATTATAAATTATTTTCAGAAAAAATGCAGCGGCTGGAACTAAAAATGGAAATATTAAGCAAATTATTATCAAAAAAAGCCCGGAATAAAAAAATATGTTTATCAACGGGGAAATCACAACTGTCGAAATTATTCCGACAGGCGCAAATGTGTTCATTAACTTCAAGGAGACTGGAGCTGTAAAAAATTGCGCACCTATGCTTGCGCTTACTGATTCTGTAAGTTTTTCCGGAGTTTTTATAATAAGAAGAAATTTAAAAAATTCAGACATCAGAAGAATTCCTGCCAAGGCTGAATAGCTTAAGATAAATGCAATTTCAAACATATCCTCTGGTTTTAAAGAAACGTGAATCAAAAATGAAAGTGAAAGAACAAGAATCATAGGAAAATCCTTTAATTTCAGGGAAACCGCAAGAAAAGAAATCACAGTGCATAAAAAAGCCCGGAAAAGAGACGGTGAAAATCCTGCAAAAAACACAAACAAAAGAATCGCCAGCAACTGAAAAAACATCGCTTTTTTTGCGGATATAAATTTCCTTGCGGTCTTGCCGGCAATTCCTGAAAATAAATTCAAGTGCATTCCAGAAAGCGCTAAAACATGGGAAAGTCCTGCGCTCCTGAAATTTTCACTGACAACACTATCTGTGTATTCCCGGATTCCCGAAAGAAGAGCCAAAAGCAATCCTCCAGCCGCTCCCCAGGCATACATCAGCCGCCTGAACTGAATTCTAAGGAGCGCCCTGATTTTCAGGAATCTCTGGAACAAATTTTCTTTGCGGGTTTTTAAGTTTTCAACATTTTCAGCAATAAACAGGTTCTCATCCAGAATTTTTCCTGTTGCGTGCAAAATACTTCCCTGCTCACAAAGCACATATTTATTTTCCCTTACCGCAGTAAAAAGTTTTCCCGGAAAATGAGCTTCTATTTGCGCAGTCGGCACAAGAACCTGAATAATTCCACCTGCGTTTGCTGATGCTCCTTTTTTGTCTTTTGCCTCAGAAAGCCTGATTTTTAGCCTGTAATATTTTCCTTTTGAAGTTTTCACAGGATTTGATACAACTGTTCCAGAAATTTCTGTAAGATTCCTGAACTCCAAAAGAGAAAAATAGCTGTTTACATTTTTGACAGGAATTATTCCTGAATAAAGAATAAATGCGACAAAAATGCTTGCTAAAACCAGCGGATGAAATAAT